>JBMFHN010000006.1:0-14087 GCA_049976805.1 Occallatibacter sp. | reverse complement strand
GAAAGCCAGACCAGCCCTTCGAGCCACCATCGTCCTGCAAGCAGGGCAAAAAGCCGGTGGGGAAAGGCGTGGGCCACCCAGGTGCGGCACGCCTCGGCCCCCATGATCAGCACCAGCATCAGGATCTGGCGGTCAAAGCGCGGCTGGCGCAGGTTGCGCCGCACCCAGCGGTAGAGGCTCAGGTCGATGAACGGCGTGAACGACCAGATCTCCTCCGGCTCCACAAAACGGCCCAGAATGCCCGCTCCCAGCCCCAACGCAACGTCAAAGGGAAGCGTCAGGAACTCGCGGTGCAGCATGGCGGGCAGTGACAGCACCGCGCCGCCCAGCATGGCCCACTCCGGCCCCACCAGCAAACCCAGAAGAATCACCGTTTCAAAGGAAATGTCGGCGGCCAGAAAGTTGGGCACTGCGATCCGCACCCAGACGCCGAGCGTGAGCGGCACCAGAAAAAACGCCAGCAACCCAAGCGTTTGCCGGGGACGGCGCCGCTCGGCGAAAAACAGCCGCCGGAAGGTGCTCACACGCGCCAGCACGCTGGCCACCGAAGCCATCACGCCCAGCTTCACCAGCAGTGTAATCAGAATCAGGTTGCTGGTCACCGCGGTATATCCCGGTGCAGCGCCTTCACCTGGTAGCCGGCGCGCTTCAGCTCGGCGGCGATCTCCTCGACCATCATCACGCTGCGGTGCTGGCCGCCGGTGCAGCCGAAGGCCAGCGTCAGGTAGCTCTTGCCCTCTTCGACGTAGTGGGGCAGCAGGTAAAGCAGCAGATTCGTCACCCGGCCCATGAACTCCCGGGCCTGGGGAAAGCCGCGCACATAGGCGGCCACCTGGGGATCGAGGCCGGTCAACCGGCGGAACTCCGGCACAAAATGGGGATTGGGCAGGAAGCGCACGTCGAAGACCATGTCCGCGTCCAGCGGCACTCCGTTTTTGAAACCGAAGCTGAGGCAGCTGACCAGCAGCCGCTTCATCTCGTCCTCGTGGCCGAAGCGGTCCTGAATGTGGGCGCGCAACTCATGAACATTGAAGTTCGAGGTGTCGATCAGCGTGTCGGCGACGTTGCGGATCGGGTCCAGCAGTTGCCGCTCCTCGACGATCGAGCGGGAGACCGTCTCCTGGCGACCGAGCGGGTGCGGCCGCCGGGTTTCCGAGTAGCGCCGGACCAGCACGGCATCCTGCGCGTCCAGAAAAACCACGCGCGTCGGCAAGAGCATCTTCACCTGCTTGAGAATCTCCGGCAGCCGGTCCAGGGTCGGCCCCTCGCGGATATCGACCACGATGGCCGCGCTCTGAACCTCGGTGGACTTCTCAATCAGAGAAGCAAAGCCGGGCAACAGCTCCAGCGGCAGATTGTCCACGCAGTGATAGCCCAGATCCTCGAAGGCCTTGAGTGCCGAGGCCTTGCCCGCGCCGGAGATGCCGGTCACGACCACCAGCTCCTTCTTCGGCTTTTCCGGCCCGCGCGGGACGTCCGGGCCGCTGGCCTGGCCGGGTTCGGCCGCGCTCTCGACGGGCTGCCCGGCAGGGCGCGCCGAGGCCGCTTCGGAAGGGGTTCGGGAAGGCTCCATGGGCAACATCCTACACTGAGCGGCGGCGTGCGCGCTCGCCCACAGGAACCGGAGCGCCCGGCTGCCTCCGGAGTCCTCTGCCTGCGGACAATGTTCACTCCAGGCCGAAGAGGACCTTTTTCCTCGGCGCCAGAGCCGCGACGATCGGCGTGTTCAACGCCTCCACCAGGGGCGCGGCCAGCCGGAAGTGGCGCGCGAGCATGGCGGCAAAGCCCGGTTCGAGCGCAACCGAGGCGGCAAGCGTCGCGCTCACTCCCCACTGCCGGCAGCGGATCAGGTCGAGCGCCGGATGATCGGGCGAAAATCCCTTCGGCGGCCTGCTCAGCGCGTTGCCTTCATACTCGGTAAAAACCCTTCGCAAGCCCGGCCTCTGGAGAATCTTCCTGAACTCCAGATGGTGGTCGAGCAGCCAGTGGCGGATGGCGGCCAATTGTTCTTTCTGCGGCCGCCAGACTCCGGCGGCCACGATCACTTCCCTGGCATCGATCTGGAAATAGTAGCCCGCGCCCGAGGTCTTTTCCAGCCCTTCGCGCGACCACCAGGCGGCTACGTGCGTCTTGTAGGGCCGCTTGTCGGCGCTGAAGCGGGTGTCGCGGTAAATCCTGAACAGACACTTTTCCGCCGGGCGCGCGTGGCCGGGCGCAAACTCGATCATCGCTTCGTTGACCTTGCCGATGATGGCCAGCATCGGCTTCTTCAGCTCGGTCTCAAACTGTGCCTTGCGTGGCTGAAACCACTCACGCTCGTTGTGCCGGGCCAGGCTGCGCAGGAAAGCGAGCGCTTCAGGACGAAGACAGGCAAGAACGGCATTTGAAGCGGGTTTGGCGGCGCGAGCCATGACAATGCCAGTTTACCGGATCACCTTCAGCGCGCCGCGGAAGAGGCCGTCGAAGTCGGCTGCCAGCGTCTTGTCCCTGGCTACGGCCTGTTCGATGGCTTTTTCGGCCGCGGCGCGCTGGTAGCCGAGGTTGACCAGCGCCGAGAGCACATCGTCCACCGCCGGACCGGCGACGGCGGATGGCTGCGGCGCGACGGCAAAGTCATCCAACTTGTCCTTGAGCTCGACCACCAGGCGCTCGGCCAGTTTTCTGCCCACCCCGGGGATGCGGGTCAATTGTGCGTGGTCCTGGCCGCGAATGGCCTGCACCGTGCGCTCCACCGCCAGGCCGCTCAAGATTTTGATCGCCAGTTTGGGCCCCACGGCGCTGACCGTGATCAGCCGCTCGAAGAGACGCTTCTCCTCGCGGTCCAGGAAGCCGAAGAGGGCGATCTGGTCCTCGCTGACCTGGGTGTGGATGTGCAGCGCGGCCTCGGCGCCCACGGCGGGCAGCGCCGTAAAGGTGGGAACCGAGATGACGACGTCGTAGCCCACCCCGCCGGCCTCGACAATGGCCTGGCCGGGCTCCTTGTGGATGAGCTTGCCGCGCAAATGAGCGATCATGATGCCTTATTGTAAAATTCCCATCCGCTTCGCCACCCGCTCCAGCGTTTCGAGTGCCCGGTCGAGCTGCGCCCGCGTGTGCTCGCTGGTGAGGATCAGACGCACGCGCGCCTTGCCTTCGGGAACCGTCGGAAAAGCGATGCCGGTGCCCATCACGCCTTCCTCAAAGAGCGCCCGCGAGAACTCCATCGTCGTCCGGCCGTCGCCCAGAATCAGCGGCGTGATCGGCGTTTCCGAGGCCGGCGTATTGACGCCGCCGACGTTAAAGCCCGCGCGCTTCAGCTCGCCCTGGAAATAGCGCGTATTCGCCCACAGCCGCTCGATGCGCTCCGGCTCGGCCTCCAGGATGTCAAAGGCGGCGATCGAGGCCGCGGCGACCGCCGGCGGATGGGACGTGGAGAACAGGAACGGGCGGGCGCGATGGTAGAGGTAATCAATCAGATCGCGGCTGCCGCAGACGTAGCCGCCCAGAACGCCGATGGCCTTCGACAGCGTGCCCACCTGCACGTCCACCTTGCCGTGCAGGCCGAAGTGGTCGACCGAGCCGCGGCCGTTGCGCCCCAGCACGCCCGAGGCGTGGGCGTCGTCCACCATCATGATGGCCCCGTATTTCTCCGCCAGCGCGGCAAGCTTGTCCACGGCGCCGATGTCGCCGTCCATCGAGAAGACGCCGTCGGTGATGACCAGCTTTCTGCCCGGCTCGCCGGCCACCTCCTTCAGCAGCTCCTCGCAGTGGGCCGCGTCCTTGTGGCGGAAGACCTTGATCCTGGCCCGCGACAGCCGCGCGCCGTCGATGATCGAGGCGTGGTTCAGCTCGTCGGACAGGATGAAGTCGTCCTTGCCCAGGATCGAGCCCACCGTGCCCGAGTTGGCCGTGAAGCCGCTCTGGAAGACCACGCAGGCCTCGACGTTCTTGAAGCGGGCGATCTTCTCTTCGAGGTCCATGTGAATGCGCATGGTGCCGGCGATGGTCCGCACCGCGCCCGAACCGACGCCGAATTTTCGCGTTGCCTCCAGCGCGGCCTCGATCAGCCGCGGATCGTTGGCCAGACCAAGATAGTTGTTGCTGGCCAGGTTGATCACCTGGCGGCCGTCGTAATGGCAGACCGGCGCCTGCTGGTCGTCCAGCACGCGCAGCTTGAAGTAGGTGCCCTTGGCGCGCAGTTCGTCGAGCGTAGCGGTCAGGTGGGCGAGCTGGGGGCGGGCGGAAATCTCACTCATTGCGTTGCACCTCGAACAGACAAGGATAACGCCGCCGGGCCGGGAACCATCGGAATTCGCGGATTCTTTCCCGGCTGCTTCGCCCGGCGGCCGGCCGACATCCTTCTTTTTGTTTGGGTAACCGGCAGGCGCGCCCGGAATTAGCCGGGGCCGGCCTCGGCCGGATACAATGAGTTCTGATCCGCGACAAAGGGGCCGCGCAGGGTGGAAACCGGCAAACCGGAATCCCCGGACGGCAGCGGTTGTTCTTCGTGTCAAAAACGGGAAACGGAACCAGGAAATCACCCGGGATTTGGAGCAGGTGCACGTGAGAGGCATGAACTGCCGCAGTCTGCGGCTTACGTTGGTTCGAGGGCTGGCGATTGTGCTGCTGGTGCCCGCGCTGGCCGTGGCTGTGGCCCACGCACAGGCGCCGACCGTCACAACGCTGACCGCCGGCACGCTGAACGGATGCGCACAGCCTCTATCCATTGCCGTGACCGCGAATGATCAGCCGGTCACCGGCGTCGTGGCCGTCGAGGATGAGTACGATGGCCAGCAGGTGCAGCTTGATTCCCTCCAGTTGAGTTCCGCGGGCGCGGCCAGCCCGACGATCTTCCTGGCGACCGGCACGCATACCCTGACGGCCGTTTTTGCCGCCACTTCCAGCAACCAGAGTTCAACCTCGTCGCCGGTCAGCGTGAACATCACCGCTCAATGTAGATTCATGGCCGCCGTCTCCTATCTCGCGCCGGCCACCACCCCGGTGAACACCCTGACGGCCGGCCAGTCGGGAACGGCGACGGTTTCCATTCTTCCGAACCTCGCCTACACGTCCACGCTGGCCACCCCCATGTTCGTGACGCTCTCCTGTTCCGGTCTTCCCGAAAACGCCACCTGCACGTTTTCGCCCAAGACCGTCGAGATTCTTTCCACCACCACAGCACCCGTGACCAGCTCGATGGCGATTCAGACGGTGGCGCAGACCACTTCGTCCTCCTCGCCGGTCCGTCACCGGCCGGGCGGCGGTTCGCATCCCGTTGCCTGGGCGTTTCTGTTGCCGGGCGCTCTGGGACTGGGAGGCCTTGCCTGGGGCGCGCGCCGCCGCCGCTGGCTCAGCCGGATTTCGCTGCTGCTCCTGGTCGGCCTGATGACCATGCTGGGCACGACCGCCTGCAATCCGCTGTATGGCTACAAGAACTACGGCCCTTACCCCAATCCGGCAACTCCATCGGGAACTTACGCCGTCACCGTGGCCGCCGAGTCGACCAATGGCGTCACCACCGCGACGTACACCACATCTCTCGCGCTGACCGTGCAGTAGCGGGCAAACTCCCGGCAGGGACGGTTTCTCCTTGCCGACCTGTCTCCTGCGGGCAGTATGCGCAGGCTTATGTTGAACCGCTGGCATCCCCTTCCCGAAAACCTTTACTCGCTGGTCGAGCAGACTCCGGCGACGGTTCTGCTCGAGTGCGCGCAGCCCGAAGCCGAAGCGCCCTGGACCCGCCTCTTCATCCATCCCGCGCGCGTCGTCGCGGCCATCGAGCCCGGGGAGATTCCCCGCCTCTTTGCCGAGATTGAAAGCGCCGTCACGGCCGGCTGTTCCGCCGCCGGTTTCTTTACCTATGAATGCGGCGCCTGCTTTGAACCCACCGCCGCCGGCTTCGCGGCGCATCCCTTCGCCGCGCCGCTCGCCTGGTTCGGAATCTACGACCGTGCTTATCGTTTCGATCACCGGCGGGGCGTCTTTGTGGACGGCGACCCGCCGGGGCTCGCTTCTCCAGCTCCGGACGCCGCCAGAAGGGCTGCCGCCACCAAGGCGCTTTCCGCAGCCGCCTTCAGCCTCTCGGGGCCGGAGTACGGCCAGCGCATCGCGGCCATCCACGAGTGGATTCGCTCGGGCGACATCTATCAGCTCAATTTCACCGCGCCCTTCGATCTGCAGCCGCCGGACAGCTCCGCGGCTCTTTATTCCCTTCTGCGCCGCCGTCAGCCGGTCGAGTTCGGCGCCTTTCTCCACGCGCAGCCCGGCCATCAGGTTCTTTCCTTTTCGCCGGAGCTGTTTTTCCGCCTCGATTCCGGCAGAGCCGCCCGCCGCATCGCCATGCGGCCGATGAAGGGCACCGCGCCCCGCGGCCGCACCGGCAGCGAGGACCGCGCCCGCGCCGAGTGGCTCGCGGGCGACCCCAAAAACCGCAGCGAAAACGTGATGATCGTGGACCTCGTGCGCAACGACCTCGGCCGCCTGTGCGATTTTGGCAGCGTCCGCGTCGAACGTCTCTTTGCCGTCGAGCGCCACCCGACCCTCTGGCAGATGACCTCGACCATCACCGGCAAACTGCGCCCCGATGTCGGATTGCAGCAGATCTTCCGGGCCCTGTTTCCCTCAGGCTCCGTCACCGGCGCGCCCAAGGTGCGGGCCATGCAACTGGCGGCCGAGATCGAGTCCGGTCCCCGCGGCGTTTATACCGGGGCCATCGGCTTCTTCTCGCCGGAACAGGCGGTCTTCAATGTGCCCATCCGGACGCTGGAACTGCGCGGCGGAGATGGCGCATCGCGCCGCGCCGCTGCGGCGCCGCCACCAGCGGCCGCCAGGATGGGAGTCGGCAGCGGCATCGTCGCCGACTCCGTCGCGGAAGACGAGTACCGCGAATGCCTGCTCAAGGCGGAGTTTCTCGCCAGCGCGTCGAGTGCGATCCCGATCGAGTTTTCGCTCGTGGAAAGCCTGCTCTGGCATGCCGATTATCCGATGCTGGAGTTGCACCTCGACCGGCTGGAGGATTCGGCCGGCTACTTCGATTTCACCTGCGACCGGGCCGCGGTGCGCGCCGCGCTGCGGACCCATGCCGCGGCCTTTTCCGGTCCCGAACCGCGTAAGGTCCGACTGCTTCTGGACCGCGACGGCGGTGTGCGCATCGAGAGCGAAGCGCTGCCCGAAGCCCCGGCCGCCCGCCTCGCGCGCGCGTCGATTGCCCCCGAGCGCACCGATCCCGCCGACCGGATGCTCTTCCACAAAACCACGCACCGGCCCCTTTACGCGGCTGCCTACCAGAAGGCCGTCCGGGCCGGCTGGGACGAGACGCTGTTTCTCAATCTGCGCGGCGAGGTCACCGAAGGTGCCATCAGCAACATTTTCATCCAGAAAAACAGCCGCTGGCAGACCCCTCCCGTCGCCTGCGGCCTGCTCGGCGGCGTCTTCCGCCGTCATATGCTCGAATCACGGCCGGAGATCGAGGAGCGCGTCCTCCATCTCGACGACCTGCGCCAGGCCGACGCCGTCTACCTGGCCAACGCCGTCCGCGGCCTGCGGCGCGTTTCCATCGTCTGGGACGAAGAGAGCCGCCCGCCGAGCCTCACTCCGGCTTGAGCACGACCTTGATCGCCTCACCCGATTTCAGCAGTTCCATGGCCTGGACAAACTCGGCAAGTTTCAGCCGGTGGGTAATCGCCGGCTCCAGATCGAGCTTGCCGCTGGCCAGCAGGGCTTCCATCTGGAACCAGGTTTCGAAGATCCTGCGCCCGTTGATGCCCTGCACCGTCGCGCCTTTGAAGATGATGTCGCGGGCCAGGTCCAGTTCCATTGGCTGGGACGGAATCCCGAGCAACGATGCCCGGCCTCCGGTTCGCAGCAGGGAGAAGCCCTGCCGGATGGCCGTCGGATGGCCCGACATCTCCAGCAGCACGTCCACTCCGGTTCCGTTCGTCGCCGTCCGGACCTGTTCGACGGCGCCTTCCACCGTGGGATCCAGCGCCAGATCCGCGCCCATCGCGGCGGCCACGCTCCTGCGATGCGCATTCACCTCGAAGGCGAATACCTTGGCGGCGCCTGCGGCCCGTGCCACGGCAATGGAAAACAGCCCGATGGCCCCGCAGCCGGTTACCAGCACGGTTTGCGCGGTAATCGGACCGGCCAGCGCCGTGTGCACCGCGTTGCCCAGCGGATCCAGCAACGAGCACCAGTCGCGGGGAATCGACGGCGAGAGCTTCCAGATGTTGCTCTCCGGGATGATCACATAGCTGGCGAAAGCCCCATCGGAGTCGACGCCCAGAATCCGCACGTGCTGGCAGATGTGCGCCTGGCCGATGCGGCACTGCAGACATTTGCCGCAGGCCACGTGCATCTCCGCGCTGACGAAGTCGCCCTCCTTGACCGCGGTCACGCGCGGCCCCACGGCGGCCACCATACCGGAAAATTCGTGGCCCGGAATCAGCGGCGGATGAATGCGTCCCTCCGCCCACGGATCCCAGTTGAAAATATGCAGGTCTGTGCCGCAGACGCTGGCAGCCTGAACACGGACCAGCACCTCGCCGGCGCCGGGCGTCGGCACGGGCACTTCACGCAGTTCGACACCAGGCGCGGCGTGCGCTTTAACGACGGCTTGCATTGTCGTAGCCATTCTGTGCAACTCCTTCCTCTGACAGCAAACTTACCAGTCTATCAATTGCCGCCGGAGGATCAAGCGCCGTGCCTCGAAAAATCGCGCGGCCGCGACGCAAAAAGCCGGATCGAGAGCGATCCCGGATACGGCTCCCTGCGTTCTTTTGCGCGAAGATTCCCCCGCCTGGCCCGGAGAGGCTTACTTGCTGTTCGCGATCCGTTCCGCGCGGCGATAGGAACCGAGATTGAATGTATTCGCATATCCCATGGACTTCAGCTTCCTCCGGGCCACACCGCTGCGCATCCCGCTGTGGCAATACAGCAGCAGCACCTGATTCTTGTCCTTCACCCGGCGGGGCAATGGGTTGTGGATCAGATTCAGCGGCAGATTGAAAGCTCCCGGAAGATGGCCGGAGTTGAATTCTGCAGTGGAGCGCACGTCAATGAGCAGGGCTCCATTGCGCAGGTAATCCAGCGCCTTCTGCAGCGGAATCTGGGTGGCTCGCTTGATCAGGGCATAGACAAAGAAAGCCCCCAGGACGGCAAGAATGTTTGACCAGTAGTTCATGGCTCCAGATTACCGCCTCCGGCTCAGCAGATGCGCGGCAGCTGTTCGCCGATCTGCGGAGTGATCACGCGGCGCGCGCCCATCGCGGTGCGCGCCACCAGCATTCCCTTGTGCTCGGCGGTCACCCGGCCGATGCGGACGGCGTCCTTGCCGAGCGGGTGCATGCGCAGCGTCTCCAGGACTCGCCCGGCGGCTTCGGGCGCGACAAAAAGGACAGCCTTGCCTTCGTTGGCCACGTAGACCGGGTCCAGACCCAGCAGTTCGCAGGCCGACTCGACCTCCGGCCGCACCGGCAGACTCGGCTCGTCGATCTCAATGCCCACGCCGGAGGCCCTGGCAATCTCGTTTAGCGTAGAAGCCAGCCCGCCGCGCGTGGGGTCGCGCATCGCGTGCACCGCCCCGCCGGCCGCCGCCAGCACGCCGGCAATCAGCCCGTTCAGCGCCGCGCAATCGGAGCGGATCGGGCTCTCGAATTCGAGGCCCTCGCGCACGCTCAGGATCGCCATGCCGTGGTCGCCGAGGGTGCCCGAGACCAGAATGGCGTCCCCCGGCCGCGCCCGCGCGGGGCCGACCTCGATCCCCGCCCTGAGCAAACCCACCCCCGCCGTCGAGATGTAACAGCCGTCGCCGTGGCCGCGCTCGACCACCTTGGTGTCGCCGGTGACGATCTTCACCCCGGCCGCGGCCGCCGCCCGCGCCATCGCCTCCACAATCGCCGCCAGCTGCGAAAGCGGAAAACCCTCTTCGAGGATGAAGCTCGCGCTCAGAAACTTCGGCTCCGCGCCGCTGACGGCCAGATCGTTCACCGTGCCGTTGACGGCCAGATCGCCGATCGAGCCGCCGGGAAAGAACAGCGGCTGCACGACAAAGGAGTCGGTGCTCATGGCGATCCTTCCGCTGCCGCATTCGAGCAGTGCCGCGTCACCGAGATTTTCAAGCTCGGGATTGCGAAAGGCAGGCAGGAAAAGGTGCTCGACCAGTTCGTTGCCCAGCTTGCCCCCTCCGCCATGGCCCATCACGATCGCGGGGTAATCGGCCAGCGGCAAAGGGCAGCTCCAGACAGAAAGGTCGCAGGCGGTCAACTTTCCTTTTTCAGTCATTTGACTCCCACCCATCCGCTTTCCGCACCGGCCAGCTCTTCGGCGCTCAAAAATCGCCCGTAGTTGTAATACGCCGCGCAGGCGCCTTCGCTCGAAACCATCGTCGCTCCGAGCGGATGGCGCGGCGTGCATTCCTTGCCGAAGGCCGGGCACTGGGAGGGTTTCAGGTTGCCGCGCAGCACGTCGCCCGCGCGGCACAGCGCGGACTCCTCGGTGCGCAGGCCCGCAATCGCGAATCGCTGCTCGGCATCGAACTCGCGATACTCTCCCCTCAGCCGCCAGCCGCTGCGGGGAATCACGCCGATCCCCCGCCACGCCCGGTCGGAGAGCTCGAAAACCTCCGCCAGCAGCTTCTGCGCCGCGCGGTTGCCCTCGCGCGTGACGATCCGCTCGTAGGCGTTCTCCACCTCGTGCCGTCCCGCTTCGAGCTGCATGACCGTGCGGCGAATCCCTTCGAGCAGATCGAGCGGCTCGAAGCCGGTGACCACCATCGGAACCTTGTACTTTTCCGCCAGCGGCGGATATTCCCAATAGCCCATCACGCTCGACACGTGGCCGGCGAGCAGAAATCCCTGTACCCGGTTTCCCGGCGACTCCAGAATTGCCGCGATTGCCGGCGGCACCAGCACGTGCGAGACAAGCAGCGAAAAATTCTTCAGCCCGCGCTGCCTGGCCACGTGGACGCTCATGGCGTTGGCCGGGGCGGTCGTCTCAAAGCCCACTCCGAAGAAGACCACCTGCTTGTCCGGGTTCTTCACCGCCAGTTCGACGGCGTCGAGCGGCGAGTAGACCACGCGCACGTCGCCGCCGGCGCCCTTCACCTGGAAGAGGTCGCCCCCGGTGCCGGGAACCCGCAGCATGTCGCCAAAGGAGCAGAAGATCACCCCCGGCCGCGCGGCAATGGCCAGCGCCTTGTCGATCAGTTCGAGCGGCGTCACGCAGACCGGGCAGCCGGGGCCGTGGATCATCTCCACACCGGCCGGCAGCATCTGGTCGATGCCGTTCCTGATGATCGAGTGCGTCTGCCCGCCGCAGACCTCCATGATCTTCCACGGCCGCGTCACACATGCGGCGATCTGCCGCGCCATGCGCCGTGCGATTTCGCCATTGCGGAATTCGGTCAGATACTTCATCGGCCCGGGCAACTCCCATCCGGACACGGAGACTGCGGCGCAACTGCCGCTCGCGCAAAGGCCTCATCCTCGGTCTCCAATTCCGCATCGAGCACGCCCAGCGCGCGGAAATCCTCGAGCGTCTGCAAGGCCGTCTGTTCATCAATCTTCGAGAGGGCAAAACCCACATGGACAATGGTATAGTCGCCGACTTCGACCTCAGGCACATAGTCCAGGCAGACCCGCTTGACAATGCCGCCAAAGTTCACCCGTCCGACGCGCAACCCATCCACGGTGGCAATCTCCTCGACCTTTCCCGGAATCGCCAAACACATCGCATCCCCCTTATCGAGCTTATACCGGGATCAACTCGCATGCCGCGTGACCCAAATCACGCCCGATTTCTCCTTCTGTTTCGCCGGTTTGCGGCCAAAGCGGAGAACCGCCCCTATCGATGCGTTTCAGGCTCCGCCGGAGGCACCGCGGTACTGTACGGTTCAAATGGAAATTCGCAACAGCCCGGAGACGCGGGTCAAGCCGGTATTCGACCGGTTCCTGGAGAACGATCCCAGCGGCAGGTCCCGGCGGCTTCCCCGCATGCGACGGGATCGCTTGCCCAACCGATCCAGTCCGGCTTCGATCCCGGGGCGCTTTCCACTCCGCCCCGGCGCGAGTTCTCCACGCCGCATCCCCGCGGCTTTTTGCGCTTTCTTCTCTTGAATCCTGGCCGTCTTTCCGTCCCCGGCGAGAACAAATGGGGAAAAAATGGAGCACCGGCACCCAGGCCAAAAGGCGCGCCCGGCTCGACGGAGACGCCGCCCTCCAAACGGAAGGGCTGCGCCCGGCTCGATCCCGCCAGGAATCTTTCCCGCCGGCGCGGACCCTGGTGGCGGCTGGAAGCAATCACCTCCGTGGACTGCGCGCGATCATGGAAGCCCATCCCGGGAGCACAACCTGGCAGGCCGTTGTTCGCCGAATGCGCCTGGATCCTTCCGCTCTTGCCGCTACCATCGCGCCCGCCCGGTGTTAGCCCGCGCGTTCCGACATCAAATACTCCAGCCACTCCTCCATCCCCGCGCCGGTCCTGGCGCTGGTCTCGAAGACGCGCATCCCGGGCCGGATCTCCTGGATGTTCCGCAGCGCCAGCTCGCGGTCGAAACCGCACGCCGCGGCGATGTCCATCTTGGTCAGCACTGCCACATCGGCGGAGTTGAACATCGTGGGATATTTCAGTGGCTTGTCCTCGCCCTCGGTGACGCTCAGCAGCACCACGCGTATCCCCTCGCCCAGATCGTAGCTGGACGGACAGACCAGATTGCCGACATTCTCGATAAAGAGGTAATCGAGTCCGCCGAGCGCAACGCCCTGCCACTCTCTCAGGTGTTTCGCCACCGTTTCCGCATCCAGATGACAGGTGCCGTGCGTGTTGATCTGGTGCACCGGCGCGCCGCTCGCAGCCAGGCGCCGTGCGTCGTTGTCGGTTTCGAGGTCGCCCACCAGGGCCCCCGCTCTGGCTCCGCGCCCGCTCAGCTCCCGCAGCGTCCGCTCGAGAAAGGCGGTCTTGCCGGTTCCGGGGCTTGAAACCAGGTTCAGCACCAGCACTCCGGCCTCGGCATAGCTTGCCCGCAGCCCCGCCGCCAACTCATCGTTTTTTTTCAGAATCCCCTTGCGCAGTTCGACGATACGGGCAGTCAAGGCTTCACCTCGTTCCGGCTGGTCATTTCTTCTTCTCCTCTGTCTTTCGTGTTGTTGTCCTCGATCTCGATCGAATCGATTTCCAATTCGCGCCCCTGTCTCAGATCGTTCGAAGGAGTGCCGCAACGCGGGCAGCGGAAGCACTGCACGCCCTCCATCTCCGCATCGAGCCCGCAGGGCCCGCAGTGGATAACCACGGGCAGGCTTCGGATCACCAGCCGCGAGCCCTCGAGCGGCGTTCCCTCGGTGGCGATTCCGTAGCAGAACTCGAGCGAATCGGGAACAACCGAGGCCAGCGCCCCCACGCGCAGCCGCACCTCGAGCACCCGTGTGCCGGGATACGCCGCCAACGACTCGATCACCGTCTCGACAATGCTCTCTGTGATCGAAAGTTCATGCATACAATGAATTTTACGCCGCTGCCGCCCACCCCGGCCGCTAGCTTCGATAGACTGGGAGGACGATGAAAGCGGGGAGCAGATTCGAATCGCTCGCCGGGCGGGTCACACTCGCCACAGCGATGATCCTGGGCGTCTCCACCGGGCTGGCCGTGACCGGCTGCGGAACTCCCGCCGCACCGCAGCCACCTTCGCTCGACCTGCCGCAGCCGGTGAGCGATCTGACCGCTCACCGCGACGGCAACCAGGTTTCGCTTGCCTGGACCATGCCCCGGAAAAACACGGACAAGCTGTATCTGAAACGCCGCCTCACGGTGCTCGTCTGGCGACAGGTGCAAGGCTCGGCCCATCGCCAGCCGGCCGGAGCCGCTTTCGCTCTCGCGCCCGGCGCGGCGGGGAGTTACACCGATATGCTGCCTGCCGCGCTGGCCTCCGGTCCGCCGCGCCCGCTGCGCTATTTTGTCGAGATTGAAAATCGCCGCGGCCGTTCGGCGGGATTATCCAACGCGGCTCTGGTTCTGGCTGGCCAGGCTCCGGCTCCGGTCACCGGCTTTTCCGCCGCGGTGCGCAAACAGGGCGTGGTTCTGCGCTGGGCGCCCATGACCGCCCGGCAATCGTCTCC
>JBMFHN010000005.1:0-46756 GCA_049976805.1 Occallatibacter sp. | reverse complement strand
GAGGCGGCACGGCTCGATCCGGGGCTGAAAGTGGTCACCTGGCGTCCGCCGACCGCCGACGAACTGCGCAGCCTGCTCTTTGCCTGGCGGGTGTGCAAGCACGTCAAATCGAATGCCATCGTCTATGCTCGCGACGGCCAGACCCTGGGCGTGGGCGCGGGCCAGATGAGCCGCGTGGATGCGGCGAAGTTCGGCGCGATGAAGGCCGTCCTGCCGCTCAAGGGCTGCGTGGCCGCCTCGGACGCCTTCTTCCCGTTCCCCGATGGCCTTGAAACCGTCGCCCAGGCCGGGGCAACGGCCGTCATCCAGCCCGGCGGATCGGTCAAGGATCAGGAAGTGATCGACGCCGCTGACCGGCTGGGTCTGGCCATGGTCTTCACGGGTATACGGCATTTTCGGCACTGAGGTCTTCCAGCTTGAGTAAACTCAACGACAGAATGCTTTTTTTCTTTCGTGCGACTCACCGCTTGCCTTCCGCGCTCCGCCTTTTGGCGATCACCGCGGGCCTGACTGCCGCAGTTGCGCCGCTGGCCCTGGCTCAGGGCACGCATCTCTGGACCCAGTCGCGCCTTGAAGAATTCGAGAAGGGCACGCCCGAGGGCGTAGCGCTCTGGAGCGACGGCTCGCTGCGAGCCGGACCGGATGTTGCCGGCGTGGCGACCACAGCCTCTGCCTACGTCTGGTCCGTTGCCGTGGACAAGGACGGCACGGCCTATCTGGGAACTGGCTCGCCGGCCACCGTGCTGCGCGTCAGCCCGGATGGGAAGGTGTTTCCTCTCTTCAAGACCCGCGACGTGGCCGTCGAGGTGGTCCGTCTGGGGCCGAATGGCGCGCTCTATGCGGCCACCATTCCCAGCGGCAAGGTCTACCGTCTCGATCCACACGCGCGCGTCACCGAAAACGATACCGGCGTGAGCGCCAAGGGCGCGGAGCTTGTCTTCGACGCCGCCCAACCGGAGGGGACGAAAGCAGGGGACACGGACGGCAAGGCCTCCAGTCCGGCGGAAAATGGCGGGCCGGCGGCGGGAAAAGGCGCGGAAAAACAGGTTGCCGGCGCCCACTATATCTGGGCAATGACTTTCGACAAGTCCGGACAGCTCTATCTCGCCACCGGCGGTCCGGCCGCCGTCTACCGTTTCGATCCGGCGAAACAAGGAGCGCGGCCGGAGCTGTTTTTCAAGAGCGACGATGCCCACATCCGTTCGCTGGCGTGGGACAAGGACGGCAATCTGATCGCCGGTTCGGACGGGTCCGGGCTGGTCTACCGCATCAGCCCCGAAGGCAAAGGCTACGTTCTTTTCGAAGCGCCCCGCCGCGAGATCACTTCCTTGGCCGTGGCCAGCGACGGAACGATCTACGCGGCCGCAGTGGGCGAAAAGGGACAGAACCCGTTGCCGCCCCTGTCTCCGCAGGCGACGGCGTCCATCACCATCACCGTGGTTCAGCCGGGCTCGCTGAACGCAGCCAACACCAGCGCCTCGCTGCCCGGAGGCAGCGAAATCTACGCGCTCACCCCGGGCCAGGCGCCGCGCAAGCTCTGGGCAGGCAAGAACGAGATTGTTTACGCTCTGCACGACCGTCCCGGCGGTCTGCTGGCGCTGACCGGCAACCGCGGCCGGGTGTTCGAGATCCGCGGCGACGGCAGCTACGCCGACATCGTTCACCTGGATGCGCAGCAGGGGTTGAGCCTGGCTGTTGCCCCCGGCACGGGCGCGGACGGAGACCTGTACATCGGAACCGGGAACACGGGCAAGCTCTGCCGGCTGGCGGCAAGCGGCAAAACGCACGTTTACGCAAGCGACGTGCTCGACACCGGCAGTTTCGCCCGCTTTGGGCGCGTCGAGGTCCAGCCCGGCTCGGAGCACTACCAGATTCTGACCCGCACCGGCAACGTGGAGCAGCCAGTACGCGGCTGGAGCCCTTGGAAGCCGCTCCGGGACGGCGTGGTGGCTTCGCCGCCGGGGCGCTTTCTGCAGTGGAAGGCCGTGCTTGAACCCGGGGGCATGGTGGGCTCGGTCGGCGTGAATTACCTTCCCGTCAATGCCGCGCCGGTGGTGGATGCGGTGGTGGTGGTGCCCGGTGCGCGGCTGAATCCGCAGAGCAGTCCCAGCCAGCCGCAGACCGTCAGCATCGCCTTTCCCGCTTCCGGTCAGGATGCCGGAATCAGCGCAGACGCCAATTCTTCGAATTCTCCTCTGGATGCCGTCAAAGACCGCACAGCCATCACCGTCCGCTGGGCCGCGCACGACGATAACGGCGACCACCTGGTCTACTCGCTTTACCTGCGCGGCGACGGCGAAACCGTCTGGCGGCTGCTGAAAAAGGGAATCACCGCGAAAGCCTGCAGTTTCAGCGCCGATCTGATTCCCGACGGCGGCTACCGCATCAAGGTCGTTGCTTCGAACGCGCCCTCGCACTCGCCCGGCGAAGCACTGACGGGCGAGAAAGTGAGCGAGCGCTTTGTGGTGGACACCACGCCGCCCACCGTTTCGGCTTTCCAGGCCGAGCTGGAATCCTCGGCTTGCCCACAGGCCTCCTGTGCCGGGCAGTTTCACGTCTCTTTCGACGCTGTGGATCCGGTTTCGCCCATCAGTCACGCCGAGTACTCGCTCGACGCCGGTCCGTGGCAATCCATCGACCCGGTGGGCAAGCTCTCCGACTCGCTGCGCGAACACTATGACTTTTTCATTCCCGCGCCGGCCCATGCCGCGGGGATCGAGCACCTGATCGCCGTTCGCGTATACGACCGCTACGACAACGTGGTGGCCGCCAAAAGGGTCATCCCCGCCCATCCGGCCGCTCAATGAGGCCGATCGAGGGGAAAGCATACGGGGTCGAAACAGGGAAAGAAGGCCGCAGCTCAGGCGGAAAGTTTTCCCGGCCAGCCGATTGCTTCCGGAGACCGAAACCGCAAATGCGGCGAAATGACCGGCGAACGGGTTGAAGTCCGTCTGCCAGCAGCGAGCCTCGGAGGTTCGTTTGAGAAAAGCAGGGAACCATGAGATTTGAGCTGTATGTGGCGGCGCGGTATCTGCGGGCCAAGCGGCGGCAGGCTGTGGTGGGGGTGGTCACCACCATCTCCATCATCGGCGTAGCCGCCGGGGTGGCCGCGCTGATCATCGCCCTGGCCATCACCAACGGCATGAGGCGCGATCTTCAGGACCGGCTGCTGGGGGCCTCGTCCCAGGTGGACCTGATGCGCGTCCAGGACGACGGCATCCGCGACTGGCGCCCCCTGGTCGCGCGCCTGCGCCATCTGCCCCACGTGACCGCGGACGCGCCCGGCCTCTACGGCCAGGTGCTGGTCTCGCGCGGGCCTCGCGCCGGTTTTGCGCTGATCAAGGGCATCATCCCCGCCGAGGAACGCACGGTGAGCGATCTGCTGGATTCGATCACTTCCGGATCGGCAAGAGACCTGAATCCGCAAGCCCCCAACCGCGTCGGCGAACTGGTTCCCGGACAGGGAACGGTCAGTGCGCCCTATCCGCCGCTGGTGCTGGGCAGCGACCTGGCCGAAACCATCGGCGCCCAGGTGGGCGACTCGGTCCTCGTCACCAGCCCGCAGGGCGAGCTGACCCCGCTCGGCCTCGCGCCCAAGTACCAGCGCTTCCGCGTGGCTGGCATCTTCCACTCCGGCTTTTACCAGTACGATGCGGCCATGGCCTTCATGCGCCTCTCGGACGCACAGCGGCTGTTCAGCGAGCCCGACCTGCTCTCCGTCATCAGCTTCAAGGTGGACGATCTGGATCGTGCTCCCCAGATCGCCCAGCAGATCGAGAAGGCCGCCGGACCGGGCTACATGACCACCAACTGGATGGAGCAGAACCGCGAATTGTTCCGCGCGCTCAAGCTCGAGCAGGTGGTCACCTTCATTGTCGTCGCGCTGATTGTCATCGTGGCCGCGCTGAACATTCTCATCGCGCTGACCATGATGGTGATGGAGAAGACGCGCGACATCGCCGTGCTGATGAGCTTCGGTGTCCATCCCGGGCAGGTGCGGAGCATTTTCCTGCTGCAGGGGTTGCTGATCAGCGTGATCGGCACCGCGCTGGGCCTGGTGCTTGGTTACATCGCCTCCTGGGCCGGCGGCTATTATCACTTCATCCATCTCTCCGCCGCTGTTTACTCGATCGACACACTGCCTTTCGCGCCCCGCCCCCGGGACGGTGTGATTGTCTCGGCGGTTTCCATCGGAATCTCGCTGCTGGCCACGCTCTACCCATCGTCCTCGGCTGCCCGCGTCCTGCCGGCTGAAGCGCTGCGGTACGAGTAGCGGCGGGGCGGCCAGCTTGCGGCCATGCGGCGCTGTCCTGCGCCACATGGCCGCCGCGCCGAACCGGGGATCCGCAGCAGCGGCTGCATCAGAACCCGTGCTCTTCGAGAAACTTCTGGGCTTCGAGTGCGGCCATGCAGCCGGAACCGGCCGCGGTGATGGCCTGGCGGTAACGGCGGTCCTGCACGTCGCCGCAGGCGAAGACGCCGGGCACCACGACCCCCTCGCGCGTCACGAGAACATTGCCCGTGGTGCGGATGTAGCCGTCGGCATCGAGATCGATCTGACCGGCAAACATGGGGGTATTCGGCTCGTGGCCGATGCCGAGAAAGAGTCCGTCGACGGCCAGCGTCGACGGCTCGCCGGTCACCACGTCGCGCAGCCGCAGCCCCTTCACTTCCTTCTCTTCAACGCCCAGCACCTCTTCGACGACGGTATTGGGGCGCAGAACGATCTTCGGATGGGCCTTGACCCGCTCCAGCATGATCTTCGAGGCGCGGAAGCCGGCGCGCCGGTGCAGCAAGGTAACCTTCGAGGCGAAGCGGGTGAGAAACAGCGCCTCTTCCATCGCCGAATCGCCGCCGCCGACCACGGCAATCTCGCGCCCGCGAAAGAAGAAGCCGTCGCAGGTGGCGCAGCTTGAGACACCGTGGCCGACCAGGGCCTGCTCGCTCGGCAACCCCAGCCAGCGCGCACTGGCCCCGCTGGCGATGATCAGCGTGCGCGTCAGAACCTCGCCCGTCGAGGTTTCCAGCCGGTAGGGCCCGGCCCCGAGGTCTGCGCGGCTGAGGTTGGCAAGCTGAAACTCCGCGCCGAAACGCGCGGCCTGCTTCTTCATATTGTCGATCAGTTCCGGTCCCTGAATGCCCTCCGGCCAGCCGGGAAAGTTCTCCACCAGGGATGTGATGGAGAGCTGCCCGCCTGGTTCGTAGCCCTCGAGAATCAGCGGGTTGAGGCCGGCGCGGCCGGAGTAGATGGCGGCTGTGAGCCCGGCGCAGCCGGAGCCCAGGATAACGGTAGAGCGGATGTCGGTCATGAGGTTCCCCGTGTTGATGTTAAATGCTTCTGCGTCTTTGGCCGGCCGGCACACGGCAAGCCCGCACTGCTGTTGGATGAGCCAGGCTGTGGATTGGACTCCAGCCCCCCGGCCTTGGCCCGGCGGCAGAGGCGCAATGCGCGCAACGGCGCCGGCCGGCCAGGCCGCTTGAAAACGCCGGGAAGAGCCAGCCCGCCAGCCTTTATACTAAAGTGTTTGCAGAGTGCGGCGGCGCGGCGGGAGATGGCGTATTGCCCGGGCCGCAGGTTCCCGGCGAGCTGCGTTTCGCCGCCGGAAGGGGAGGGAGCTGTTTTGGTGCAAGCGGAGATTGGCATCATCGGCGGCAGCGGACTCTACTCGATGCCGGGATTCACGAACGTGCGCGAGTCGCGCGTGGAGACGCCCTTCGGCGAGCCCTCGGACACGTTTCAACTGGGCGAGCTGGAGGGGCGCAAGGTGGCGTTTCTGGCGCGCCACGGGCGCAAGCACCGCATTCTGCCCTCGGAGTTGAACTTCAGGGCCAACATTTACGCCTTCAAGAAGCTGGGCGTCGAGCGCATCCTGTCGGTTTCAGCCGTCGGCTCGCTCAAGGAAGAGCATAAGCCCACCGATTTCGTGCTGCCCGACCAGTTCATCGACCGCACCCATCACCGCGTGGCGACCTTTTTCGGCGACGGAATCGTGGGCCATGTGGGCTTTGGCGACCCGGTCTGCGCGACCGTGGCCAAGGCCGCGGCCGAGGCCTGCAGGGCGGTGGGCGTGGTGGGCAAGCTGGGCGGGACCTACGTCTGCATGGAGGGGCCGCAGTTTTCCACGCGCGCCGAGTCGAACCTCTACCGCAGCTGGGGCGCGGACGTGATCGGCATGACCAACCTGCAGGAGGCCAAGCTGGCGCGCGAGGCCGAGATCTGCTACGCGACCATCGCCATGGTGACCGACTACGACTGCTGGCGCGAGGGCCACGACGCGGTGACCGTCGAGCAGGTGGTGGCCGTGCTCCGTCAGAACGCCGACAACGCGGCCAGAGTGGTGAAGGCGGCCGTGGCGGCCATGCCGCGCGAACGCTCCTGTGCGTGCGCCTCGGCGGCCCGGTATGCCATTCTGACCCAGCCGGATGCGATTCCGGCCGCAACCAAGGCCAGGCTGCGGCCAATCTTCGGCAAGTATCTGGGTTGATGCCGGGGAAATCACCGTTTTCCCGAGCGGAAGACGATCTCCGCTCCGCGTCCCACTCGACGCAGTTTTTGAGCAGGCAGGAAGGAATATGTCCATTACCGTAGTCGGCAGCGTGGCTTTTGATTCGATTGAGACGCCGGCGGGGCGCGCGGAGCGCTGTCTGGGAGGAGCCGCGACCTACTTTTCGCTCTCCGCCAGCTTCTTTACCGATGTCCGCGTCATCGCCGTTGTTGGCGAGGATTTTGGCCCTGAACAGGAGGCCGTCCTCACCCGGAAGAACATCGATACCCGCGGCATCGAGCACGCCGCCGGCAAGAGTTTCTTCTGGAAGGGCTCTTACCTTGAAAATCTGAATGAGGCCAAGACCCATGCGACCGAACTGAACGTCTTTGCGTCGTTCGCGCCCAAGATTCCCGACGCTTACCGCGACTCGGAGTTTCTTTTCCTGGCCAACATCGATCCGGTGTTGCAGCGACGGGTGCGCGAACAGATGCCGGGCGTGAAGCTGGTGGCCGGCGACACGATGAATTACTGGATCAAGGACCATCGCCCGGCTCTGCTGGAGATGCTCAAGGGCCTGGACATTCTGCTCATCAACGACGGCGAGACCCGGATGCTGGCGGGCAACGACAACCTGCTGCAGGCGGCGCGCGCGGTGATGGCGCTGGGACCGAAGACGCTGGTGGTGAAACACGGCGAGTACGGAGCCACCTTATTCCACAAATTGCCTCCAAAAGATCAAGGGCCGGAGGCTCTCCGCGCGCCGGCGATGCTGCTGGAAAGCGTCGTGGATCCGACCGGCGCGGGCGACAGCTTTGCCGGCGGCTTTTTCGGTTCTCTGGCTGCCGAGGCCGAGATCACTCCGGCCGCCTACCGCCGCGCGATGTTCTACGGCGCCGTGATGGGATCCTTTGCCTGCGAAAGTTTCGGCACCGCGCGGATCGAGCGGTTGACACGTCCGGAGATTGACGCCCGCTTTGAACAACTGCGCGAGTTGACGCGTCTTGCCTGAAACGTCCATGTCCGGAAGCCCCAACCCGGAGAGGACGGATCGCGGCATGGTCCGGCTGGAGATGCCGGCGGTCTGGGGAGCCTGCGCACTGGCTTCGCTGGCGGCGACGGTCTGGAGCTGGCGGCACGGGGCGCTGCTCAACTACGGCGACGCGGTGGCCCACCTGCACATTGCCCGCCGGGTCTTCGACGCGCACCAGCCGCGGCTGACCGAACTGGGCTCGGTGTGGCTGCCGCTGCCCCACATTCTGCTGCTTCCTTTCGTGCAGATTTACAGCTGGTGGGCCGACGGGCTGGCCGGGGTCGTGCCTTCGGCGCTGGCCTATCTGGCCGCCTCGGCGGGACTCTACCGTCTGGCGCGGCGCTGGCTCGCCCGGCTGCCGGCGGCGGCCGGGCTGGCCTTCTTCGCGCTCAATCCCAACCTGCTCTACCTGCAGACCACGGCCATGACCGAGCCGCTGTTTCTCTGCGAGATGGTGTGGGCCGTGGCGGGGCTGGTGGAGTGGCACGCGAGCCTGGACGAGGAGGACGGGCGGCGGAGCGCGCGCCGGCTCTGGTGGATCGCGGCCGTGCTGGTGGCTGCCGTCTTCACGCGCTACGACGGCTGGGTGATGGCTTTTCTGGCCTGGGTCTCCGTGGGGCTCGTGCTCGTCCGGCGCAACCGCCTGCGTTCGCGCTCCTTCTGGCTGGCCAGCGTGTTGCTGGCGGCGGCTCCGGCGGCCTGGTTCGTCTATAACGCGGTGGGCTTCGGCGACTGGCTTTATTTCGCGCGCGGTCCCTATTCCGCTCTGGCCATCGAGCTGCGCAGCGCCGCCCAGGGCGCCGGGCCGCTGCATCCGGGCTGGCACAATCCCTGGGTGGGGTTGATCTTCTTTGTGAAAGCGGCGGAGATGGACACGGCCGCTGCCGCCTGGGGCAACCTGCTGCTGGCGGCGAGCGCGCTGGGAACCGTGTGGGGATGGTGGATGGAGCGGCAGCGGGCCTTTGCCTGGACGTGGCTCTTGTGGCTGCCCGTTCCGTTCTACGCCTACTCGGTGGCGTATGGATCGGTTCCCATTTTTTTACCCGTCTGGTGGCCTTACTCCTGCTACAACACACGCTATGGAATGGAAATGCTGCCGGCCTTCGCGCTCGGAGTGGCCTTTGCGGCGCGAATGTTGCTCTTCGCCGCTGGCCGGGTGAGGCCGCGGTGGACGCGGTGGATGGCGGGGGGAGTGCTGACGCTGGTTTTGCTGAATGCGGCCGAGATGGTGCGTGAGCGTCCGCTGGTCTACGTCGAAAGCACCAGGAATATCGCCGCGCGGCTGGCTTACGAACGGGAGATTCCTCCCGTGCTGCGCGCGCTGCTGGCCAAGCGGCCGGAATCCGTGGTGCTGATGGAAACTTCGGTCGACCCGGAACTGGTTGCGCTCACCGGCATCCCGCTGCGGCAAACCATCAACGAGAGCGACCTGGAGCTATACTGCGCCGCGCTGGAGGCCCCGGCCGCGCACGCTGCCATCGTTCTGGCCTTCGATGGCGACCCGATCGACCGGGCGGTCAAAGCGCATCCGGAGGGACTGACGGCGGTGCGCCGATTTCGGGCGCCGGGTGAGCCGGATGGCACGATTTATCTTTCCACCCGTTTTGCAAAACCGAAAGGAGCGGGTTGAGACTCCTGCCTCTCCAACGGTGATAGCATCGGGCAAGGAAAGGCCATTCACGGGAGGAAGATTGATTCCATTTACGAAGGCACACGCCTGCGGCAATGATTTCTTGATTGTGAGCGAGGCCGCCGCTTCGCATCGCGACCGGGCGGAACTGGCGCGGAGGCTGTGTGCGCGGAATACGGGCGTGGGCGCCGATGGCGTTGAGTTTTTCCGCTGGACCGGAACCCGCTCGGGCCACATCCATCTGCGCAACGCCGACGGATCTGCGGCCGAGATCAGCGGCAACGGCACACGCACGGTAGCGGCCTGGATGGCGTACGAACGCGGCCTCGAACCGGGCGCCGAGCTGGAGATCGAAACCGACGCGGGGCCGCGCCTCTGCCGCGTAGACGCGATCGCGGCAGAGAACGGATTCAGCGTCGAGGTGACGGCGGGAATGGGCAAGCCCGGTTTTGTCTCGCGCAGCGTCACACTGGACGATCAATGGACGGTTGCGGGAGTCGAGGTCACGACCGGCAATCCGCACTTCGTTGTGGTGGTGGACAACGCCGAGTTCACCGTCTTCGGAAGGCCCTGGCGCGAGGTGGGCGCGGTCATCTGCCGCCATCCGGCTTTTCCCCATCAGACGAATGTGGAATTTGTTCGCATCGTGAGCGGGAAGGAGATCGAGATTCGCATCTTCGAGCGCGGCGTGGGTCCGACAACTTCCTCCGGCACGGGCAGCTCGGCGGCGGCCACGGCGGCCATCGCGCTTCACGGCTGTTTTTCTCCGCTGCGGGTCGTGGCCCCCGGCGGCGGGCAGACAGTCGCCTGGGAGGGGCCGGACACCGAGTTGCGCCTGACCGGCCCGGCGGCGCTGATCGCCCGCGGCGAGGCTTTTTGAATGGGCGCGTTCTTTCGTGCATGGCTGAAAATCGCGGAGCGCGAAAGACCGCGCCCGAAGGCCCGCTTGCGGCAAGCCGACCGGGTGCTGTCTCTTTCCGCCGCATCGCATCGGAATGGGGTTCCAACATGGCCGGAATCTTGAAATTGCCAGCAGTCGAGCGGGGAGCGAAGGTGAGCGTCGTCGCTCCGGCCTCCTTTGCCCGGACCGAGCGCGTCGAGCTGGGAATGGAGGCATTGCGCACGCTGGGCTACGAGCCGTGTCCGGCCCAGCACGTTCTGACCCACGGACCGCTCTACTTCGCGGGAACGCCCAGGATGCGGCTCAGCGATCTGCACCAGGCTTTTGCCGACGACCGGATGGGTGCCATCTTCACCACGCGCGGCGGTTACGGATCGAACTACCTGCTCGACGGGCTGGACCTTGACCTGATTGCCCGGAAGCCCAAACCTCTGATCGGCTATAGCGATCTGACCGCCGTGCAGTTGTGGCTGCTGGACGAGGCGGGGCTACCGGCCTTCCACGGTCCGATGCTCTCGGCCGATTTCGCGCGCCCTGACGCCAAGGATCTGGAAGGCGTCCATCTGGCCAGCCTGCGGGCGGCTCTCGGCGGCGAACCCTACGCCGTAGGCGCTGCCGAGGGTCTGCGCACACTGCGCCCGGGGCGGGCTTGCGGCACGCTGTACGGTGGTTGCCTGAGCATTCTGGTCGCCCTGCTGGGCACGCCCTTTGAGCCGCAGACCGAAGGCAAGCTGCTCTTTCTCGAAGACACCAGCGCCAAGCCCTACCAGATCGACCGCATGTTGTGGCAACTGCGCCAGGCGGGCAAGCTCGACAACGTCACCGGTCTCGTCTTTGGCGAGATGCTGGATTGCCTCTCGCCGGGCGCCCCGCCGGGGCTGCTTGACGAGGTGATTCTGCACGCCTTCGAGGATTTCGCAGGCCCGATCGCCATGGGTCTGCGTTCGGGCCACGTTTCGCGCCAGAATGTCACGCTGACTTTTGGCGTCAGGGCCGAGCTGACGGCCCGCGAGGAGGCGGAACTGCGCTTGCTGGAGCCGGCGGTCACACGATGAACGATCCGCAACGAGAAATGAGGAAAGAAACTCCGATGCAATCGGCAGCCTCCCGGCACATTCACCTGAGTGGCATCTGCGGCACGGCGATGGCTTCGCTGGCCGGGCTTTTGCAGTTGCAGGGTCACCACGTCACGGGTTCGGACAAGGCGGCCTACCCGCCCATGAGCGACCTGCTGGCGCGGATGGGAATCACGGTGATGGAACCATACGCTGAGGCCAATCTCGATTCCAGGCCCGATCTGGTTGTCATCGGCAACGCCCTCTCGCGCGGCAATCCGGAGGTGGAGCGGGTGCTCGATGAGCGCATTCCCTTCACCTCGCAGGCCGCCTTGCTGCGCGAGGAGTTTCTTCTCGGGCGCGAGTCGCTGGTGGTGGCCGGCACGCACGGAAAAACGACCACCACCAGCCTGCTGGCCTGGATCCACCAGGTGGCCGCGCGCGAAGACCCGGCCTTTGAGCCCTCGTTTCTGATTGGCGGGGTGGCGGAGAACTTCGGCACAAGCTTCCAGCTCCGGCCCACGCGGACTTTCATCGTCGAGGGCGACGAATACGACACCGCCTTCTTCGACAAGGGACCGAAGTTCCTGCACTACTTTCCCGACGCGCTGATTCTGACCCATGTGGAGTTCGACCACGCCGACATTTACGCCGATCTGAACGCGGTGAAAACGGCCTTCAGGCGCCTCGTGAATCTGGTTCCGCGGCGCGGCCGGAT
The DNA here is from genome assembly GCA_049976805.1 of Occallatibacter sp. GTDB lineage: Bacteria > Acidobacteriota > Terriglobia > Terriglobales > Acidobacteriaceae > Telmatobacter. The sequence goes on along the minus strand of JBMFHN010000005.1, from coordinate 34,934 downwards.
TGTGGCCTTCGACGGCAGCGCGAACGTGAGCGAGTGCGTTTGCGGCGCGCTTTGTGGCGTCGAGCGCTACGGATTTTCTGAATCCGCCGATTGGCGTATCCGCAATCTGCGCTATGAAGACGGCCTCATGCGCTGGGATGTCTGGCAGGAGGGTGCGGTGTGGGCCGGGCTTGAAATGCGTCTAGCTGGCGAACACAACGCCCTGAACGCAACCGCCGCAGCGGCTCTGGCCGCGGGTCAGGGCGTCGGCCGGGATGCGATCGGCGCGGCCATCGCCAGCTTCCGCAGCGTGAAACGGAGGCTGGAGGTGCGAGCCCGGATCGGTGGCGTCACGGTGGTCGAAGACTTTGCCCATCACCCCACAGCCATCCGCGAGACGCTGCGCACGCTGCGGGTGATGTACCCTGAGGCGCGTCTCTGGGCGGTCCTCGAACCGCGCTCGAACACGCTCCGGCGCAAGGTGCTCGCCGGCGAGCTGGTCGAGAGTCTGCGCTTGGCCGACTACGCCGTACTGGCCGGTGTCTACCAGCAGCAACGCATTCCCGAAGACGAACGTCTGCATCCGGAAGAGGTGGTCGGCGCGCTGCGTGCGGCCGGGACGCAAGCCGAACTCTGCCCCAACGCGGATGCGATCATCAGCGCCCTTGCGCCCCGGCTCCGGCCGGGCGACGTGGTGGCGATTCTATCGAACGGCGGCTTTGACGGTATTTACGAGAAACTGCCCGCGCGGCTCAGGGAAATTTATGGTTCCTGAGCAGGTTTGAATCCGCATGATCCCTTCACTTCTCGCTCTGATCACGTGTGTCGTTCTGAGCCTTCCCGCGGCCATCGTCCTCATTCCCCTGGCCAGGGTGACGGGCAATGTTCTGCCGCTCTACCGCGTCGGCTGCGGCATTGCCCGCGCCGGTTTGTGGGTGGCCGGGGTTCGCCTCGATGTGGTGGGCCGGGAGCGCGTGCCATCCGGCATCGCCTGTATCTTTCTCTCCAACCACGTCTCCAATCTCGATCCGCCGGCGCTGATTCCCGTGATTCCCGGACGCATCTCCTCGTTTCTGAAGCGATCGCTGATGAGGATTCCCGTCCTGGGCTACGCCATGAAGCTGGGCGAGTTCATTCCTGTGGACCGCTCGGGCAGCGCGGCCCAGGCGCAGCAGAGCGTGGCCGCGGCCAGGCTCCTGCTGGCCAAGGGCATTCACATCACCACCTTTGTCGAGGGCACGCGCTCGCCCGACGGCCGCCTGCTGCCCTTCAAGAAGGGCCCGTTTTATCTCGCCATGCAGACCGGCGCGCCGTGCATCCCGGTTTCCATCTATGGCACCGAGACGATGATGGCCAAAGGCAGCCTGCGCATCCGGCCGGGAACGGCGCACATCGTCTTCCACTCGCCCATCTACCCCGGCGATTACGCGACGCGCGAGGAGCTGTCGGCGGCCGTGCGCGCGGCCATCGCCTCCGGACTTCCGGAATGGATGCGGGGGTGAACGATGCCGTGGCGAAGCTCATTTCCGGCGCTTTGGACACTGCGCCGCCACCGGCAGTGCCCGTTGCGGGGCGGGCGCAGAACGGGCCAGTCTGGGCGCTGAGCGCCCGCTCTCCGGTCAGCGAATGAAAGCTGACCGGAGCGGGCGAATTTTCAGTTGCTGCAAGCCGCAACCTCGCATCGAAGCGGCTTCGGGCTCAAAAAACAGCTCTTTCCCGCCAGAATCACCCAAATTCGCGGGAAGAGCTGTCTTTTGACGCGTAGCTCAATGGATCGGTTTCTTTGCCGGCGCCACCGGTTCCAGGCCACGATCCTTGAGCATGGGGCCAATGTTGGGCTCGGCACCCAGCCATGTCGCATACATCCTGGCCAGGTCTTCGGTGTTGCCGTTCGCCAGTACCATGCGGCGGAAGCGGTCGCCGTTGGCTCGCGTCATCCCGCCGTGATCGAGGAACCACTGGAAGGCGTCGTCGTCCAGCATCTCGCACCAGAGATAGGCGTAATAGCCGGCCTGGTAGTCGTTGCCCCAGATGTGCATGAAGTAGCTGGAGCGATAGCGTGGCGGAACCGCCTTCAGCCACAAGTGGGTCTTTTCGAGTGCCGCCACTTCGAAGGTGTCCGGATTCTGCAGGGGTGCGCTGGCCGGCAGGGTGTGCCACTGCATGTCGAGTTCGGCGGCGGCCAGCAGTTCGGTCAGCGCGTAGCCCTGGTTGAAGGTGGCCGCCTTGTGCAGTTTCGCGGCCAGCGCGGCCGGCATCGGCGCGCCGGTCTTGTAGTTGCGGGCGTAGTGATTGAAGACCTGCGGGTAGCTTGCCCAGTGCTCGTTGAACTGCGAGGGGAACTCGACAAAATCGCGCGGCACGTTGGTGCCCGACAGGCTCGGGTACTCGGTGTCGGCGAACATGCCGTGCAGCGCGTGGCCGAACTCGTGGAACATCGTCGTCACGTCGTCGAAGCTGATCAGGGCCGGCTCGCCCGGCGCGGGCTTGGTGAAGTTGGCCACGTTGTAGATCACCGGCCGCGTGCCCAGCAGCTTGGACTGGCCGACGAACTCGTCCATCCACGCGCCGCCGTTCTTGTTGTCGCGCTTGAAGTAGTCGCAGTACCAGAGGGCCAGCGGCTGGCCGTTGGCGTCGACGACCTCGTACACCTGCACATCGGGGTTATAAACGGGAATGTCGGTGCGGCGCTTGAATGTGAGTCCGTAGAGTTCGTGCGCGGCGTAGAAGACGCCGTTGTGCAGAACATTGTTCAGCTCGAAGTAGGGCCGGACCTGGCTCTCGTCCAGGTCGTACCTCGCCTTGCGCACCTGTTCGGCATAGAAGTCCCAGTCCCAGGGCTCGAGCGTAAAGCCGCCCTTCTGAGTGTCGATCAGCGCCTGAATGTCCTGGCCCTCCCGGTTCGCCTTGGCGACCGAGGCGGGAATCAGCGCGTTCGTGAACTTGAAGACGGCCTGCGGGTTCTTGGCCATCTGGTCGGCCAGCCTCCAGGCCGCGTAGTTGGGGTAGCCGAGCAGTTTCGCCTTCTGGGCGCGCAACTGCGCCAGCCGCGCGATGGTCGCGCGCGTGTCGTTGGCGTCGCCGCGCTCGGCGCGGTTCCAGGAGTCCTCGAAAAGCGCCTGGCGCGTGGCACGGTCGCTCAGGGAGGCCAGTTCCGGCTGCTGCGTTGTGTTCTGCAGCGGAAGCACCCAGCCTTTCACCTTGCGTTGCTGGGCGGCCTGGGCGGCGGCGGCCAGTTGCGCCGGAGGCAGCCCGGCCAGCGCCGCCTCGTCCCGGGTCGCAAAGGCTCCGTCCTTGGTTGCCGCCAGCAGCTTGGAGATGAAGGCCGTGGTCAGGTTGGCCTCCTCCTCGTTGAGCTTCTTCAGCTGCGCCTTGTCGGCGTCGGAGAGCCTGGCACCGGCCAGCACGAACTCCTGATAGTCGTACTCGACCAGCCGCAGCGACTCCGGCGCCAAATGCAGCGAGTGGCGCTCCTCGTAAATTTTGGAAACCCGTGCGAACAGCTTTGGATTCAGATAGATAGAATCCTGCATCGCGGCCAGCTTGGGCGCTTCCTCGTCCTGCACCTTCTGCAGCACGGGGTCCATGTTGGCGCTGCTCACGCCGTTGAAGACGCCCATCACGCGGTTGATCAACTGCCCGCTCTTTTCCATCGCGACAAAGGTGTTCTCGAAGGTCGGAGGAGCAGGATTATTGGCAATGGCCTCTGTCTCCTGGATCATCCGCGCGATGCCGGCTTCGATGGCCGGCTGGTAGTCCGAGTCTTTGATCTTGTCGAAGGGCGGTGCATGGAAAGGGAGCGGGCTGGGCGCGTAAAACGGGTTGCCCGGTCCGAACCCGGCCTGGGCGGTTTGCCCGTTTGCGGCGCCGGGACTCAGCGCGATGGCGCCGGCGGCGATCAAGGTTGAAAGTTGTGACAAGTGTCTCCTCATCTTGCCCCTGAGGGCTGCGTCGATCATGGTGTCTGCCTCCAAACCCGCCGGAATTATATAAGAATTCGCGAGCCCGGCGTGCGGCGGGTTGTAAAGGCTGTCGTCGATGGGTGCGCGGGAAGGGCCGGGGAACAGGCGCTTCGGAGATCAGGCCAGAAGCGGTCTGCTGGCGGGGATAGGGCAGGCGGCAACCTTCGGCCTGCATCAAGCTTCTTGCAAGCAGCCGTAAAGGCGTTCCTGAGGAGGCGGGCTTGAGCGGAAACTCCAACTCTCCCGGCTTTGGGCGTTCCGGCTCAAACTCGCATCATTCCTTCTTCTTTCCTGATTTCCGAATCCACTCTGCAGGCGCCTGTCGCTTGCCTGGATCCAAGCGCCATGAGGTCAATCGACGCGATCAGCGGTGTCCACCTCCGCCGCCACCGAAACCACCCCCGCCGCCACCGAAGCCGCCTCCGCCGCCATGGAAACCGCCGCCACCGAAGCCGCCTCCGCCACCATGGAAACCGCCGCCACCGAAGCCGCCTCCGCCACCATGGAAACCGCCGCCACCACCGTAATGGCCTCCACCCCCATGATAGCCACGCCCGTAATAGTGGTAGAAACCGTGTCCATAGCCGTAGTATCCGCCATAGTAGGGGCCCCACCAGGGCGGATAGAAGCCCCATCCGAAGGGACTCCAGAAGGGATCCATGCCGATAAAGGTGTAATCCCACATGAAAGGATCCCAGTACCAGCCCGGATAGAAGCCAGCCATGCCTTCGTAATAACCGGCCATCTGGTTATTGGCTTCGGCCAGGTATTGCGAGCGCAAGCTGCTCCAGTTGTAAAAATCGCCGGCCGTATCGCGAGGATTGAATTTGACAGGCTTGGGCAGGGGTCCCGCGCTCAGAGTCAGAACGTGATGCTTCTTCAAGACGGTGTACTTTCCGCTGCTCGCCTGAACTGCGGCCTTGCCGTCATAGACCAGGACCGTGGGGGGCTGTGCAACGAACTCGTAATATCCGGGTTTCAGCAACTGTGTCGCCACGCCGCCGTCGATGATCCGAAGATCGTTCTGCGCATAAATCTCATCCACTTCGACACCGATCCGGCCCTGCTTTACCTCGACCTGTGTCAGGGTAAGATCGGGCGTAATCATCTTCACGGCGCTCTGGTCGTCCAGGCGCAGGAACACGCCCGGAGTCAACAGGATTTCCGCCCTCCCTTTTTGGGTGGAGAGAACCTTCCCCTGAGCCAGATCCGCGGTTCCCACTTCGCTCGTGCGCAGTTTCTGACCCTGCAGCAAAACCGTTCCCTCGATATAGTTCAGTGTGCCCGGATGTGCCCGATCAGTTCCAAATGCCGATGCGCAAAGGACGCCCATGCCCAGCAGCGCGATCGTCTTGAACCAGGTTCTCATTGCCTCGCTCCTCGCTCTGTGTATTATGAACGCAGCCGGGAGGGAAAAGTTGTGCAGTCCGGGCCGGGCGGATCCATTCGATCGCATGGTTCCAAAAAGGAAAATGCGCGGTGCGGATCCAGTCTCGTTCCGGACACGCCGCTCCGGCTCTTCCGAGGAGAAAGGCGCAGGCTGGTGCGGCCGGCAGGCCTTCACGAAAGGGCTGCGACCGGTGAAATCCGCAATGACTCGAATTCCCACAGGGGAGCGCGCTGGGCGCAGCTTCCCGGAACAAGGTGAAAAAATGAGCAGTGAAACAGGCGCATTGGAAGTTCAGGTCAACCAGCAGATCGTGGCCGCGATGAAGGCCCGCGATGCCGAACGTACCGGCACGCTGCGCCTGATCAAAAACGCGCTCAAGATGAAAGCCATCGAGAAGCGCGCCGCGCTGAGCGAAGCTGAAGAGCAGCAGGCGCTGGCCACCATGATCAAGCAGCGCCGCGACTCGATCGAACAATTTACCCAGGGCAAACGCCCTGAACTGGCCGCCCGGGAGGCCGCCGAAATCGCCGTCATCGAGGAATTTCTGCCCCGGGCTCTGGAGGACGGAGCGCTTGAAGCGCTGGTGGCCAAGACCATTGAGGAGTTGGCCGCGGCCACCGGCAAGGAACTCACTCTCAAGGAGATGGGGCCGGCGATCAAAGCCGTCCAAAGCCGGCTGCAAACCTCCCATTTGCGCGCCGAAGGGCGCGCGATCAGCGAGAAAGTGAAACAGCATCTCGCCGGCTGAGAAAATCTCCGGCCACTGTTCCGGGCGGATGTTTTCCGCGGAAAAGCACGCCTGTCTTTCCGTTTTCACGCGTACACTGTGACCGTGGAAGCGTGTATGCCGGAAACGGGTTCCTATGCCTGCATCGTCCTGACCACGGCTGCCAACCGGGAGGAGGCCGCACGGCTGGCTCGCGCACTGGTCGAGGAGGGGCTGGCGGCCTGCACGACGCTGGTTCCGGGCGTTGAGTCTGTTTATCGGTGGCAGGGAAGAATCGAGTCCGCCAGCGAAACCCTGCTGCTGGTAAAGACCGGGTCGGACCATCTGCGTGCCCTCGAAGCCCGATTGCAGGCGTTGCACAGCTACCAGACGCCTGAATTTCTGGCCTTCAGGGCGGACCTCGTCAGCCAGAGTTATCTTGATTGGCTGGAGGCCAGCCTGCGCCCCATCTGAACGCCGGTGTTCGCCCGCGGGGTGGGGGCGGAGTGCGATCCATCTGCTATCCTGAACAGGATTGCTTCCCATGCGCTGGCTCCTGATCGTTCTGCTCGCTTCGCTTCTGGCGCTGCTGATTGCAGCGGCGGGAATCGTGCGTCACATCCGGCTGCATCACGCCCGCATCCGCTCGAAGCCCCTGCCGGAAACGGAGCAGGCGCTCGATCTGGCTCCCGTGGCGGCAGAGGAAGAGAATTTGGAAAGGGAAGGGTAGATTTTCAGATGGGCACGGGACAACATCATCGCGCCGTACTCGCTCCCTCCGAGTGGACGAGCAGGAGCCGAAGAAGCGGATGGCCCCGTTTTCATCGCCTGGAAGGAAGATGCGCGCGCCCTGGCTCGCGTCCCCTCTCCCCACCGCATCCAACCGCAGACGCGGGAGGATCATCCGCGCAGCCCCATTGTTGAAAGGATCTTGGCACCCGTGAGTCAACAGAATTCCACCCCCGGCAACCCGGACGATACGATCGAAATTTCCATCGCGCACAGTCCCGACTCCGATGACGCATTCATGTTTTATGGCCTGGCCACCAACAAGGTTCGAGTTCCCGGCTACCGGTTTTCCCACACGCTTTGCGACATCGAGACCCTGAATCGCCGCGCTCAGAATGAGGCTTTTTTCGACGTGACCGCCATCAGCTTCCACGCCTACCCCTACCTGCAGCAGAACTATGCGCTAATGGGCTGCGGAGGCAGCGTGGGCGAGGGCTACGGTCCGATGATCGTTTCCGTAAAGCCGCTGGCGATTGAGGATCTGGGCAAGGTGAGGATCGCCGTTCCCGGCACCTTGACAAGCGCCTATCTGGCGCTCCGGATCTTTCATCCGGACGTGAAGACCGAAACCGTTCCCTTCGACCAGATCATTCCGGCGGTTCTGGCCGGCAACTACGACGCCGGACTGATCATCCACGAGGGCCAGCTGACGTACAGCACCAGCGGCCTGCGGAAGATTCTCGATCTGGGCGTCTGGTGGCGCGAGACCACCGGTCTGGTGCTGCCGCTGGGCGGCAACGCCATCCGCCGCAGCCTGGGATCGGAAGCCCACAAGATCATTTCCAAGGCCGTGCGCGACAGCATTCAGCATGCTCTCGACCACCGCGAGCCGGCGCTCGACTATGCCATGCAGTTTGCCCGGGATCTGGATGTCCGGCTGGCCAGCCGCTTTGTCAGCATGTACGTCAACGAGCGCACACTGGACTACGGGGCCGACGGACGCCAGGCGATCCGCAAACTGCTGGAGATGGGGTATGAACGCGGCATCATCTCCGTGGCTCCCCAGATTGATTTTGTGGATTGAAGGGAAGACACGCCACCTGCCCGGCCGGAGCCGCGTCTTCCGGCTCTGCGCGGGGCGGGATGGGATGCGGTACTTTGGATTCTGAGAAATTGATCCAAAGGTCACTGGAAGCGGATAAGAATTTCTTCCCGAACTCTCAATAATTTCTAATCTGCGCCGATGCATCCTCTGTCGAGGTTCTCGAGGATGTTCGCCAGGCCGATTCCCACCTTTCTGCTCGTCTCGTCCGATCCGGCTCTGCTGGCGGTTTTGGAACCGCTGTTGGCCGCCGGCGGAGCGCGGGTGGATGTCTTTCTCTCCGCGGAGGCGGCATTTGCCGCGCTCACCGCGCCTCACGCCCCCAGCCTGGCCTTGATCGATGCCGGTCAGACTGGGATGGAATCCGGAGCGGAGATCAGGCAGTTTGTGGCCCGAGTGCGGGCCGAGGCTTCGGGACGCAAATTCCCCATTGTCCTGCTGGCCGATGCGGTCCTGCAGGAGTGGATCGATCAGATGGCCGCAAATGGGATCGACGACCTGCTGCCGCGCACGCTGGAACAGGCCTTTCTGCGCTTGCGGATCGAGGGTGTGATCCGCGCCCATCGCCAGGCGCGCGAGTTGGAACTGCTGCGCGAGGCCGCTGCACTGAGCGCGCAGACGGATCGGCTGACCGGCGTCTACAACCGCGAAACCATCCTCTCGATGATGTTCCGCGAGACCGATCGCGTACAGCGCATGAATCTGCCTCTGTGCATGATCCTGTTCGATATTGACGACTTCGGCCATTGGAATGCGCGGCTGGGCACGGATGTGTGTGACGAGTTGCTCTGCCGGGTGACGGCCCGCACCACGCGTTTGCTGCGCAGTTATGACCTGCTGGGCCGCGCCGGCAAGGACGAATTTCTCGTGGCCCTGCCCGGCTGCAGCAGCGTCAACGCCGTCATGATGGCCGAGCGGCTCTGCGCCGACGTCTTTGCCGAACCTTACCGCGTGGGTGGTGACGCCATCCGCCTCTCGGCCTGTTTTGGCATCGCCAGCAGCCTGGGCCGCTCGCCGGTGGTGGTGTTGCACGAGGCCGAACAGGCACTGCAGGTGGCCAAGGACAGCGGTCCCGAATCCATCCAGTGCAGCGGCGACTGCCCGGAACCCAGCGCTCCGCCGGTCTCCTTCCTCTCGCCCACTTCCGGAGACGAATTGCTGGCCTGGTAAGGCGGCGCGCAGTTGCCGAGGATCAAAACGGCGGAGATCGGGCCAGGGTTCTGCAAGCGGGTCCCCGCCTGCCGGATTCTGCGCCGCTCTGCCAGAATCCGTGCGAGACGGGGTCTCCTTGCGCCGTTTCTTCGGAACCAACCCCTCGCAGATTCTCGATCTTCGGCAACTGAGACACATGGTTTCGGAATGCGCGTAATTTTCCTCAGAAAAAAATACACAGAACCCACAAAACTGTGTATTCTGTGATCACAGGATGACTTGGTTGCTGCAGTGGTTTGTGAACGAGCCTGCCTTCGTGTCCTTTTCCGAGACAGATTTTTGCACAGGAAAGGACGGTCGAGCGCCGTGGCCTCCTGGGAAGGAACGGGGGAAATGCCGGAGCCGATCCTTCGGGCTTCAGAATTGATCCCGGCCGAATCCGCACACTAGCCGAACACGAGGAGAAACGATGATTCGCAAGACGCGCCTGTACACACCCGGACCGACGCCACTGCTGCCGGCGGCTCAGTTTGCCATGGCGGCAGCCGACATTCACCACCGCACGCCCGAATTTCGCGCCCTCTTTCAGAAGGTGCTTGCCCAGCTGAAAGTCTTCGTCGGCACTGCGAACGACGTGCTGTTGCTTGCATGTTCCGGTACCGGCGCCATGGAGGCCTCGGTTTCCAACCTGACCTCGCCCGGGGACCGGGTGCTGGTGCTGACGGCAGGCAAGTTCGGTGAGCGCTGGGTGGACCTGACCAAGGCCTTTGGCTGCCAGGTGGACGTGGTGGAGGCGCCCTACGGGCAGACCTTTGACCTGGCCGCCATCAAGGCCGCGCTGAAGCCGGAGCACAAGGCCGTGTATATGCAGGCGTCCGAGACCTCGACAGGGGTCAGCCACGATGTGGAAGCGGTGGCCCGGCTGGTGAAGGACACGGCGACGCTGCTGATCGTGGACGGCATCACCGGGCTGGGAACGCAGACGATCGATGTGGATGGGTGGGGAGTGGATATCGTGATCGGCGGATCGCAGAAGGCGGTGATGATTCCGCCCGGTCTGGCCTACCTGAGCGTGAGCGAGAAGGCGTGGCGGGCGATGGAGACGGCCCGCAATCCGCGCTACTATTTCGACCTGCGCAAGGAGCGCAAGAATGCCGTCAAGGGCGAGAGCGCCTATACGCCGGCCGTGGCGCTGGTGGCCGGTCTTGGCGCGGCGCTCGATTACATTGCCGGTCAGGCGGGCGGCGACCTCGAAAAGGGCCGCATTGCGCTGATCGACAACGCGCAGGTGAATGCGCGGGCCACCCGTGCCGGGCTTGTCTCCCTGGGCTTCACTCTTTTCGCGCCGGTTTCGCCCTCGGCCGCAGCGACCGCGGTGGCCGTGCCGGAAGGCATGGATTCGGGAGCGGTGGTCAAGGCGCTGAAGGCCCGGTTCAGCCTGGTGACGGCCAACGGACAGGGCTCGATGCAGGGCAAGATCTTCCGCGTGGCGCACCTGGGTTTCTTCGATTATCTGGACACGGTGGCCTTGCTGGGCGCGATGGAGCACATCGCCAAGGATGTGCTGGGGCTTGCGGTCGTCTACGGGCAGGCCGTGGCTGCGGCGCAGAAGGTCTACGCGGAGGCGGCGAAGAACTAGATTTTCGCCAGGAGTTGCACGGTGAGCGCACTGACTTTCGGAGAGAAGCTGTTGATTGCCCGTCGGCAGCTTGATCTCTATCAATACGAGATGGCTGAGCGGCTGGGCGTTCACCCCAACTCGCTGGCCAAGTACGAGCGGGACGAGGGTAAACCGCATGCGGCGGCGATACGGATCTTTGAGATGCTCTGTGAGCAGCATGGAATCCGTTTTGACGAGTATGAGGCTCGACGCAGAGACAAGGGAGACGCGATGAAAATTGTTTTGGCAGAGAAGGTTTCTCCGGCAACGCTGGCCGTGTTTGCGGCTGAGCCGGGATGGGAAGTTCTCACCCACGACCAGCTAACGGGCGGATTGCCAGCGGCGCTGGCCGACGCTGACGCCCTGGTTGTGCGCTCGGCCGTGCAGGTGGGTGATGCATTGATGGCCCAGGCGCCGAAACTGCGGGTGATCGGCAGGGCAGGTGTGGGCGTGGACAACATCGATGCTGCGGCAGCCACGCGGCGGGGCATCGTGGTGATGAATACGCCGGGGGCCAACGCCGTGGCCGTGGCCGAACTGACCCTTTGCCTGATGGTGGCGCTGGCGCGCAAGCTGACCACAGCCAATGCGAGCATGCACGCCGGCAAGTGGGAGAAGAAGAACCTGCAGGGCACGGAGTTGCGCGGCAAGACAATGGGGATTCTGGGCCTGGGGAGGGTGGGACTCGAAGTGGCCCGGCGCGCCAAGGGCTTCGGCATGGAAATCCTCGGCAGCGATCCCTTTGTTTCAGCCGCAGTGGCGCGCGAGAACAGCATCCGGCTGGTGAACTTCGAGGAGCTGCTGGAAGGCTCTGATTACCTGACGCTGCACGTGGGACTGACGCCGCAGACGGCCGGGGCGATCAACGCCAAGTCGCTCGCCGCGATGAAGAAGGGGGTGCGCATCATCAACTGCGCACGCGGCGAACTGGTGGACGAGGGGGCGCTGGTCGAGGCGCTCAAGAGCGGCCATGTGGCCGGAGCGGCGCTCGATGTACTGACCGTTGAGCCGCCCAAGAACTCGCCATTCTTCGGGATGGAGAATGTGATTCTGACGCCGCACATCGCCGGCTCGACCAACGAGGCGCAGGAGGCGGTGGGCGTTCAGATTGCCCGCCAGGTGCGCGATTACCTCAAGGAAGGCGTCGTGCAGAACGCTGTGAACCTTCCTTCGCTGAGCCACGAGGAATACGTGGTGCTGGCGCCTTACATCGATTTGGCCGGACGGCTGGGCGCGTTTCTGGCGCATGCGCGCGCCGGTGCGGGTAAATCCGGCATCGACAGCGTTCATCTTTTCTATGGAGGCGCGCTGGCCGAGGCCCGGACCGAGCTGGTGCGCAACGCGGCCCTGGCCGGTTTGTTCGAAGGCTCGGAGAACGTGAACCGCATCAATGCACCGGCGGTGGCCGAAGAGCGCGGCATCCGCATTCACGAGGAGAAGCAAGCCTCGTACCGTGGCGGCACGGCCACCGTGCTGACCATCGAATTGCACACGGCGGAGGGCGAAAGCCAGGCCTCGGCCACGGTGATTCGCGATCAGCAGCCGCGGTTGCTGGCCTTCGACGGCATCGACATCGAGGCCCCGCTCGAGGGCAATCTCCTGGTTTGCCGCAATCTCGACGTGCCGGGCGTGATTGGCAAGATCGGCACCCTCCTGGGCGAACACGGCGTCAACATCGCCAACTTCGCCCTGGGCCGCGAGCGCTCGGGTGCGCAGCCGGTCAAAGCGCTGGCCGTGGTCCAGGTTGACGCGCCGGTGAGCGATGCAGTTCTGCAAGCGCTCAAGTCCATCGAGGCGCTTCTCGAAGCCCGGCTGGTCCGGCTGCCGCAGGTGGGCTGAGGAACGAAGGCGGGAAACCGCGATCTGCTCGACAGCAAAAACCACCGCTCCCGGGAGCGGTGGTTTTTGTCTTGGGACGGGCGCGCGGTTTCCGTTCGCCGGCAGCTCAGGCGCGGCTCAGGTAGACCCCTTCGCTGGTGTCCACGCGGATTCTTTCACCTTCATTGATGAAGGGAGGAACCTGCACGACCAGGCCGGTCTCCGTCCTGGCGGGCTTGGTGACGCTGGATGCGGTGGCTGATTTGAGTCCTGGCTCGGTTTCGATGATGGCCAGCTCGACGGCCGCCGGCAGATCGATGCCCACCGGCTCACCCTCGTAGTAGCTGACCTTGATCTGCAGATTCGGCGTCAGATACTGCACGGCCTCGCCCAGAGTGGAGCCCTTGAGCACAGTCTGCTCGTAATCGACCGGATTCATGAAGTAGTAGTCATCGCCGTCGGCATAGAGAAACTCCATGGCAACCTCGTCGATGGCCACCTTTTCAACGCTGTCGACGGAGCGGAAGCGGTGTTCGAACATGGCGCCGGACTTCAGGTTGCGCAGCTTGGCCTGGATGAAAGCACGCAGATTGCCCGGCGTGCGATGTTCCACCTTGAAGACCAGATGCAGTTGGTCGTTATGCTTGATAATCATGCCGGGGCGCAGTTGCGTGGCGGAAATCGCCATAGGATTTACAGCTCCTTGCTGGATACGCGGATCTGCCGCGGAAGAATTTGGCTAAGCCTGTCTTTTATTGTAACTGAGTGGCGGAATTGACGGGTCCGCGGCCCCTCTGCGAGGCTGAGAGCATGGGATACAAAGGCAGAGTAGAGTACGCCAACGAGCGCAAGATGCGCACCCGCAATACCCGTATTTACCGCGCCGCGCACTGGCCGATCTGGATCTGGGTTTTCTTCCTGGCTCCCGGCCCGCTTACCTTCTCGTTCTTTGCGCATGGCTTTCACCGGGGCAACTCGCTGTGGCTGGCGCTGGTGCTGATCGGGACGGGAATCGCCGCCGTGCGCGGACGGCTGCCGGGCGCCGAGCCGGGCCCGTACATTCTGCGTTTTGACGAGGACAAGCCCAACCCCCTCTACCGGCGCGTGTGTTACACCTTTGCCTGGAATGCCCTGCTGAACTATGCGCTGCTGAACCTGGCCGGTCTCGTGATCGCCACAGTGACCGGCGTCTGGTGCATGAAGCAGATTTACCTCTATGCCTATGCGCCACTGTGCGCGACGATCCTGCTGCTGGGCATGATGGGCCGGCTGCCACGCGTGGAGCCTTCGACCAAGTGCGAAGGCACACACCGGCGCTATTTCTACGGCTCAGTGTGGGCTGTGACGGCGGCCCAGACGCTGCTGCTCATCTTGTGGAAGACGCTGCCGAAGACGGAGGCTGCCAATCTCATCAAGCTGATGGCTTTTGCCGGAACCCTGGCGGTGGTGGGCTGGATTGCTTCCCGGGGACTGTTGCCGCGCACGCGGCCGATCCTGCCGGGTGAATGGATGATCTCCGACTAGGCGTCGCGCCGCGCGATGGTCACGATCCGCGCGGATGGGATTCAAGAAGGCTGGAGACGAGAGAGATGGGCAGGCCGACGACATTCGAATAGCAGCCTTCAATGCCCGGGATCCAACGGGCGGCGCGACCCTGGATGGCGTAGGCGCCTGCTTTGTCCATAGGCTCGCCGGTGGCGATGTAGGCGGCAATTTCTTCGTCCGAGAGGACGAGGAAGCGAACGGCTGTGGATGCGGCGGCAACTTGGGTGGAACCGGAAGTGACCAGAGCGACACCGGTGACGACGCGATGGCTTCGGCCGGAGAGAAGACGCAACATGCGGGCGGCGTCGGCGGCGTCGGCGGGTTTGCCGAGAACCAGACCGTCGACGGTCACGGCGGTGTCGGCGCCAAGGACGGCCAGAGCTTCGGCGTGGGCCATGGCCGGCTCCGAATCCCGGGTCAACCGATGGAAGACAGCCTGGGCTTTTTCTCTGGCGAGGCGGGTAACGTAGGATACGGGATCCTCGCCAGCACGGGGTTCTTCGGGAACGTGAGCGGGATGGACCTCAAACGAGAAACCGGCTTGAGCGAGAAGCTCGCGGCGGCGGGGCGAGGCTGAAGCAAGAACCAGCATACGAAGATTATTTCAGGGCAGGCCGCGGGAAAACCGCGCGGCAGCGCATGGGCAGCTTCGGGCCGGCTCGGCGGGCGCGTTTTTGAGCGTTCCGTGCGCCTGCGCCTTGCGGACGGTCAATTGCGTGGCGGAGTCCGGGAAGTTGCCTGCTCCAAGCCATGGCTTCGAGCGATCCGCCTGATGGGCCGGTGCTGCGGCAAGCGCGCTCGCCCTCGCACACAGCATCGAAACACCGCGCCACTTTCCTGCCGCGCGGTGGCGGCCGGAACCGGCCGAGGCGAAAAGTTCCCATCGAGCGCCCGCCCGTTGCGCCAGGCCGTTGCGCTTCGCGCCCGATGAACCGGGCCATGGGCGCCATGGCTCCGCTCCCGTATCTCGGGGCGCGGAGGCCAAACTTTCCCGGGGCTGATGCAAACGCACCATCTCGCCCTTCCACCCTCGGATCCACGCCGGCATCGCTTCTGCGGAAAGCCTGCCTGGGCAACGCAGCGATCACGGATGGCCACTCTAGTCTTGGAACGATTCCCGATTCTCCGTTTTTTCCTTTTGCCGTGCCTGCTTCTGAACGAGGAGTTCTTCCAGGGCTTTCACTCCCCCTTTCTTGTGAGCCTCCAGAAAGCTTTGAATCTGCTCGATTGTCGGATACGCATCCGTTTTCTGCGACATGACCCAACCTTTCGTCCCGGAGCTGTTGGGCCCGTCCAGCCAACCAGGTTCCGGATTCCAGCGCGTTGATTGATCCCGCCTTGAGGAGAGAAATTTGCGCCCCATCCCCTCCATGTTTCCTGCGGGAGGGGGTGGAAAAGCGCGGCCGCTCCCGATTGGGCAGGATCGGGAATCCAAGCGGGGATGGGGATGAATCCGGGTTACGAGGCCGGCGGCGCACCGGTCTGCTGAGTCGCGCCAGCGGGTGGTACGCTCGGCGGCGGAGCGCCGGGCTTGGCGGGCGGAGTGAGGACGAAGCCCTTGCGGACCAGAGCAAAACCCGGCTCGGGAAATTCAGCCTGAAGAAGCTGGTTGTGGGGGCCGGTGAACAGGTCTGTATTTACGCCGGCGATGGTGGCCACCAGATGGTGAACGACGATGTTCTTTCCGTGGAGCGTGCCTTTCTGGTTCGCGTAGGTGGCCAGCTGAATCGGTTCAATGGAGCCGGCCTTTTTGGGAATGATGGCCCAGAGGCCACGGTTGTTGTGGAGCGCGGCAAGCGTCAGCAGGTTTTCCAGCGCGCCGGGGTCGAAGTCGGGCAAAAAGACGGCGGCGGAGTGCCGGGTCAGATAGGTTGTGGTGGAGCGGCCGTTGGCCGCGATGGTCAGCAGGAATTGGGCCGCGCGGGGTGCGGCGGCGACGGTCACAGCCGAGCCGTTGACGACAGCGCTCAACTGGACCCGGCGCAGCTGGTTGCCCGGGGAAAGCCGCTCGTCCTTGGAGATGTCGTAATCCAGTCCCTTCATGGCCACGCGCACCAGCGAGGTGGAGTGGTAGCCGTCGTGCGTGGCGCGACAATCGAAGCTGGCAGAACCGACCAGCTTGCCGTGCTGGGAGAGGATAAAGTGGCCGGACTGGGCGCGAGCGGGCTGGGGAACGGCCGCGACGGTGAAGGCAAGAAGCGCTGCAAGCGGAAAAAAAACGGGGTAGCGCACAATTCTCTCCTTCGATGCAAAAATCCGCATCGTTACTGAGGAATGAGACGCGGAACGAGAAAAAATGTTGCGCTGGAACAGCTTCCAGCATCGACGGGATCGCCGCCTGTGGGCCGGCAACCCGCCGCGAACCGGAAGCTGCTCGTGCGGTTTTCAGCCTTTGGCTGCGGCAAAACGCCGGTTCACCTCATGCCAGTTGACGACATTCCACCACGCGGCCAGGTAATCGGGACGGCGGTTCTGGTATTTAAGGTAATAGGCGTGCTCCCAGACGTCATTGCCGAGGACAGGGTAATAGCCCTGCATCAGAGGCGAGTCCTGGTTGGGCGTGGAAAACACCTTGAGCTTGCCGGATTCGAAGACCAGCCAGCCCCAGCCGGAACCGAACTGCTTGGCGGCGGTTTCGTTGAAGACTTTCTTGAACGCCTCGAAGTCACCAAAATCCTTCGCGATCTGCGCGGCGATGGGACCGGTGGGCGCGCCGCCAATACCATCCGTACCGGGCCTGCCCATCAGCTTCCAGAAGGCGGTGTGGTTGGAGTGACCGCCGGCATTGTTGCGGACCGTGGTGCGAATCTCTTCAGGAACCCTGGCCAGGTTACGGAGCAGATCGTCAACGGACATGGCGGACAATTCCGGGTGGCTGGCGATGGCGGCGTTCACGTTGTTGATGTAGCCCTGGTGGTGCTTGCCGTGGTGGATTTTCATCGTCTCGGTGTCAATGAACGGCTCCAGAGCGTCAAAGTCGTAGGGAAGCGGTGCGAGTTCGTATGCCATAGGGGAAACTTCCTCCATTCCGAATTGTACTGGTTGCGCAAAATGCGTGTGGAATTGAAATGTATTGATCGGGCGGGCTACACCAGAAGCAACAGCCACCCCGCTCTGCCTGACCCACACTGAATGGATGCAGAGAGATGCGGCATGGGTGCGGGAAAGTCGGAAAATCCGGCGAATCACCAAAAGGCTTATCATATTCATCGAGGGAAACATGACTTCCAATCCGGCGAATTCTTCACTCGATCAACAATCCATCGACACCTTGCGTTTGCTGGCCGTGGACGCTGTGGAAAAAGCCAAAAGCGGCCATCCCGGCGCGCCGCTGGGTTGCGCGCCGATGGCTTATCTGCTCTTTCACCGCTATATGAAGCACAACCCGGCTGACGCCAGGTGGACGGACCGGGACCGGTTCGTGCTCTCGAATGGTCACGCCTCGGCGCTGCTTTATGGAGCGCTGTTTCTCTCCGGCTACAACCTGACGCTCGACGATCTGAAGAACTTCCGCCAGTGGGGCTCGCGGACGCCGGGCCATCCGGAGCGCGGCCACGCCGACGGAGTCGAGGTGACGACCGGCCCGCTCGGTCAGGGCATGGCGATGGCCGTGGGCATGGCCATCGCGGAAAAGCACCTGGCCGCGGCCTATAACCGTCCCGGCTTTGAGATTGTGAACCATCACACCTATGCCCTGCTGGGCGACGGCGACCTGATGGAGGGCGTCTCGCACGAGGCCGCCTCGCTGGCCGGGACGCTGGGCCTGGGCAAGCTGATTTTTCTCTATGACGACAACCAGATTTCGCTCGATGGACCGACCAGCCTGAGCTACACCGAGGACGTGCTGCGGCGCTTCGATGCCTACCACTGGCACACCCAGCGGGTGGTGGACGGCAACGATCTGGACGCGCTCGTCGTGGCCATCGAAGCGGCCAAAGCGGAGACCGGCAGGCCGTCCATCATCGCCGTGCGGACGGTGATCGGCTATGGCAGTCCGCGGGCCGGAAGCAGCAAGGCGCATGGCGAGCCGCTGGGCGCCGAGGGTGTGGCCGCAACCAGGAAATTCTTCGGCTTTCCCGAGGATCAGAGCTTTGTGGTCCCCGAGGCCGCGCTGGCCAACTGGCGCACGGCCGTGGAGCGCGGGGCGGAGCTGGAGGCGAAGTGGAAGTCGCTCTTTGCCGGCTATCGGGCGGCGTTTCCAGATCTGGCGGCGGAGTTCGAGCGCACCGGGAAGGGCGAATTGAAGGCCGGATGGGAGCGGGAGATTCCCGTCTTTGCGCCGGACAAGGCGATGGCCACACGCTCGGCCGGCGGCGCGGTGATGAACGCGCTGGCCGGGGTGGTGCCGGAGCTGTTCGGCGGGGCCGCGGACCTGACCTCTTCGACCAAAACGATCTTCAAGCCGGGAGCCAACTTCCACGAGGACGCAGCCGGGCGCAATCTCTTCTTCGGCGTGCGCGAGTTTGCCATGAGCGCGGCGGTGAACGGAATTGCTGCGCACGGCGGGCTGATTCCCTTCGGGTCCACCTTCTTCGTCTTTTCCGATTACGCCAAGCCCGCCATCCGGCTGGCCGCGCTGATGCAGTTGCACTCGCTGTTTGTCTTTACCCATGACTCGATCGCCGTGGGCGAGGACGGGCCGACGCACGAGCCGATCGAGCAACTGCTCGGGCTGCGCGCCATTCCCGGGCTGACGGATTTCCGCCCGGCCGACGCCAACGAGACGGCCGCGGCCTGGCGGCTGGCGCTCGAACGCACCGGGCCGAGCTTCTTTGCGCTCAGCCGGCAGGATCTGCCGGTGATCGACCCGGCCACGCACGATGTGTACGCCGGGGTCAGCAAGGGAGCGTATGTGCTGGTGGACGGGGGCCAGCCTCGGGAGAAACCGAGTTTTCAGAGAATAGTAAAGGGCCCCTACTCAGAGGATGCCGTCGAGCTGCATGTCGTTCTGATCGGCGCGGGCAGCGAGGTCTGGCTCTGCGTGGAGGCCGCGAAGCTGCTGGCCACCGAGGGAATCCATGCGCGGGTGGTCAGCTTTCCGAGCTGGAAGATCTTCGAGGAGCAGCCGGCAGAGTATCAATCGAGCGTGCTGCCGGCCGGCGTGCCCCGGCTGGCCGTCGAGGCGGGAGCCACCGCCGGCTGGTGGAAATACGTGGGCCAGCCGGGCGATGTGCTGGGGCTGGACCGCTTCGGAGCCTCGGCGCCGGGGCCGAAGGTGCTGGCCGAACTGGGTTTTACCGCAGAAAACGTGGCCGCGCGGGCCAGGAAGATGGTGAAATAGGAGAGCCGAGAGCAGCTCGCTCCAGTATTCCAGCGGCTGGCTGCTATTCCACCGTCTGGCTGCGGGTTCTGTGGCCAGAAGGGGAGCAAGCCAGCGGCAGCAAGCCGATCATCCGAAGCCGGTCTTCAGGAGTTCATGGTGAAACTTGTCATCGCATCCGATCATGCGGGCTTTCCTCTGAAAGAGGAGGTTCGCGCCCATCTTGCCAAGGCCGGCCACGAGGTTGTCGACCTCGGAGCGTATAACACGGAGCCGTCCGATTATCCCGACTTTGCCGAGAAGCTCAGCCTGGCGCTCAAGCGCGGCGAGGCTCCGCGCGGGATTCTCATCTGCGGCTCGGGCGTGGGCGTCTGCGTGGCGGCCAACAAGATTCCCGGCATTCGCGCCGGCATGTGCCACGACACCTACTCGGCGCACCAGGGCGTGGAGCACGACGACATGAATGTCTGCGTGCTGGGCGCGCGCATTATCGGATCGGCGCTGGCCTTCGAGGTGGTGGATGCCTTCGTACGGGCGCAGTTCCTCGCCACCGAGGAGCGCTTCCTGCGGCGCTACAAAAAAGTGCTGGCCCTCGAGGCCCGGTATCAGAGGAGCGAGGAAGCCGCGAAAACCGCATAGTGGGAAATGGAACCGGAAATTGTACTGGCCTGCAAGACCAATGGGGGCCGATTTCATTTCCTGTCTTGACAACTGTCACAAAGAGAATGCGAGAATGCGCGGATGGAGGGTAGGATGTTTCCGTTCGACGCAATTCTTTTTGATGTGGGCAAGGTTTTGCTCACCAATGGCTGGGACCACAACCACCGCGCCTTGCTGGCCGAACATTTCGGGCTGGATTTTGCGGATTTCGAGGCCCGGCATATGCAGTTCTTCGACGAGTGGGAGCGGGACATCATTCCGCTCGAGGCTTACCTGGACAGGACCGTTTTCTACCAGCCGCGCAGTTTTTCCCGCGACGACTATTACGCCCTCATGCTCGCCCAGTCGGAACTGATCCCGGATAGCGCAATGGGGATTCTTCAGGAACTTGCCGCATCCAGACCTTGTCTGCTTGGCGCCCTGAACAACGAGGCGCGGGAACTGAATGAGTACCGCTTCCGCCGTTTCGGGTTGAACGATCTGTTCGACGTCGCCTTCAGTTCCTGCTATGTGGGTCTGCGCAAGCCGGATCCGGCCATCTATCGGCGGGCGCTGGATATTCTCAGCAAGCCGGCCGAGCGGGTGCTGTTCATCGACGACCGGATGGAAAGCATTGCCGGAGCCGCGGCCGCTGGAATGAAGACCATTCTGTACCAGGGCGCAGCGGCGCTGCGGAGGGATATGGAAGAACTCGGGGTTCTGCAGCTTGCCTGAGCTGCCTGCGCGCAAGCCCCTGGACCGCGGCGGATGGTTCTTCCTCCGCCGGGGTCGATCGGAAAGAGATGTCCGGGAAAACCGCCGTTCCAAGAGGAGGGGATGTTTCCCCTGACATTCAGTCCCATCCGCTTCCCGCATGGGACCGTTATCCCATCGCCACTTTCTGAACCTGCTGTTCAGCCATCCGTCCGGCCAGCGTGCGGATTGGCCGCGGGGCGCGCCGATGGGACGGCCCCATGCCGTCAGAACGCCAGTTCTCCGGGCTGGAAGGGCAGGCGCGAGATCCGGACGCCATCATTGCGGCCTGAACCTCTGGCCCATGCTGTGCATGTCCATCGAAAGTGTGAATGAAATGGGATATTTTCGCCTTTTCCGGCGGGTTCGCATCGCCCCGGGCATGACGGTCAATCTGGCCAAGACGGGGCCTTCGCTGAGCCTGGGCGTGCGCGGGGCGCATCTGACCATCGGCAGGACCGGCATCCGCAAGACAGCCGGCCTGCCCGGTACGGGCTGCTTTTACACCTCCAGGCAGGGCTGGCACAGCGGCGCACACACCGCCCCGCACTTCACCGCCGCAGCATCCGGGCCGCCGGTCCAATCCTCCGGCCGGCAATCCGTCGGCAGGGCTCTGCTGTCCATCCTGGAAGCGCTTGGCGTCGCCGTGATGGCCATTCTGGGCGTGCTGCTGATCCTCATCAGTCTCGGAGGGGGTTCCCGGCGCCGGTAGGGTCATGGGTTTGGAGTTCCATTCCGCCGCGCCGCGCCCGGCGCGGGCAGATCTGACCGGCGGCTTTCCGCCGCAGAACCCGGTCATCCGGTCTAACCGCAATCCGCAATTTCACTTCCATTCCTCCGGGGCCATCTCGCCATGCTTGAGCAGCCGGCTCAGAATCACATACAGCACGGGAATGAAGAACAGGTTGAGGACCGTGGAAAGCAGCATGCCGCCAACAATCGTGGTGCCGACCGAGCGGCGGCCCAGCGCGCCTGCTCCGGTGGCAAAGACCAGCGGCAGAACGCCGAGAATGAAGGCGAACGAGGTCATCAGGATGGGCCGCAGGCGCAGTTCGGCCGCCTCGATGGCCGCCTCGGCAATGGAACGGCCCTTGCGCCGCAACTGCTCGGCGAACTCGACAATCAGAATCGAGTTTTTGGCCGAAAGGCCAATCAGCATGACCAGGCCAATCTGGCAGTACACATTGTTGGAGTAGCCGCGCAAAGCCACCAGTCCCAGTGCGCCCAGCACGGCCATGGGCACGGCCAGAAGAATGATGAAAGGCAGCGCGAAGCTCTCGTAGAGCGCCGAAAGAGTCAGGAAGACGACCAGGATGCCCAGCCCGAAGATGAGCACCGCCTTGCCGCCGGATTCGATTTCGTCCAGCGTCAGTCCGGTCCATTGATATCCCATGCCGGGCATCATCGTTTTCCGGGCCAGATCTTCCATGGCCTTCAAGGCCTGGCCGGAGCTGTAACCCGGCGCCGGTGAGCCGTCGATCTCCACCGACCGGAAGAGGTTGTAGTGATTGATGACCGGCGGGCCGGAACTGGGGGTGATCTTGACCAGATTGTCGAGCGGAATCATCTGACCCGAGTTCGAGCGCACATAATAACTGCGCAGATCGCCCGCCGTCATGCGGTAAGGCTGATCCGCCTGCACATAGACGCGGTAGGTGCGGCTGTTGTAATCGAAATCGTTGATGTATTCCGAGCCCATGAAGACGCCCAGCGTATCGGTGATCTGAGAGAGCGGAACATCCAGGGCCTTGAGCTTGTCGCGGTCGATTGTAACCAGCACCTGCGGGTTGTTCGCTGAAAATGTGGTGAACAGACCGGTCAGTGCCTTCTCCTGATAGCTGGAGTTCACGATCTGGTGCGCCACGCGGTCCAGGTCGGCCAGGGTATTGCCTCCCCGGTCCTGGAGCATGAACTGGAAGCCCCCATAGCTGCCCACGCCCTGCACGGCGGGCGGCTGAATCATCATCACCAGTCCGCCGTTGGGAGCAAACATCAGCATTTGCAGCTTGGGCTGCAGTCGCGCCACGATGTCGGCGGCCGAGTGGCCCTTGCCGCGCCGCTGATCAGACGGTCGGGTGGAGACAAACATCATGCCTTCATTGGCCGCGCTGCCGTTCATGCTCCAGCCCATCACCGAAAATGAACCGTCGATATCCGGGTCCTGCGCGATGATGGCCCCGGCGCGGTCGCCCAGCGCATTGGTGTAGGCCAGCGAAGAGCCTGGCGGCGCCTGCAAGATGACCATCAGGTATCCCTGGTCCTCCTCGGGAATGAAACCGGTGGGAACGTGCCGGTACATCCACACCGTGGCGCTCAGCCCGGCAAAGAAGACGATCAGCAGCAGATAGCGCAGCTTGAGCGCCTCGTGAATTGACTTTGCGTAGGTGCGGCCCAGCCAGCTGATGGCGGCGTCGGCGCCGTGAATGAAGCCGGCAAAGGCACGCGAAACCGGGCGGATATGCAGAAAATCGAGCTGCCTGGGCCGGTCCTCCTCGCCGCGCAGAAACAGCGCCGAGAGAGCCGGCGACAGCGTCAGAGCGTTGAAGGCCGAGATGGCGATGGAGAAGGCGATGGTCAGTGAAAACTGCCGGTAGAGGATGCCGGTGGTGCCGGGAAAAAAGGAAACCGGCACGAAAACCGCGACCAGAACCAGCGAGGTGGCGACGACGGCTCCGGTCACCTCGCGCATGGCGCGCGAGGTGGCCTCGTGCGGGTTGGAGTGCTCCATGGCGATGTGGCGCTGCACGTTCTCGATGACCACAATCGCGTCGTCGACCACCAGGCCCGTGGCCAGCGTGATGCCAAACAGGGTGAGCGAGTTGATGGAGAATCCGAAGATCTTGATGAAGGCAAAGGTGCCGATCAGTGAGACCGGAATGGTGACGGCGGGAATGATGGTGGCTCGCCAGTCCAGAAGAAACAGGAAGATGACCAGGATGACGATCAGGATCGCCATGCCCAGCGTCCACAGCACTTCGCGGATCGAGTCACCCACCACCGTAGTCGTATCGAAAGCAATGGCGTAATGAAGCCCCGGGGGAAAATTCTTCGCCAGATTGGCCAGCTCGGCCCTGGCCATCCGGTCCACGCTCAGCGCGTTGGCGTTCGACAACTGCTCGACGCCGATGCCGAGCGCCTCGTGGCCGGAGTACTCCAGCGTGGCGCTGTAATCCTCGGCGCCCACCTCCGCATGGCCGATGTCCTTGAGCAGCACGAGCCCGTTGGTGGAGTCCTTGACAACGATATTGTCGAATTCCTGCGGACTGGTGAGCCTGCCCACCACCTGCACCGGGATCTCATAAGCCTGCCCGGGATTGGCCGGCGGCTGGCCCAGCTGGCCCGCGGGGATCTCCACGTTTTGCTCGATCAACGCGTTGACCACATCGGTGGCCGTCAATCCGCGCGCCGCCATCCGTACCGGGTCCAGCCACACACGCATGGCGTATTTGCGCTCGCCGAAGATCTCCACGTCCCCCACGCCAGGCACGCGCTTGAGGGCGTCTTTCACGTAAACATCGAGGTAGTTGGAGATGAACTCCGGCGAATAGCGGTTGTCCAGCGTGTAGAAACCGGCGCCGAAGACGAAGTTGAAGCTGGACTTGGAGATGGTGATGCCGGTCGCGTTCACGGCGGCCGGCAGGCGTCCCGTAACGCTGGACACGCGGTTCTGCACATCAACGGCGGCAATGTCCAGATCATAGCCGGTCTGGAAGGTGGTGGTGATCGTGCTGTTGCCGCTGTTGTCGCTGGCCGAGCTGATGTAGCGCATTCCCTCGACGCCGTTGATGGCCTCTTCGAGGGGAATGGTAACGGCCTTTTCCACGGTCTCCGCGTTGGCGCCGGTGTAATTGCTGCTCACCGTCACCTGCGGAGGCGCCAGCGTCGGATACATGGCCACTGGAAGGTTGGGAATGCAGACCGCGCCGGCCAGAATGATCAGCAGCGCGCAAACCGTTGCAAAAACCGGTCGATGAATGAAGAAATCGACAAACAAAATCTACCTTCCTTTCACACCGCCCGCATGCCCGCGGCAGATCCCGGCAATCCTCCGCCCGCCCGGCCTCCTGGCGAACCATGCGAGACGCTCAGCCGCACCCTGATCCAGCCGCCGCGGAACAACGGATTCCCCCTGCCCGAATCGCTCCCCGTTGGTCCGCAATTCCGGCAATTCAGCGGTTCAACGGCAAAACCGGCATTCCGTTGACCAGAAACTGGGTACTGGAGACGATCACCCGATCCCCCGCGTTCAGTCCCGAGGTGACCGCATAATTGTTGCCCACCGTATCTCCCAGCTTGATCGCGGTCTGGAGGGCGATGAAATGCCCGTCCTGCGGATGGAGCACAAAAGCAAAGCTCTGGATGCCCTGGCGCGTGACCGCCAGCACTGGCACCACCACCATCGGCCGGGTGCTCCAGATGATGCGCGCCTTGATCATCTGTGCGTTGCGAACCACCTCGGGGTTGACATGAACCGGGGCTTTGACCAGAATGCCCTGGAGCGTGCTGTCGACCTCGGGCGAAACGAAGTTGATCCGGGTCTTGTCCAGAAGCTTTCCCGTGTTATCCATCAGATCAACTTCCAGTCCCGGACGCGCCTGGGCGGAGCGTTCGGTGGGAACATAAATGTAGGCTTCCAGATCCTTGCTCCCATCGACGGTGGTCAGCACCGTCGACGGGGAAACGTAATCCCCCACATGAACCGGAATATCCCCCACCATCCCGTTGAAGGGAGCGCGGATGGTGTAGTAGGCCAGTTGCGCCTGGTCGCTTTTGCGCAGCGCCACCGCCGACTGATAATCCGCTTGAGCGTTCTGGTAGGCCTGCAGTTCCTGATCGTAGGCGTCGCGGCTGGTCACGCCTGCATTGAACAGCTTGCGCTGCCGCTCGACCTCAATCGCGTTGTAGTCGTAAAGCGCCTTTTTTTGACGCTCGGTGGCCTCCTGCGAGGCCACGGCCGCCCGCTGCTGCCGCGGGTCGATCTCCATCAGCGGCTGGCCGGCCCTGACAGAGTCGCCGGAGTGAACATCAATCTGCGTCAACTGCCCGCTCACCTGCGGCTGCAAGGTGGCCGAGCGGCGGGACTTGATGGTGGCCACGTACTCGCTTGACTGAGGCACCGGGAGCAGCGCGACCTTGACCGTCTGTACCGGCATCGCCTGCATCCTTGCCGCGGCCGCGGCGGGTGGCTTTTTTTGGCAGCCGGTCGCTGCCATGGCGACCAGAACAGAACAGAGAATTCCCAAAATCCTTCTCAAAGCGTCTTTCCTCACGAGGGCTCCTTCGGCGGCGGAATCTCTACCGCAGTCGGGCCCGAAATTTTTCCCCGTCCTCGGCCGCGCACCGCGGCGATTCCGGACACTGGGCGGGCTTGTGTTCCCGGCCGCAACAAGAGCGCCTTCAAAGGATCACGGCAGCCGCGCTGGCCCTGATCCAGCCGGAGATCGATTCAAGATCGTTTCTTGTATTGTGACGTCTCAAAGCGCCGCCTCGACGCAAAAATAGAGACAAACCTGGCAATTTGCTGCCGGTTCAGGAAGAGCAATCCGCGGCAATTTCCGCTTCACCCTCCAATTCGTCCTGATCACCCATCATTTTCTCCCGATCATCAAAAATCCGTTTCCGATCAGATTCCACATCGTCCGCGGACCACGATCCATCTCATCCTAACCCGGCGCAGCCGGAACCAAACAGATTAGCAGCTGGGATGCGCGGGTGCAGATCGCGCCGCTTACGGAACGGTCTGCGTCTCAGTTCGCGGGCGTGTTGAGCTGCCGGGACCGGGTGCCGATTTTTGGCACACCGCCGAAGATGCCTCCTCAGCAGAATCCGCGGGTGGTTCCCGGTTCAGGCAGTCGTCCAGGCGCATGATAGGGAGCCATCGCGGCTGCCCGGTTGAGAGTCGACCAGAATCAGCGGGCAGGAGTGAGGGAGTGGCTCATCCTGGGAGTCGAATCTCTGAAGAGCTTTTGAAATGGGAGTTTTCTCGAAAAGGGCAACCCTGAAAATCTGGAGAAGTGGGTCGAGGCAGGCCTCCATGCCGCAGCGTTTGCCCTCGATGGCCGCCGCGCGGATTCGCCTTCATTGCACGGCTTGCCGGCGCCTGCATTGTGCGGCCGCGCACCATTTCGCGCCGATTCTCAACGCGGGTGGAGGCGAAAGCTGCGCGGCCAGGGATGGCGCCGAGGCCGCGCCGCCGACATGTTATCGTTCAACGCGGTAAGTGATGGAGGCCGAAGAGTGGTTTCCCGCTGCATCCACGGCCTGCACGGTGAATGTTTTGCTGCCCGGCGACCAGGTATCGACCCGGGCGGTCAAAGTTCCGGTGTTGTGCGTCGAGCCGGGCGCGAAGGAATGGAAACCGCAAAAGAGCACGCCGGAGGTGGCATCGGTGCAGGCATAGCTGGCCGTGACCGGTTGACCGACTTCGTAGGCTCCCGTGACAGAAGGCGCGGGCGAGAGCACGAGGGTGGAGATTGCCGGCGGCACCGTGTCCACGTTGATCGAATAGGTGTAGAAGCTGGTGGTCCAGGTGCCATTCGCCTGCTGGAACTTCAACTCCTCGGTGCCAGCGCAATCCTGCGCGTAGTAGTGCAGCCGGTAACGGCCGTCAGCGGGAAAACGGATCGTCTGTTCCTCGGGAGCAAAATCCGGGGCAACCGGCTGGCCGGGATCGGCAACCGTCGGAATCGGGCAATCTTCGGGGCTGAGCAACTGCACGTCGGTTGAGATCACCGAGCCCGGCGTGGGCACACGATCGGCCGGAGAAACGCCATAGGTGAGGCTCGCGATGGGGGAGGGAATGAAATTGGCCGCGCCGGGCAGGTTGGTTCCTCTCAGGTCTGGAGGCTGGCTGAAAAACTTGACCCTGGCCGTGAGGCTGTTGATCCAGTGCCCCGGTTTCTCGCCCCGCACGAAGACCCGGGTCCGATCTTCGGGAATGCCGGCAATGCTCAGGAAGGTTGAGTTGGGGTGGGTTGTCTGTCCGCCGCTGACGAAGATGCCCGGGCCGCTGAAGCTGGTGAGCAGATTCTGCGGACAGGGCAGGTTGAGATTGGCCGCGGGATCGAATGCGCATGGGCCGCCGGTCCATCCCTCGCTGGCCATCAGCAGCCCGATTCCTTCGTGAAACACGCGTCCATCGGGCGTGAGAATATCCTTCAGGCTGAAGGCCGGACCATCGAACACGTCCCGGATGGCTTCATTGCTGAGGGTCGAAACCGGACATTGGGCGCCGCTGGCGGTTGCGCCTGTTCCGGTCGTGCACTCCAGCGTGAACAGCTTGCAGGCCGGTTCGCCGTCAGGCAGCAGCTCGCCGGTATGGACCAGGCAGTTCGAAGTTGCGAACGAGGTTTCTGATCCCCAGACGGTTTGGAAGGCGGACGGATCGAGCGGCGAATCCCCGGCCTGCGGATTCACTCCGCTCGAATTGATCTCCAGCGTATCGGCATCGTTGGCTGCCGTCAGATCGTATTCGAAGCCCACCTTCTGGTTGCTGTTTGAATCGAAATCGAAGTTCTGGCTCAGCTCTGCGGGCGTGGGGTTGCTGGCGGAGATCGTGTTGCCGGTGACCAGGGAGGGTCCGGTGACTCCGTTGGGCGTGCAGTTGGTGTTCAGATACAAGGTGGAACTGGCCAGGTAGCCTCCTTCGTCCACCAGGTCGATCTTGATCTGTTGTGTTCCGGAGACCAGGAGCGAAGCGATGGAGATGGGAGCCACGCCGCCGCTGGCAACCAGCGTGTCCGGATCAATCCCGGTCAGACTCCCCTGGTTGGCGGCGTTCTGATAACTGGCCGTGAAGCAGTCCTGCGGTGAGCCGCCGCCTGGCTCGGTCACTCCCGCGCTGCAGACATTGACCGGCCCCTTGCTGGTCGCAAGGTTGGTCACGGCAATGTAATTGTCAACCAGAAGATTGGCCAGGCCGGCCGGCGACGAGGAAGCAGCCGACGAGGAGAGCACGGCGCTGATCGGCGAAGCCGTGCAGGTCAGGCTTACGGTGCTGCTGTTGAAGATCACCTGGTTGGTTCCATAGCCGGCTCCCTGCTGGGACAGCCGGACATTGACCGGAGCAAACAGGAGAACAGAGTTCTGCGCCAAAGCCGGGAGAGCGAACGAACCCATGCAGATTGCGCAGGCAAACGCCGGAGACAGGCAACGAAGTTTCATAGGGGTAATGACCTCCTTGTTCCCAGGTAGCCGTGAGCGCCTCAACGAGACATTCCCTCCGTTTCGGTTGCAGCGGGGAATGAATCAAAGGCCGGAATGATGCGAGGAAGTTGTCCGCAGGTTTGGGGATGCCCGTCGAACAAGTGCTGCCAGTATTGCCACTCGGCACGGCACAGTCAATCAAAAAAGCGATTTTCGGAGGGCTTGCGGGATGCTCTTCCGCGCTGTCCATGGGCGCTTTCTCGGGCCGCTGCGGCGTGTGCGCAGGCGCCCGATTCCACTGCGGAAAAATTGTTGCTCATTTTTCCACCAGAGCCTCTTTTTTTTCTTGACACTTGTGAGACATGAATCTATACATTCTTCAACTGCAATAACGATTGCAGGACGATCAAAAACATCGTCGAAAGGGAGAATAGGCAAATGGCAACCAAGAAAGCACCGGCCAAGAAAGCTCTCAAGAAGGCCGTGAAGAAGGCCGCGAAAAAGAAGTAGCGGCACCTCCAACCAAAGGCAACACCGCGGGGAAAAGCCTTGAAGCTTTTCCCCGCGGTGTTTTTGGGAAGGGATTAAACTAGTAGACGCGAAAGACCGAGAGGTGAGGAATCGTGACGCGTCGCCGCTGGATTGCCGAGCACTGGGACGAAGCCACCGCAACCCTGACCGGAGCACAAGCCGAGCACATGAGCCGTGTGCTGCGTGCACGGCCGGGCATGGAAGCCGACGTGGTGGCTGGCGGCCACGTCTTTCACGCGCAGGTGGCCGCCGTGGCGCGCGACGAAGTTCGTTTCAACCTGATCGCCGAACTTGAAGCCGATCCGGCGCTGCCCGTTACCCTGGTGATGGCCGTCTACAAGTTCGACTGCATGGAATGGGCCATCGAAAAAGCCACCGAGCTGGGAGTCGCCGCGATGGCTCCGGTGATTACGCGGCGCACGGAGAAACATCTGGCTGAAGCCGCCGCCAAGCGCACCGCGCGCTGGCGGAGCATCGCGCACGAGGCGGCGCAGCAGTCGCGCCGCTCGGATATTCCTCTGATCGAGGACCCCGTTCCGCTGGCCGTCCGCGTGCGCGCCGCCTCGGAGGCTACGCGCATTGTTCTGGCCGAGCAGGAGCGTACCACCACGCTGCGCCAC
This sequence comes from Occallatibacter sp., assembly GCA_049976805.1. Lineage (GTDB taxonomy): Bacteria > Acidobacteriota > Terriglobia > Terriglobales > Acidobacteriaceae > Telmatobacter. Next base: position 4,943 of record JBMFHN010000005.1, on the reverse strand, counting down.
GCGCTTGAAGAAGCCCTGGCCGCGGCGGGAGCCGAATCGCCCGCGCTCGAATTGGCCATCGGACCTGAAGGCGGATGGGCGCCGGAGGAAGAAGCACTCTTCGACGCCAACGGCTGGCGCGCCTCATCGCTCGGGCCGCGTATTCTGCGCGCCGAGACGGCGGCTGTTGCCGCGCTGGCGGTCGTGGCATCCTATCTGGAATAAAACGGAGATTTTCCTGTTTCAAATCGAGGCCCGCGGGCCAATTCCCGTTGCAGGCCGGAAAGACGACAGCGGCAAATGGAGGCGGGCGTGGCGCAGCGAACGGGGGCATTCCCGCCCGGGAGAGGTCTTTCTGCCGCGAAGAAAGACCTCCGCGAATTGTCCGCAGCTTCAACAGAAGCGAAGAAGCAGACTACCACCACCCGTGCACGTCCCCGGAGTTATCTTCGGGCTGGGCAGTCTTCTTTTCCGGTTTTTCTTCGGGCTTCTTTTCCGTTCTCCTGTCTGAAAATCGTGTTTTCACGCCGTTCGTCGTCGTCTTCTTCTTCTTGATATTTGCCGTATCGCCCCCCAGGCCCAAAGGTGCATTCTGCGTTTCCATCGCAGCAATTTCGGCGGCGTCGGGTTCGCTGGCAACCGTCAACTCCGTCTTCTGCTTTTTATGTTTGCGGCTTTTGTGTGGCCGGACAACATCGCGGTAACGAATCTTTTTCTTGGGTTGCGGAGCGGTTTCGAGTGGATTCGCCGGTTCCTGGTCGAGACTGGCCTCCTGCGGCATCGCGCCCCCATTTTCAACTGCTCCCTCGGGCCCGTTGGGCAGGGTTTCTGTCGGAGCCTGGCCATAGCGGATCTTCTCCCGCTTGCCGGGTTTCGTCTGGGCCTCTTCGGTGTTCTCGCCGTGCCGTCCCCTTGTGAGCCGGTGCTGGTCGCGACGGGAAATTTCGCGGAAGCGCGTACGTTCCACTCTCCGTTTCTTCTTGGGCGCCGGAGGCGTATAGGCGCTGTAAATCGGCTTGGTTTCATTGGGACTGGCGCCGGTATCGACATAGCCCGGCTTGATGTCAATGAAGGCCTCTTCGCGCATCTTGGTCAGATAGGCGCGAATCGCCGGCTCCATCTTGGACATGTAGTAGGCATCCTCGACCTGCTGTTCCACGTCCTTGAAAGGAGGAATGCCGCCCGGGGTGTGCTTTTCCACCTCCAGAATGATGAATCCCTGCCGGGTGCGAATCGGTTCGGTCCACTGTCCCGCCTTGAGCGGGAAGGTTTTTTCCTCCAGCACCTTGGCGAGGTCGCCGCGATGGAACTCGCCGAGATCGCCGCCCTCGGCGGCTGTAGGACCGTCGCTGAAGGTACGAGCCAATTGGGCAAAGTTGCCGCCGGCAAGGAGTTTGGCCTCCAGTTCGTCGGCTTTGGCCTTGGCCTTGGCCAGCGTCGCCGGATCGACCGGCTCCACTTCGCCCGGGATGGTGGCCGACGGCACCTGTGGACCGGTGGAAACCAGGATCTCCGCCAGAGTCACGCTTTCCTGCCGCGCATATTCCTGCTTGTGCTTTTCGTAGTACCGTCTTGCGTCGCCGGGAGTGAACTCGATCTTTTCGCCGACTTCCTGGCGCATCACATCCTGAGTGATGATCTGATCGCGAATGTGAGCCTTGAAGTCCTCAAAGGAGATGCCCTGTTCCTTGGCCGCTTTTTCCAGGTCTTCCATGCTGGCCATGTGATACTGTTTGCGAATCTCGTTGAGACGGTTGATCAGTTCGGTCTCGCCGGTGATGCCCAGTTCTTTGCCCTTGGAGAGCCAGAGCTGCTGATCGATGAGGTTGCGCAGCAGATTCTTGCGGGCCGTGTACATCTCCTGCATCGTGGCGCCGCGCTGGCGCTCCTCATCATCCAGATCCTTCATGGCCCGGTCGTAATCCGTATTGGTGATGATCTGGTCGTTGACGCGCGCGATGATCTGCTCGACGGTCGTGCCGCCGTAGGGAGTTTGCTGCGCGGCGCAAGGCAGCGGCGCCAGAGCCGAAGCTGCAAGCAGCAGCGTGGAGGAGAGAAAGGCAGCGGAGATGCGATACGGTCGAAGAATCATAGGATCGGCGCAACCGGAAAACGCGTGGCATCGCGCTCCGGCTCTATAGACGCCATTGTATATGCCAGGAGAGCGGCAGAGCGACTTCCAAGGCGTTTTCCCGCCGCATGCGCGTGAATCGGCATCCATTCAGATCCTCTTCGCCGCATCCGTTCGATCGCCAGGCAAGAAGAAAATCGGGCCGGGTGTTCTCTCTGGCGCCGGGGACGCGGCCGCCGGGACCGGCGCCCCTCTGCCCCGGTAAAACGAAAACCGGGGCCTTCCGGTGCCTGGAGCATCCGGTGCGGATCGGATTTGAAGGCCGGGAAAGAGTTTTTCGAGGCAGCCTGGCGGTGGATTCCTGACACCTTTCTCATCCGAAGGTGAAGGAGAATGCCTGTACGCCCGGATCCTGAAATTCAATGGTGAAGATTTGATCCCTGACGCCGTCCTGCTGCCGGACAAGCTGATAGAGACGGAAATCCTTCACCACGCCGTAGCCCTGCGCATTCGTATCCACGCCATGATCTTTTCCGGGAGCGTGACCGTCGATCGTCACTCGAAAGCGAACAGGCCTTCCGTCAGCGGCGGGGCCCAGCACCAGATGCAGATCGCGAGCATGAAAACGGAAAACAATTCTGCCTCCGGGGGATTTGAGCACGGCTGCCTGCTCGTGATCGGCCCATGTGCCTTCAAACCCCCATTCATTCAGGCTCAGGTGAGCCGGGAGGGTGTAGGAGGATGCCGCATCCGGCCGGATTCCGCCGGGCGAAACAAAACCGCTCGCACGCGCGTAGCCGATATAGGTCTCCGGCGATTCGATTTGGCTCATGTCCGCGGGTTCTTCCGCTCCCTGCGCAAGAACATCGACAACGCCACCTGAAACCGGCTTCACATTCCGCTCTTTGAGGAGGGCCTGAATCTCCTCTTCCGACTGGGCGAAGTGACCTTCTCCATCGTGCTCGTAGCGCACCCTTCCATGCACATCGATAAAATACTCCGCCGGCCAGGCCTCGTTGTGAAAGGCATTCCAGATCACATAGCTGCTGTCGAGAGCAACCGGATAGGTGATTCCGTATCTCTGGATTGCCTGGCGCACGTTGGGCAGTTTCTGTTCAAAGCCGAACTCCGGCGTATGGACTCCGATGACAACCAGTCCGTCGCTCTGATATTTTTTCGCCCACGCCTCAACGTAGGGCAGCGATCGCAGGCAGTTGATACAGGAATAGGTCCAGAAATCGACGAGGACCACTTTCCCTTTCAGTTGATGGGCGGTAAGAGGTCGGGAGTTAAGCCAGCCCGTCGCTCCGGAAAGGCTGGAGAGCGGCCTGCTCCCGGCAAGTTCCGGCGGCTCCTGCGCCCTGAGCCCAGGTGGCTGGCAGCCAACCCCTGCGCACAGGGCCACCAGAAACAGTCCTGCTCTGAATCGAAGAAAAAACTTCGCCATTGCGCCTCCTCGTCTCACCGCCCATCAGTGGATGAAATGCCAACTCCCCACCGTATAAAACAGATAGATGTACGAAGAACGCAAAAGTTCCAGATCCCCGCGCGGAGCGGGAGAAGACCGGGCCGCATGGTTTCACCCCTCCAGTCCTATCCGGAGTGGGTGCCGGGTCTGATTCGGATGGAACGGATCCATCCGATTCAGGCGGCCTAGCGTCCCAGCAACTGTTTGGCGATGGTGGCCAGCTGCATGTTCGACGTGCCCTCGTAAATCTTGCCGATCTTGGCGTCGCGATAATACTTTTCCGCCGGATAGTCGCGCACGAAACCATTCCCGCCGAAGACTTCCACCGATTGGCTGGCCACGCGCTCGGCTACCTGGGAAACAAAGTACTTGGTCATCGCCGCCTCGCGCACGAAGGGCTTGCCGGCATCCTTCAACCGCGCGGCGTTATAGACCATCAGTTTGGCTGCCTCGATCTCCGTGGCCATCTCGGCCAGCATGAAGCTGACTGCCTGGAACTCCGCGATGGGCTTGCCGAACTGGCTTCGTTCGCGGGCATAACGAGCCGCGTGCGCCCAGGCTCCTTCGGCCAGTCCCAGCATCTGGGCGCCAATTCCGATGCGCCCCTCGTTCAGGGTCTCGATGGCGATCTTGTACCCCTTGCCCGGCTCGCCAAGCAGATTGGACGCGGGAACCACGCAGCCGTCCAGAAGCAATTCGCAGGTGCTCGAAGCGCGAATGCCCAGCTTGTCTTCCTTGCGGCCCACGGTGAACCCCGGCATGCCCCTCTCGATCACGAAGGCGGTGATGCCGCGATAGCCCGCTGCCGGGTCGAGCGTGGCAAAAACGATGAACAGGCCAGCCTCCCGGGCGCTCGAGATCCACAGCTTGCGTCCATCAAGCCGGTAACCTCCTCCCTCTTCGGCGCTCATCTTGCGCGCGCGGGTTTCCAGCGCAAATGCGTCTGAACCCGAGCCGGCTTCGCTCAGCGCATAGGCGCCCACGGTTTCGGTTGCCAACCGGGGCAGCCAGCGCTGCTTCTGCTCCTGGCTGGCCCAACGGCAGATTGCGTTGACGCACAGTGTATTATGCACGTCGACGACCAGCGCCACGGACGGGTCCACCGCCGATAGTGCTTCGATGGCCAGTACGGCATCGAAAAAGCTGCCTCCGGCTCCGCCCAGATCTTCGGGAATCTCGATTCCCATCAGTCCCAGTTCAAAAAGGCGGTCGATCAGAGCGGGAACGATCTGTTGCGCTTCGTCCATGGCGCGGACCTGCGGTGCGACGGTTTCCTCGGCAAATTGCCGGACCGTGGAAAAGAATAGGGTTTCCTCTTCGGAAAGTTGCGTGAGCGGATGGGTGTGTGGCGGATACGCCATAAGAGCCTGCCTCCGGCATTGAAGTCTATCAAAGACGAGGCTGTGTCTGTCCTGGCGCATGGCT
>JBMFHN010000004.1:0-50207 GCA_049976805.1 Occallatibacter sp. | reverse complement strand
ACGGCAAAAGCAACGACAACGACAAAAACAACAACACGATTGTGCAGGGGTTGACAGGTCACTCCATATCAGAACGGATAACGCTCGAGTTGCAGGCACTGGCCGGCGACGGCGCGGCTGAGGGAGACCGCGTCGGCTGGTGTGAAGCGCGCCAACCGGCGCAGAATCAACAGATTCGTCCGCAACAGGTCGCCCTCGGAACAGGCGGCCAGAACGTTGCGCGCCGCCTGCTCGGCCCGCGCCATGGCCTCGTCGGCGAGCAGGCCCGTCATGTTGGCCGCCACCCGGGCCGCATCGGCACAAGCAGGGGTGCCACCGCGGAGAGCCAGTTTGCGGGCGCGCAGGAGCGACGATTCCAGGGCATAGGTTTCGATGAGAATGGCGGCCAGGTCGGCCATCACCTCCTGCTGATCGCGGAGCGCGGCGAGGAAGCGCTGGCTGGCAACGCCGGCCGCAAACAGGGCAATTTTCTTGATGGCGGCCAGAACTTCCGCTTCCCGCGCCAGCAACTCGTCCCCAGCGGCGGGAGCATCCAAACGGGGCGGTCCGCTCAGCTCGTCCATCAGCTTCCGAATCGCCCCGAGCAACGGCAACTCGCCGCTCATGGCCCGCTTCATCAGCCATCCGGTGATAATCAGCGTGTTGATCTCATTGGTTCCCTCGAAGATCCGGTTGATGCGCGCGTCGCGGTAATGGCGCTCGGCCGGGTACGGCTCGACGAAACCGTAACCGCCCATGGTGGCGACCAGCTCATCGGCCACCAGACTCATCATCTCCGATCCGTAGACTTTGAGGATCGAGCACTCGACAACATATTCCTCGAAGCGGAGCTGGGCCTGGCGTGGCGTCAGCTTCTGGCCGAGCCCCAGCTGGCCAAGGCCGGCGTCGATCATGCCGATCGTGCGATAGACCATGCTCTCGGCGGCGAAAAGCCGCGTGGCGCAGGTGGAGATCTTGCGCTGGATGAGGCCGAACTCGGCGATCGTCTTGCCGAAAGCCTTGCGCTGCCTGGCGTAGCGAATCATCTCGGCCAGCACGTGGCGGGCGCTGCCGACGCAGGCCGCGCCCAGCTTGAAACGGCCCACATTGAGCACGTTGAAGGCGATGCGGTGGCCTTCGCCGGGCTGGCCGAGCAGATTCCCGGCCGGCACTCTGCAGCCATCGAGCAGCAGCGAACAGGTCGAGGAGCCGCGAATGCCCATCTTGCGCTCCTCGGCGCCCACCGTCAGTCCCGGGGTCCCGCGCTCCACCAGAAAAGCGGAGAACTGTTCACTGCCGGAGACCGGGTCCACAATCTTGGCGAAGAGCGTGAAAAGGCTGGCAATGCCACCGTTGGTCAGCCACTGCTTTTCCCCGTCCAGCGTGTAGAAGCGGCCATCGGCGGAGAGCGTTGCACGGGTGCGGATGTGCATGGCGTCGGAACCGGAACTGGCCTCCGACAAGCCGTAGGCCCCAATCCACTCGCCCGAAGCCAGCTTGGGCAGGTAGCGCCGCTTTTGCTCCTCAGTGCCGTACCAGACCAGGGGCAATGTGGCGATGCCGGCGTGGGAGCCGAAGGCCGTCGAAAAACTGGCCAGCACCGACAGGCGGTCGGTCACCAGCGTCGAGCAGGTCTTGTCCATGCCCAGGCCGCCGTACTCTTCGGGAACGTCGACGGCGGTAAAGCCCAGTTCGCCCGCCTTGCGCAGCAGCGCCTGCATCACGCCCGGCTGCTTGCTCTCGACGGCCGCCACCCGGGGCAGAATCTCGTCGCGGTCAAACTGCGCGGCCGTCGCGGCAATCTGGCGCTGCTCTTCGCTCAAATCTTCCGGCGTGAAAATCTCGGAAGAGGTGCGGGTTTCCAGTAGGAAACTGCCGCCCGCGGCGGCAACGATGGGGAAAAACGAGGAATCCGGCATGCGGAAATCTCTCTCCTTCAGCAAGGCACACCTCAATGATAGCGGCTCAGAGGACGAAAAGTGGGGACCGGTCTTCTTCTTTGCCGTCAGAGCCGGATGGCGATGATCGCAGCCGCCGCCCGTTCGCGTACAATTGCCGGTATCCTGTTCGTGGAGAGTCGCTTTGTTCACCACGCTTTCATCCGGTTTGGGCTTCATGGCCGTCCTGCTGCGCGGGGCGCCGGCGCAGCTGTCCACATTTCTGATTTTTGCCCCCCAGAGCGGGCTGCGTCACTATCTGAAGACGCAGTTCGGCGACCAGACCTTCAACGGACTGTATCAGTGGAACTGGTTCGACCTTTCGTTGCTGATTCCCTACTGCACCGTGATGGTGCTGCTGTCGATCTATGGCCTCCACCGCTACACCATGTGTTACCGGTACTACAAGTACAAGAAGAATTACGATCCCAACCCCAAGCAGCACTTCGACGAACTGCCCACGGTGCTGATTCAGCTGCCGATGTTCAACGAGCAGTTCGTGGTGGAGCGCCTGGTGGAAGCCGTCTGCGCCATGGAGTACCCGCGCGAGAAGCTGCAGATCCAGGTGCTGGACGACTCGACCGACGAAAGCCAGGAGGTGGCCCGCAGAACCGTGGAGCGCTACGCCGCCCAGGGGCAGCCCATCGTCTATCTGCACCGCACCAACCGCATTGGCTTCAAGGCCGGAGCGCTCGACGAGGGGCTCAAGGCGTCCAAAAGCGAGTTCGTGGCCATCTTCGATGCCGACTTCATCCCGCCGAAGGACTGGATCCTGCGGGTCATCCACCACTTCGCCGAGCCCGATGTGGGCATGGTGCAGACCCGCTGGGGACACCTGAATCGCGATTACAGTTTGCTGACCAAGATCGAAGCGATCCTGCTGGACGCCCACTTCGTGATCGAGCATGGCTCGCGCGTGCGCACCGGAGAGTTCTTCAACTTCAACGGCACGGCCGGCATGTGGCGCCGCAAGGCGATCACCGACGGTGGCGGCTGGCAGCATGACACGCTGACCGAGGACACCGACCTGAGCTATCGCGCGCAGATGGCCGGCTGGCGCTTCAAGTATCTGCCCGATGTAGAGTGCCCCTCGGAGCTGCCCATCGAGATGAGTGCCTTCAAAACCCAGCAGGCGCGATGGGCCAAGGGACTGATCCAGGTCTCGATCAAGCTGCTGCCTTCCGTGCTCAAATCGAAACTGAGTCCCCTCCGCAAGTTCGAGGCAATCTATCACCTGACGGCCAACATCGCCTATCCGCTGATGGTGGTGATGACGGTGCTGATCGTGCCGGTCACGATCGTCAAGGCGCTGCAGGGATGGTGGATCATGCTCCTGTTCGATCTGCCGATCTTCGTCGCCTCCACGCTGTCGATCGCCTTCTTTTACGTGCTGAGCGAGCGCGAGCTGTTTCCCAACAACTGGAAAAAGTCGATTCTGTACATGCCCATGCTGATGGCCGTCGGCATCGGGCTGACGGTGACCAACTCGAAGGCGGTGATGGAGGCGTTCTTCGGAGTTCAAAGCCCCTTTGTGCGCACGCCGAAGTTCAGCGTGACGAAAAAAGGCGAAAAATCGAAGGCCCGGAAATACCGCAGCCGGCTGAAACTGGCCCCGTGGATCGAGCTGATTCTGGGCGGATTCTTCGCCTGGGCCATCGTGTACAACCTGACCGAAGGGAATTTCTTTACCCCGCCGTTCTTCATGATCTTCCTGGTTGGTTTCTGGTATACGGGACTGATGAGCCTGTTGCAGGGCCGCTTCGAGCGCTGGCGTTCGGGATCGGGCTCGGGATCGAGCGAGGAATCCAGCCCGCGGCCGTTCCCGGTGGGGGTGTAAGGTGGTATGGGTATGCCGGAAACCAAAAAAGGATTTCGATTCAACACGTTGGGGATAATTTCGTATTATTTTCCACTTTTCAACGTATAATAAAATTCTTATATAGGCGATTAAAGTTCGGAGGTTCGAGTGCCGAATAATAAAAAAGTGATATCATTTCCTCGGTCAGGATTTTGGAGATTTTACGACTGGGTGGACGGCGACGGATCGAACCCCATTGAGAAATGGCTCGCAGCAGAGTCTGACGAAGTACAAATGACATTCAATTCTGTTCTCAAGGAAGCCGGGAAGCGCCTGAATCACCTCGAATGGACGTGCTTCAGACACAAGATGAACAAAGAACTTGGGGCGGCAGGTGTCAACGAACTCGGATTCAATGCGCAAGGGCGGCAATATCGCTTGTTCGTCAAATTCGACGGCGAATTGCAAACCGTAATCCTCTGTGGATGCTTCCACAAGGGGGACAAGTGGACTCCAACTGACGCATTGAAAACCACCGTCAAACGTGCAAGAGCGCTTGCACAAGGAAAGGCAAGCAGACGTGAGCGAACGATCCAAGATGATCTCTAAGCTGATCAAGGGGCGGGATACCCGCGAGTCCTATATCCGCTCGAAGTTGAGCGTGCTTCTGCCGGCGCAGATTCGTTCTCTTCGCCTGCGCAGAGGGATGAAGCAGACAGAACTTGGCGCAGAGGCAGAGATGAAACAGGGCCGAATCTCCGTGCTTGAACGTATCGGAGAAGTCAGCTTTAGCATCGATACGCTGATCAAGCTGGCGGCGGCATTTCGAGTCGGGCTCATCGTCAAATTTGCTCCAATGAGCGAAATGCTGGCTTGGGAGAATTCGTTTCTGCCAGATGATTTCGATGTAGTTCCCGTGGAAAAGGATGGGGCTTTCATTAACTACCAAAGCGTACAATCCGGGTCGCACATTTACAACCGCTCGTGGACAAAAACATCTTCTTGCAGGGCGTTTTACCATTCAGTCCAAGCCGGGACGGAAAATCACCTTGCTACACCAATTGAATATCGTGAAATCCCAATGGGCGAGCCCTATATTATTCAATCTGTGGGGATTGAAGTAGGCTACCCTTCGACTGCAAAGGTAGGTAATCATGCCAACTGAAAACCAGGTTGCGGCTCCGATTGCGCAGAGGATTGAATGGCTGGTAGATCAAGATCAGTTTCCCTCCTTTTATTCGAACATTACTTCGGTGGGAATCACACCTTTCGACATTTCCGTAATATGCGGCGAGGTGGAAAGCGCAACGCCATCCGCTGTCAAGGCGAAACCACGTGTCAAGATAACTCTTTCTCCCGAACAGGCTTCGCTGCTAATGCAAATGCTTCAGCAGGCATTGAGGAAGTTTGTCGAAGGGAGCGGGCCACTGCGCCCAAATGGAGGCCAGGTGCTCGACCTAGAAAATTTCAAGTTCGAGAATAAATAGTAGGCCTGTCTCGGCCAAGTGCGACGGGGCAGTCTGATGGCTTCGTCCCATTGTCTGCGCCCCTCCGTTGCAAGGGGATGAAACGCCTACCGCTACAGAGAGTGGATTTCCTCAGCACTTGGAACCCGCCTTCAGCGCGCCATCTCCACCGAGCCCGGCCGGCCGGACTCGCCGCCCTTGCCGTTTTCCTCCATCCGGCCGAAGATCATCTTTCCGCTGGCGGTCTGCAGCACGCTGGTGACGGAGATCTCCACCGGCTTGCCGATCATTTTGCGGGCGTGATCGACCACGACCATCGTGCCGTCGTCCAGATAGCCCACTCCCTGGTTGTACTCCTTGCCCTCTTTCAGGATGAGCACGCTCATCTTCTCGCCGGGCAGCACGACCGGCTTGAGGGCGTTGGCCAGGTCGTTGATGTTCATCACCTCGACCTGGTGCAGGTGGGCCACCTTGTTCAGGTTGAAGTCATTGGTCACCACCTTGGCATCCCACTTCTTGGCCAGCTCCAGCAGCTTCAGATCCACCTCGCGGATGGAAGGAAAATCGTCGGTGACGATCTGCACCTGGATGTTGGGGTTGGACTGCATGCGCTGCAGCATGTCCAGCCCGCGGCGGCCGCGCTGGCGCTTGGAGCCGTCGGTCGAATCGGCCACGGTTTGCAGCTCGCGCAGCACGAACTCGGGCACCACCATGACGCCATCGACAAAGCCGGCTTCGGCGATGTCGGCGATGCGCCCGTCGATGATGACGCTGGTGTCGAGCACCTTGGCGTTGCGCCGCGCCGGCCGTTCGCCGGAGAAGACCAGGCCAAGCGCCGCCGGGTTGAGCAGATCGCCCTTGCTGACGCCCACCAGCAGGCCCACATAGGTCATCAGCAGCAGGACGAAGATCTGCAGGACGGTGGAGGTGGTGCCGGGCTCCAGAGCGGTGTGCAGCACCAGCGAAAACATTGCCGCGCCGAAGATGCCCAGCACACTGCCGGCCACGGCGCCGATCAGCCGCTTCAGACTCAGCGCCCGCACCCGCAACTCGAAGACAATCACCGCGCCGGCCGCCGACATGCCCAGCACAGCACCCAGCCATCCCTGCTGAATCCCGAATGGATGCAGAAAATAGCAGATCCCGGCCAGCAAGGCCGCAAAAAGAAGACGAACCACAATCAGGTCCATAAAAAGCCAACCGCCGATCGCAAGGAAAAACTTCCGGACCGGGTCTCGTTGGGGAGTATTCCACCCGCCCGCACCGTCGTCAAGAGGGAAGCGTCAGCGTACCGGGGCCATCGCATTTGGATTTCGAATTGCCGGCAGGAGCCGTCTTGAAAGAGCACGGCTTCAGCCGTGCCGCGGGCAGATCATGATGAAGATCTCCGGCCTTCAGGCCCTGAGGAATGGGGTTTTCATCCCCAAAGCATCACCAGCGGCTCAAGCCGGTCCGTTTGCCGCGCCACGCTTCGGCACGGCTGAAGCTGTGCCCTTTCAAAACAAGATCATCCCGCTCTCTGAATTGCGATTGCCCTGGTCAGCGCACCCCGTCCTCAGGACACCGCCGCCAGCCCGGCCACAGGCAGCATGCGCTGTGTTCCTCGGCGAGGACCGCGCTTGCGGGCGCTCATCACCTTGATGCGCTCCAGCAGATCCTGGGCCGTGCAGTTCTTCTTCGGCAAAAGAGCATCGGCAATGTGGATCTCGCCATTCATCTTCAGCGGGTCGCCCAGCAGGATCATGGGCACGTGGGCGGCGATCTGCTTGAGCCGCTCCACCAGCTGAGCTCCGTTCATCTGCGGCATTGCGTAATCAGCCAGCACCAGATCGACCGGGGTATCGGCAAAGATGCCGATGGCCTGTTGTCCGCTGGTGGCCGCAACCACGCGGTAGCCGTTGGTGGCCAGCATGAACTTGAGCACGGAAAGATCCTGTTCGTTATCGTCGATGCAGAGAATGATCTTTTTCGGACGCATAATTTGGGTACCCACTCCTCTTCTCGCGAATCATTTTCGTCGCCAGGGAACACTTCACCTGTGCCGCTCTGAGGGGCGGATTGAGGTGATCTGTCTGCGGCCCGGTGACCGGTGTTCGGAGATCCCCTCGCTGGCAAATCGTGCTGCCGGATTGCCTTGCCTGCGCGCAGTCCCCGAGCGGGTACGGCGGCAGCCCATGCGGCAGCCGGCAATGGCTGCTCTCAGGCTGAGATCTTCGCTTGCGGCCGGTGGTGCTGAAAAATACCTGGGACAATCCCGGCCAAAAGGCCGGTGCAATTGCTTCAACAAGAGCCAAGAGTACGGGGGATGGAGAACGGTGAAAAGAGAGAATGAAAAGAGAAGATCGAGGCGGAAATCTCAGCCCTTCCGATGAAAATTTTCCAGGATGAAGATTCGCCGCAGGTTGCGGCTGTTCACGTCTGTTGAAAGCATGTGCATCGGAGCAGGAAAAGCCGCCCGATTGACCCAGAAACGGTGCTGCCCCGAGGAGCCGCATCGCCCTGCTCCGGTTCGGCGCAAAGATCCGCGATCAAGAGCGCGGAAGCTCCCCCGGGCAGCACGGAAAACAAGAAGAAAAACGCAAACGGAAACTGCGGCGTCGGCCTCAAGGACACGGCCGGCCAGCTCGAGCGCACAACATGGCCCTCCGGCGGCCCGGCCACCGGAGCCACGGCTCCCCGAGAGAGCCAGAGACGCCCCTCAGAGTTCGATCAGCGGCCGGGGCAGGCGGGTCTGGGCGCGGTCCAGAAACAGCCTCATGCGCAGCGCCTCGGAGCGTTCGACGGCCACCAGGTGCATCTGCCGGCGGATATGATCGCGATCGGCCAGCAGGGCTGCTTGCGCCTCGTCAAACTCGGCATCCCTTTCAAGGCGCGCAATTCGTTCCTCGATCGAGCGCCGAAACCGCGGACTGATCTCAAAGGATTCACCGATTGCACAGTTGGTTATCATGGCAGGCTCCTGACAAAATCTCGCGCCCTCGAAAAAATTATGGAAAAAGGGCTAAAGTATTTCCGATCTGCGCCGATCATAACGAGGAATTCTGAAATTTGCCATATTACCGCAGAGCGGGACAAAGGTAATTTACTGTCCGAAAATCGAACACTCCGGGCGCTCGCTGTCGGTGTTTCCTACAACCTGCACGCCCGGGGGTCCGCGCGGGAGAGGTACGCCCCCTGAGCACACGAAAAAATCTTTTCAAAAGTCCACGGAGCAACGGATCGCGGCCGAAAGCCGCGCGCGAGGAGCGCGGGCTGGAAACGGATATCCGGTCCCGGCATCGGAGCCCGGAGGCTGTTGCAGAAAGAAAGCGCCGGGAGAGCGGAGAGCGCTCAGTCCTGCGCCGGAACGGCGAAGTAGCCGCTGCGGACCTGCACCTTCAGACCGTTTCCGCGGCAGACAACCGAGAGCTTGCGGAAGCTGCCGTCCATGCGAGGGTTCGCGGGCACGTAGGAGGCAACGTACTGGCTGCGCAACTCGTCTTCGATCTGCTGAAAGGCGGCCTGAAGCTTCTTGCGATTGTTGCCCACATTGATCAGCCGGCCGCCGGTTTCCCGGGTCATCCTTTTCAGGGCTGCGGAACCGCTATAGTCGAAGGCGCCGTAAAAACCCCGATCGGCAACCAGAATCGCATAGAGCGCGACATTGGACCTCTGGGCGGCGGCAATTGCCGCGCCGATTTTGGTTGTGCTGCCTTCGTCCTGGCCATCGGTCAGCAGGAGGATGGCCTTGCGTCCCGTCTCCTGACGCATCTTGTCGCGGATGGCCTGGTAGACCGCATCGTAGAGCAGCGTGCCCCGGGGTGCGCCGATGGTGGGCACGGTTCCGCCTCCGGCGCCGGGAAGGCCGGCAGCGCCATTGCCCCCGGCGGTGTTGATCGCGGCGCGGTCAAGAGCGCTGACCAGCAGATCAGGGTCGCTCGTCAAGTCCTGCAACAGGTTGACGTTCACATCGAACGAAAGCAGAAAGGCCTCGTCCCGGGGACGGACGACGCGCCGCAGGAACCGGGCGCCAATCTGCTGTTCGAGCGGCAGGAGGCGATTCTGGCTTCCCGAGGTGTCCACCAGAATGCCCAGAGTCAGAGGCAGATCCGTCTCCTCTGTGAAGCTGGAGAGCGTTTGCGGCACCTGATCTTCCGCTACCGTGCAATCGTTCCGGGTGAGGTGAGCAACCAGGCGGCCGTTGCCGTCCCGAACGGTGAAAAAGACATCCACCAGGTTGACGTTCATCTTCAGCGCCGGCGCTGGCTCCGGCGTCGGGACAACGGGCGCGGTCGAGACCGGGGGAGCGTCCGGCGAGGGCGCCAGTTGGGCCCATCCCGCCGGTGCCAGCAGCAGGACAGGCAGAAAAACGGCAATTCCTCTCAGGCAGCTCATTCTGGCGTATGAGACGGATGGAGATCCCGGAAGAAAGCATACTCCAGGAGGGCCGCGCAGAAGAAACCTGCGCGTTGACGGCGCTTCTGATACTCTGGGCATTGGAGTCAGTGTTAGGTTTTTGGTGGAGAATCCCTGTGAAATTAGGTTTTAGGGCCATCGCGCTGGTGACGCTCGCGAGTTCAGTTTTGAGCCTGAGCCCGGCGGCCCGGGCCCAGAAGCAGCAATCGACGGTACCCAACGCTCCCCTGCCGCAAAAGCCCCAGCCGCTGGCCGATGTCAGCGGTCCGATTACCCCCGGTCAGGGAGCCGGCACACCTGCGCTGCCCTCTTCTTCCTCCGCGGCCTCGGCTCAGGGAGCATCCAGCAACCCGGTACCTTCCAGCCTCGCACCTTCCAGCCAGGGCAAGGACCAGGTTCAGACCTCGCCGCCGGAGGTCCCTTCAGCCGGCGCGGGCGTGCAGGCGATCAGCACCATGCTGCGGGTTCACGTCAACTTTGTGGAAATCCCGGTCACCGTCAAGGACTCCAAGGGACGGCTGGTGGCGGGGCTGACCTTTCGCGACTTCCAGGTGTATGAAAACAACACCCGCGAGCCGCTGGCCTTCTTCACCACGGATCCATTTCCGCTTTCGATCGCGTTTGTCATCGACCAGAGTCTGACCTCGGATGTGATGGCCAAGGTGAACAGCTCTCTCGGGGCCATTCAGGGAGCGCTCACGCCCTACGACGAAATCGCCATCTTTTCCTATAGCAACGGTGTGCAGGACCGCACCGGCGGCTTCACCGGCGCCGAGAGCGCGCGCGTTCCCTTCGTGATTTCGATGACCAAGGAGATCGGCGCCGATATGCTGGTGCCGGTCAACAGCGGCCCGCTGGCCGGCTGCGATATTCGCGAGAACGGCAACTGCGTGGACCCGAACATCCAGCCCGGGCGCTCGACCGGCAATGATCGGTTCATCACGATTCCCAAGGAAATTCACACGCTCAACGACGCCATCCTGGCGGCAGCCAAGGAACTGTCCACGCGGCCCAAGGGACGGCGCCGCATCATCTATGTGGTCTCCGACGGCAAGGAGTACGGCAGCAAGGCGACCTTCAAGGAGGTGCTGCGTTACCTGGAAACGAACCAGATCGCCGTTTACGGGACGCTGGTAGGCGAGTCGGCCCGCTGGGGCGAGGGCTACATCAGCCGTCTTCACCTGCCCTTCACCATGTACGACAACATTCTGGCCAAGTACACCCTGGCCACCGGCGGCACGCTGGACGCCGAGCACGGCATCAACGGCATCGAAACCAGCTACGCCAAGATCGCCGAAGAGGCGCGCAATCAATACACGCTCGGCTACTACAGCCATGAACCGCTCATCGACGGCAAGTTCCGCAAGATCGACGTGCGTGTGGACCGTCCCAACCTGGAAGTGATCGCCAAGACCGGCTATTACCCCTCGGGACAGGACTACTTCTGAGACCTCCTGAAGTTCCCGGAGAAAAGGCCTGTGCGGATGCGCGCAGGCCTTTTTTCGGCGCGGAACTCCATCGCCTCAGGGGCGCAGCATGGGCTCAGGAGCGCTGCTGACAGGAGCGGCAGACAAAATCTGCCACCTTGAAGCCGTAGGGATTTTCGAATCTGTTTCCGCAGCGGCTGCAGGTCACGTATTCCATGGCCGGCGGGCCGGCCGGGGCATCCGGTGGCGCCGGAGCCGAGGCCTGCTGCGCCAGTTGAGCAGGCGAGCTCTCGCTGGCGCCTTTCAGGCCTTCCTTGAATCCCTTCAACCCTTCGCCCAGTCCTTTGCCCATCTCCGGCAGCCGCTTGGCGCCGAAGAGCAACAGCAGGACGATGGCAAGAATCAGAATGTGTGTCGGCTGCAATAGATCGCCCATGGGTTCAACCTCCGCGCGCCGCGCGCCGCGCGCTGCGCCTTCCCAGGGCTTTATTGTCGCACAAAGCCGGAAGCACGCGACCCGCTGCTCCGGCCGGCGATGGAGATGGAATCTGCGGCGGCTCCTGTCCGGTCTGCCGCTGGGGCGGCGGCGCGCCCCTTGCGGCAAAGATGCAGAAGCGGAAGATCGTGCCGTATGCTGGCGAAAAGGGGAAATGAATGGGAAGCGGGTTCTGGCGGAAACAGCGGTTGCGCGCGCTGCTGCTGATCCTGTTTGCGGCCCCGCCTGTGGCATGCGCCCAGGCCGCTCCGGTCGTGGAGGCTGAAACTGGCGGCAACGGCTCCCTTCCGGCGCGCGCCGCGCTGGATGCGATGGTCAGGGCGCTCGGTGGCCAGGCATGGCTCGACGTCAGGCTGCGGATGAGGCAAGGCAGCGAGGCCACATTCTTCCAGGGCAATCCTTCCGGCAGCATGACCGTCTTCCGGGCGTATCATGCCTGGCCCGACAAAGACTGCATCGAGTATGGCAAGCGCCGCGACGTGGTGCATGACTACCTGGGCAGAGCGGGATGGGAGGTGACCTACAAGGGCAAGACCGCGCTGGCGCAGGATCAGGTGGACGCCTTTCTGCGCCACCGCGACCACTCGCTCGAGACCGTTGTCCGGCTCTGGCTCCATAACCCGCGCACGCTCCTGTTCTATGAGGGTCCGCATCTGGCCGAGCGCCATCTGGCCGAACAGGTGACGGCCGTTTCCTCGGACAGCCAGACTGTTTCCATTCTGATCGACTCTGTGACCCACCTGCCTCTGCGTGTTAGTTACCAGTGGCGCGACCGGATCTACAAAGACCAGGACACTGAGACCGAGGAATACGACGACTATCACACGATCGACGGAATCGAGACGCCTCTGATTCTCACTTTCTACAAGAACGGCACGATCACCCGGCAGGAGTTCCTGGACCACGTGGAGTACAACGGCAAGGCGCCGCCCGATCTCTGGAGCGTGGAGGCGGCCATGCGCCGCATCCAGAAAAAGAGGAAATGAAGCCGCGGAAGGCGGGACGCGAAGGGAATGCGCGGGCTTTTCGCTATAATCCATGGGAGCGTGTGCGCGGCCACGCCACCGCTTTTTGGAGTTCTGCATGACCTTTGACATCCAGGAAATCCTGGGTTCTCTTCCACACCGCTATCCGTTCCTGCTGATCGACCGAGTGATTGAATTCGAGCGCGGCAAGCGCCTGGTCGCCATCAAGAACGTCACCATCAACGAACCTTTTTTCCAGGGTCATTTCCCCGGCTACCCGATCATGCCCGGCGTTCTTGTCGTCGAGGCCATGGCCCAGGCCGGCGGCATGATCATGATGGCCGAGCTGGCCGACCGGGACAAGAAGCTGGCGGTTTTCACCGGCATCGACCGGGCCAAGTTCCGCCGCCCGGTCACGCCCGGCGACCAGATGCGCATCGAGGTGGAAGTTCCCTCGATCCGTTCGCGCGGATTTCGCGTCGAGGGCAAGGCTTACGTTGACGGCAAGCTGGTCTGCGAGGCCACGCTGACCTGCCAGGTGGTGTTGCGCGAGCGGCGGCTGCGACCGGGCGGCGAGGAGCAGCCGGCGGCAGGCGCCGAAGCCGCACCCGCCGCGGCAATGGAGCCGGCAGAATGAGCATTCATCCCAGCGCGGTGATCGCCCCGGGCGCGGTCGTTCCCGGCTCCTGCACGGTCGGCCCGTTCTCGACGATCGGTCCCGATGTGGTGTTGGGAGAAGACTGCACGCTGGTCTCCCACGTGGTGCTCGATGGGCACGCGCGCATCGGCGCAGGCAACGTCTTTCATCCCTTCTGCGCGATCGGGGTTTCGCCCCAGGACCTGAAATACCGGAATGAACCGACGGCGGTGGAGATTGGCGACTCGAACACCATCCGCGAGTGCGTAACGATCAGCCGCGGCACGGTGAACGGCGGCGGTGTGACGCGCGTCGGCTCGCATTGCCTGATCATGGCCTATGTGCACATCGGCCATGACAGCGTGATCGGCAGCCACTGCATCCTGGCCAACGCGGCGACGCTGGCCGGCCATGTGACGGTGGAAGATTACGCGACGGTGGGCGCCCTGAACCCGGTACACCAGTTCTGCACCATCGGCGCGTATGCCTTCATCGGCGGCGGCACGGTGATCACCCAGGACGTGTTGCCGTTCTCGCTCACCTCGTCGCGGCGCGAGGTCAAGGCCTTCGGCATCAACAAGGTCGGCCTCACGCGGCGCGGCTTCTCGGCCCAACGGCTGAAGACGCTGCAGCGGGCCTTCCGGCTGCTGGTGGCCGCGAAGCTGAACACCACGCAGGCTCTTGAAAAGATCAGGGAACTCGAAGGCGAAGACGCGGCGCGGCTGGCCGCCTTCATTGAGCGCAGCCAGCGCGGGGTGATCCGGTAGCCATGAAACTCGGTCTGATCGCCGGCAACGGGCGGTTTCCGTTCCTGCTGCTCGAGGCGGCGCGGGCCGAGGGACGGCCTGTCGTCGTGGCCGCCCTCCGCGAAGAGACCGACGCGGAGATGGATCGCCGCGCCGAGGCCGACAGCGGCATCAGCGTCCACTGGCTCTCGCTGGGCGAGCTGTCGCGTCTGATCGACACCTTCCACAAGGAGGGCGTCGAACAGGCCGTGATGGCCGGCCAGGTGAAACACAAGCAGATCTTTTCCGGCATCCGTCCCGACTGGAGGCTGGCCAAGCTGCTGCTGAATCTGCGCACACGGAATACGGACATGCTGCTGGGCGCGGTGGCCAAGGTGCTGGCCGACGAGGGCATTGAACTGATCAGTTCCACGGCGCTTCTGGAACCGCTGCTGGCCCGGCAGGGCGTGCTGAGCGAATCCGTCTCCGGAGGGCGCGCTCCGGACGAGGATGAACTGAGGAACATCGCCTACGGCCTCGGCGTGGCCCGCGCCCTGGCCGGCTTCGATATCGGTCAAACGGTGGTTGTCGCCGCGCAGGCCTGCGTCGCCGTCGAAGCGATGGAGGGCACGGACGCGACCATCGAACGCGCCGGAGCGCTGATGCATTCGCTCGAGCCGGACGCCGTTGACGTCGCCTCGGGAGAGAACGGCGTGCCCGGTCAGGCCCGCGCCGCCACGCCAACCCTTGCGCGCCGCCTGACCGTCGTCAAGGTCGCCAAGCCCCATCAGGACATGCGCTTCGACGTTCCCGTCGTTGGACTGCGCACGATCGAGACGATGATCCGCGCCGGCGCCAGTTGCCTCTCGGTCGAAGCCGGCCATACCCTGCTCTTCGACCGCGACAGGCTGCTGGAGCGCGCCGCCGGCGCAGGCATCGCCGTCGTGGCCACTCCGCGCGGGAACTGATGAGCGGCTGGAGCCCGCGGAAAAATTCCTCATCGGGCCCGCAGACTCCACGGAAAAAGGAAAGCGGCTCTATACTGAGGGCAGGAAGGGATTCCCCGCCCTGGCTGCCGATCTGTTCCCGCTGGCCCGGTTCCCGTTCCCTGATTCCGGAGGCTTCTCATGCGAATGCTCGCGATCGCCGCTCTCACCGCGGCTCTGATCCTCATCACGGTTTCCTTCGTTCGCGTTCGCGCGGCGAAACAAACGATGCCCGCTGTCGGACAACCCGCGCCTGCCTTCACCCTTCCCTCGCAGGACGGCTCCCCGATTTCGCTCGCCAGCTTTCGCGGCAAGTGGGTGGTGCTTTACTTCTATCCCAAGGACATGACGCCGGGCTGCACCATCGAGGCGCACAACTTTCAACGCGATCTGGCTCAATTCGAAGCCCGGAATGCGGTCATTCTGGGCGTCAGCGAGGATACGCCAGGCAGCCATCAGAAGTTCTGCACCAAGGATGGGCTGACCTTCCGGCTGCTGGCCGACACCCATCACCAAGTGGCCGCCGCTTACGGTTCGCTGGGCAGTTTTGTCGGCATCCCGATCGCCCGCCGCAACACGTTTCTGATCGATCCCACGGGCCGCATCGCCGAAGTATGGACCAAGGTGAACCCCGCAACCGCTTCGGCACAGGTGCTGGCCGCCATCCCCGTCGCCGTCAGTTCGCTTTCGCCGGCTGCGCCGAGTCCCGGTGGCGAGCTGCTCACGGCGCGGCTGGCCCGATGAATCCTGGCGGCACACGGAGTGAGCGGTCACCCCGGCAGAAGAGAATCCTGACCTGAGAAGAGAATCCTGACTTGAGACGCAAAAAAGCCCGGCCTACACCGGGCTTTTTTGCTTGCCTTCAACTGCTGAGCGCCGTCGCTACTTGGTTGCCTTCTTCACAGCGGCCTTTTTCGCTGCTGCCGTCTTGGAGACCGCCTTTTTCGCGGGAGCTTTCTTGGCCGCAGTCTTCTTGGCAGTTACCTTCTTGGCAGTTACCTTCTTGGCAACTGTCTTCTTCGCCGAAGCCTTCTTGACCGCAGTTTTCTTCACTGCTGTCTTCTTGGCGGGCGCCTTCTTTGCTGCTTTCTTGAGAGCCAACGGTTTACCTCGTTTGGTGATTTTGCCGGCGCTTTTATCCGCCACAGCCTTCAGGACTGCGGCTTTTCCGCCCTTTGCGCCGGCCTTGCTCTTGCCAGCGGCGGATTTCTTCGCGGCCTTCCTGGCCACAACCTTTTTCCCTGCTGCCTTTGCGGCCGCGGCCTTGCCGGCCGGAGCCTTCCTTGCAGCAGCCTTTGCGGCCGAGGTCCTTCGTGCGGAAGATTTCTTTGCGGCAGCCCTCTTTCGGACTGGTTTCGGCGCCGGCTCTTCCACCACCACGATCGAACTCTCTTCGCTTGCGCCTTCGCCCTGGTCGGAGAACGTCAGCACATCGATCTCCTCCACCTCTTCCACTTCTTCTTCCTCTTCATAGCCGTCGTGATCGGAATCAAGTTTTTCCGGCCCGGCATTCGCCTCGCCGCCGTCCCTTGCGTACATGCTCAACACTTCTTCCATCCCACTGCCTCCAGCGATTCGCCGCTGTCCGTCTTTGTGCTTGCGCCGCGCGTGGCCGGAACACACCGTGCCGCTCGCGGAAGTTATTGTAGCAATAGCTTGCACGCAAACGCCATCAAATAACAAGCATGGAATAAGATCCCGGAGAATTTTCTTTTTGCGACGATTCCCGGGGCGCGCGTTCAATGCCTGCGCGCGCGGGATTTCCTTGTATGCGCTGTCCGGCCGGTCTTCGCACTGGAAGCTTGCCGGCTGCGATGCGCGCGGCTTCCGGACGGCACCGGGCGGTGGTTTTGGCGTCTGCTCCGCTCGGCGGAATTTGTCTTTCCCCGGTGGCGCATGCCCGCGCGCGCGCGGCTGCGGCTGCGCTGATCCCTGCTGCGTGTGCGGTGTGGTGACCGCCCCGGATCCGAGATGCGCAGGCGGCGGCCCGGCCGCACGCGGATACCCGAGATTCTGTTCCAGCGGCGCAAATCACTCAGCGACACGCCATAACGATCGGCAATGGTGACCAGCGTTTCGCCTCTGCGGACGGTATGAATCCGCGGGTGCGCCTCCGACTCCGCCGGCAGAGGCACCGGAACCACCAGCGCCGCGACTCCGTCGAGGCCAGAGCTTGCGCTCATCTGATTGACCGCGGCCAGATCGTCCTCGCTCACGCGATACTCGCGCGCGACCGAAGCCAGCGTGTCGCCGGCAAGGACGCGGTGGTAGCGCCATTCATTGCGTTTGTCCACGGGCACGGCGGCGATGCCCTGCTGGAAGATCGATGCCGTGCCGGCGGGAAGATGCAGATCGAACGAGGTGTCAGGCGGCGTGACCAGCCGCAGCAGGCTGGGATTGAGCGCCTGCAACTCTTCGACCGGCGCTCCCACCAGATCCGAAACCAGGCGCAGGCTGACCTGATAATTGATGGTCACGGTGTCGGTCAACACGGGCGGATCGAGCGTAATGTCATCAAAGCCGTACTGCTTCGGATGATTGGCGATGATGATGGCCGCCAGGATCTCCGGCACGTAATTCTGAGTTTCCGGAGGAAGATTGTGGCGCTTGTAAAGCTGCCAGAAGTCGGCGTAGCCGGTTTTCTCGACCGCGCGCTGCACATTCCCCGCGCCCCAGTTATAGCCGGCCATGGCCAGATACCAGTCGCCCAGCTGATCGTAGATGAACTTCATGTAGCGCGCATAGGCAAGAGTCGATTTTTCCGGATCGAAACGCTCGTCCACATACTGGTTGCGGACCAGCCCATAGTTGCCGTGGGGCATGAACTGCCACATGCCTCCGGCGCCGGAACCGGGATTGACAGCACGCGGATTGAAGCCCGACTCGGCGACAGCCAGATAAATCAGGTCCTGGGGCACACCATCCTCGGCCATGATCCGCTCGATCATCGCCTTGTAGCGGCCGGCACGTTCAAACGAGTGGAGCAGCGTGTTGTGTCCCTTCTCCGTGTTCGCAAAGAAGTTGATGTAAGCGGCCACGTAGTCGTTCACCACCAGCGGAAGATCGGACTTGGTGGTGGCCAGTTCGGCCCGGGCCCTGGCCTCGACGCCGGGATTCACCTGGAAGGTCATCTCGCTGGCCGCCTCGCCCGGCGTCTGCTCCTGCGGAGAGACAAAGCCGTTGCCCTGCTTGAGAGCCTCCATCTCGAGGGAGTTCACCCCGTCTACAATGCGGTTGAACTCATTCTGCAACACCGGATTGCTTTTGATGTCGATGCCGCTCATCAGCATCAGGTCCACGGCATGATCGAACGCATCTTTGGCCTCACCCAGCTTGCCTTTGCGATAGTCGGCGTTGCCGCGGGCATAGGCCTGCTCCACCTGCTCGATCAAGGCGCGCACACGCTGCTGCTCCGGCGTAAGATGGGACGGACCGGCGGAGGCCTGTGCGGCCGGCAACGGACTGGAGGACACACCGGACGACGGCTGGATCGACGGCGCAGTGAGCTGCGATTGCGCTCCGCGGGGAGTGGTGTGCTGGCAGCCCGCCAGCAGACAGGCCAGCGCGGCGCAGGCGAGAAATCTGAAACCGGTAGAGTAAATATGCATGAGGAATAAAACGCCCTGCCGCGCGGTGACCGCAACAGGCGCTATGCCGATGATAAGCTATGCCATGGAGGCACGCGTCGGAAGGACGTGAATTGCCGCCTTCGCCAAACCCTCATGGACGCTCGCTTGCTGCGCAACTTCGCCATCATTGCCCACATCGACCACGGCAAGTCGACGCTGAGCGACCGTCTGCTGGAACTGACCGGCGCGGTGACCGGCCGCGAGATGCAGGCCCAGATCCTGGACAACATGGATCTGGAGCGCGAACGCGGCATCACCATCAAGGCGCATGCCGTCCGCATGATGTACAAGGCTCAGGACGGGAACACCTATCAGTTGAACCTGATCGACACCCCGGGACACGTCGACTTCAGTTACGAGGTCTCGCGCTCACTGGCCTCCTGCGAAGGCGCTCTGCTGGTGGTCGACGCCTCGCAGGGAGTCGAGGCGCAGACCCTGGCCAACGCCTATCTGGCCATCAACCACGGCCTGGAGATCATCCCCGTTATCAATAAAATCGATCTGCCTTCGGCCGACGTCCTGCGCACCCAGGAGGCCATTGAAAAAGCCGTCGGACTGGACGCGACCGATGCCATCGCGGTCAGCGCCAAGACCGGCCAGGGAGTCGATGAGGTGCTCGAGGCGATTGTTCGCCGGCTTCCGCCTCCCACGGGAAATCCCGAAGCTCCGTTGCAGGCGCTGATTTTCGACTCCTGGTTCGACGCCTACCGCGGCGTCATCGTGCTGACGCGCGTCATGCAGGGCGTCCTGCGCAAAGGCCAGCGCATCCGGCTGATGTCCAACGGCAAGTCCTTCGAAGTTGAATCGATGGGCGTACTCTCGCCCAAGCCGGTCGAGATCGGAGAGCTGAGCGCCGGCGAGGTGGGCTTCTTTGCCGCCAATATCAAGACCGTCTCCGACACCCGGATCGGCGACACCGTCACGGATGATCTGCGCCCGGCCGCCGCCCAGCTGCCCGGCTTCGAAGACATCCAGCCGATGGTCTTCGCCGGCCTCTACACGGTGGACGCCCACGAGCACACCCTGCTGCGCGACGCTCTTGAAAAGCTCCGCCTCAACGACTCGTCGTTTTCCTTCGAGCCGGAAAGCTCGGCCGCCCTGGGCTTCGGTTTCCGCTGCGGCTTTCTCGGCCTGCTGCACATGGAGATCATTCAGGAACGGCTGGAGCGCGAGTACCAGCTGGACCTGATCACCACCGCTCCCGGTGTGCGCTACCACATTGCGCTCACCGACGGCAGCCATCTCGAAGTGGACAACCCCTCGCGGTGGCCCGAACCAACCAACATCGAATCCATCCGCGAGCCGGTCATCACGGCCAGAATCCTCACCAACGAGGAGTATGTCGGCGGTATCTTCAAACTCGTCGAGGAAAAACGCGGCCGGCAGGTGAATTTCGAGTACGTCACGCCCACCCGCGTGCTGCTCACCTACGAACTGCCGCTGAACGAGATCGTCCTCGATTTCTACGACCGCCTGAAGTCGATCTCCCGCGGCTATGCGTCGCTGGACTACCAGCTGGCGGGCGAATGGGAGTCGCCGATGGTCAAGCTGGACATCCTGGTCAGCGGCGAGCCAGTCGACGCGCTTTCCATCATCGTTCATCGTGACTTCGCCTACGAACGCGGCCGGGCGCTGGTTTCCAAAATGCGCGAGCTGATTCCGCGCCAGCAGTTCGAGGTCGCCATCCAGGCAGCCATCGGCTCCAGGGTGGTGGCCCGCGAGACGGTCAGCCCGCTGCGCAAAAACGTGCTGGCCAAGTGCTATGGCGGCGACATCACGCGCAAGCGCAAGCTGCTGGAAAAACAAAAAGAGGGCAAGAAGCGCATGAAGCGCATCGGCAAGGTGGACATTCCGCAGGAGGCTTTCCTGGCGGTGCTGCGGGTAGGCGAAGACACGCAGTCCTGATCACCCGCGTCGGCGGAACTTGCCGGAGTCACCGGCCATTCATCTGCACTTGTGGATAACCGGGGAAGGCAAAAAACCATCCACACCTGACAGCAAATCGTCTGCCGAAGTTGGGTCTCTCTGAGAAGAATATGATAAATAAAGGCTTAGCGGTTTTCTTGAAGGAAAAATCCACATGGAAGACACCGTTTTCCTGATTCCATCGCCTTGTGCGTGAAAGGAATCCACATTTTTTTCCACAAGAAGATGCGCCGGCTTTTTCCTTGCGGCCCGGCGGCGGGCAAGGTCACTCGATCTCCCGCCGTTTGATTGTTTTCTGCTCCAGACCGGCACCAGCCAAGACAGCAAGGACCCCGCAGAACGGGGCCCTTGTGAGACAGCCGGAACCGCCCCAACCCTCAGGGCTGGCGGTGCGGCTTGGCAACAGGCGCGGAAGGAACGGATGGAACGGACGGCGGAGCGGGCACACCTGATTTCAGGTTGTACGCGTCGATCACCTGCTTGGTGATGTTGCTCGAATCGCTGGCATAGAGCACCGGATTCTGCTGCTGGGCCACATCGAGAACCAGCGTGTAGCCGTTTTGCTTCGCGTAGCTGACCATCACGTCATAAACCTTCGACGCCAGGGTGTTGTACATATCCTGCATCTGCTGCTGAAAATCGCTCTGGGCATCTTCGGCGGCGCGCTGCAGATCCTTCTTCTTGTCCTCGATCGTCCGGGCGCGATTGGCGCGCTCGGCCTCGCTGAGCGTGTCCGACTGCGCCTGGAGCTGCTTGGTCAGGGTGTCGATCTGGCCGCTCATGGCTTTTAACTGCTCGCGCTTGGGTTCGAACTTTCTCTCAAGGTCGGCGAAGTTACGCTGGCCCTCGTTGGTTTGGGCCACGGCCACCTGGAAGGCAATCACGGCAATCTTGCTCGCAGCCGCGGGAATTGCGGAAGCCGCGGCGGGAGGAGTCACGGTTTGGGCAGCGGCACTCAGTGCAAAACCCGAGGCCAGCGAAAGAATCAATGCAAGCGAACGCTTCATGCGAGTGGAATGCTCCTTCGGAATTCCCCGAAATCTTGGCCGCGTTGGCTCGCGGCATCGATCCTGCGCCTCCCGGGCCATCTCACGGTCCTTAATCGATGCTCAGCACCGTTGGGGGCGGAGGCAGGAAAGACGCGGAAAGAGACGTCAACAGGAACTAGTCGGATTATAGGGGCACGGGCGGGAAGCGTCAAACCCCTGCGATGCGCCGGTCATCCTCCATTCGCCCGTTGCCGGGCTCATGAAGCGCGTGAACCTCAGCTCCCGGCTCCTCGCGTCCGTTGCCAGCGGCGAGCGCCTCGACCCTCCCGGAACGAAATTGCCGGCGGGCGCCCGGCCATCCCGGAGCGGATTGCTCCCCGATCGGCGATGGAGAGCGACAACCGCAGACGGGAGAGAGTTTCCCCCCGCGCTGAGAGCCAGGGGACTCCCAGCAATCGCCATCGCAAGGGGAAACCCGGACTGGATTCACTAGAAGGTGGTGGACACCGTCAGGCGAAAGGTCTTGCGCGGCTCCCGGAAAACATCCTGCGCTCCGTAGGTTGAAATGATCTGGTTGTAGGTGTACTCGCCCGCCTGGGTCGGCGGGAACATGTCCCGCGTCACCAACTCGGCCGAGCAGCTCTGGTTGTTCTTTCCAATGCCAAGGTTGCAGTAGGGCTGCTCGTAAAGGCGCAGCGGATTGTAGGCGTAGTAAATGCGGAAAGGCGCGTTGATGACCGGCACGACAACCGCGATCTCGGGTCCAATGGACATGCGCGGGACAAAATTGGTTCCTGCGATGACGTGAACATTCTTCTGGAACCCGACCAGCGAGCCGGGAATGCCATTCTCGCAAGTGGTCGTGCCATCCGGAGCCGTGACCAGCGCCGGGCAGCCGTAATTGACCGACGTCAGCGCGTCGAGCCCTTGAGGGCTCTGTTCCAGCTGTCCCTTGTTGAGAGCCAGATCGAGACCAAAGTCGTCAAAGAGCGAGAAAGTGACCGGCCCGGCGATGGGAATGCGGTACTCCATATTCGTGGTGAGGTTGGTGTCGCCGCCAATCGAGACAATTCCGTAGATGGGCAGCGGCACCTGGACGCACTGGCCCAGCTGCGGCTGGGTGGGATAAAGAGGAACGCACGTATTGTCCGGATTCGTCAACTGCACATTCACACGGCTGGGAACATAGCCGTAAGGCATGGCGCCGCG
Organism: Occallatibacter sp.; assembly: GCA_049976805.1. Lineage (GTDB taxonomy): Bacteria > Acidobacteriota > Terriglobia > Terriglobales > Acidobacteriaceae > Telmatobacter. The sequence continues at coordinate 27,643 of JBMFHN010000004.1, read as the reverse complement.
AATATCGAATCCGCGCAGGTCAGCCTCGCCTCCGGAGTAGAAGCGATTGTTGGGCGGGGCCACCGCGCCGCCATAGCCCTGCACGTAGCCCAGTTGGACGCGGACGCCCAGCACATTGCGACCGTTGCGCGATGGGGTCAGCATATGCATGGGGAAAAACTGCTTGTAGGCCACCATTGGCGCGAAATAGCGGACGCTGCCCCATAGACCCGAAAGCTGAACGACGGCCGTGTATTCCTTGCCCGTGCGCGGACGCAGCGGATCGCTGATCGTGTTATAGGAATAACTCAGCGAGATCATACTGTTGATGATGCCGGTCAGCGCATTGGATCCCTGAATTCCGGAGCGGAAGGCAAGGCTCTGGAAGAAGCTTTGCGAGGCGGTGGAGAAGGCGGTGATCGTCGACTTGCTCCAGGCGTAGGTGAAACCGACGCGCTGAAAGACATGCCGCCTCAGCGGATAGCTGAGCGAAAAATTCATCCCCGAGGCGCTTTGATTGTAGTTCTGTGTCAGCGACTGCTCGGCGGCGGTCAGATTCACCGACGCGCCACTGGTGAGCTGATAGTTCTTGGCGGCGTTGAAGTCCTGCTTCTGGTTGTAAATCTGGAATCCCAGGCTGAGCGGCCGGTTGTGAATATAAGGCTGCGAAAAACCAAACAGGAACTGGCGGCTGACACTGCCCAGGTTGGCCTGCACGCTGAGCGTCTCGCCCAGGCCAAGGAAGTTGTTGGTCTGGTAGTTCACGCCCAGGAATGCTCCCGTCTGGCCGCTGAACCCGCCGTTCAGGCCGATCGAGTTCTTCCCCTTCTCTTTCACCTTCAGCAGCAGGTCCACCGTGCCCGCCGCGGTATCCTGGTGGGCTTCCGAGTCCTGATCGACCCGCAGCGGCTCAAAATATTCAAGCTGATTCAATCGCAGCAGGCTCAGTTCCCATAACTGCGAGTTGTAGACCTGCCCTTCCTGCAAGAGCAGTTCACGGCGGATGACCCGGTCGCGGGTGACAGTGTTGCCCTGGAATTCGATGCGCGAGACGTAAAAGGGCTTGCCTTCGTCGATATCGATCACCAGGGAGACGGTCTTCTTCTGGTCATTGAAGACAGGGCGGGGAATGGCGCCGAAATTGATGTACCCAAGCTGTCCGTAAGCCTTCTTCAGGTTTTCCAGACCCTTGCCGATCACGGTGGCATTGAACCAGTCGCCGTCCTTGATGGCGAAGGTGGCGCGCAGAGCCTTCACGTTCTTGACCGCCTTGTTGCCGGTGAACGTGATCGTTCCCAGGCGGTAGCGCGAGCCTTCCTCGATGGGCAGCAGGATGTCGATGCGCTTCCCCTTGTTGGGGCGGAAGGTGAACCAGTTCAGGCCGCCCTGATCGCGGATCTGCGTCTGGGGCTGCTCGACCGCGGCGTTGTAGTAGCCCTTGTCGCGGTAGGCCTGGCGCACCCGCTCGGTATCCTCTTCGAGTTTCGAACTGTCGAATGTCCGCGGGAAAAGATCCTCGAAGATCAGCGAATAGGGAATGCCGATGGGGCGCAGATTCTTCATCGCGCGGCGCAGGTAAAGAGAGCTCAGGTGCCGGTTGCCGGTGAATTTGATCTTGCCCACCTTCACCACCGGGCCTTCCTTGATGATGAAGTTCACCTGCACCGAGGCCGGCGGAATGGTCTTCACTTCGGTCTTGATGGTGGCGAATTGGTGTCCGTGCTCGGCCAGAATCTGCTTCAGCACGGTCTCGGCATGTTTGATCTTGGCCGGATCGTACTGGCTCTCCACCGTCAGCCCGACACTTTCCTTCTTGAACCGGTCCAGCACGTCGGACTGCGAGACCGAATTCAACCCCTTATAGTTAATCTCGCGGATGGTGGGTTTTTCGCGGACGAAGATGTTCAGGATGATGCCCCGCACCGTGTCCTCGCGTTCGATGCGCAGGTCCTCGAAGTATCCGGTGTTCCACAACGAGTTGAAATCGCGCTCGATCGAGACCGGATCATAGGTGTCGCCGGGGTGCGTGAAAAGCCGCGCCAGAATGGTTTCCTTGGGGATGCGCCGATTGCCGATCACCCGGATCGAGTCGATGGTCTGCGATTGCTGGTAGCCGCTCTCCGGCTCCTGCGCCAGGGCCGCGGCGGCAACCAGCGCCAGCACCAGCAAGATCATCGTGCGCCTCAAACGGCTCGCGCTCCGTAAAAAGCGGAGGATGAAGCTGCGCCCGGTTTCCGGCGGGCGGGAGCCCCCGGCTGAGCACATACGCTGCTGCGGTCCACAGTTCGGAATCACGGGAAGAATATCGACACCCTCGAATACTGAAAAATCTGACCCTGATGGAGGAAAGCCTGATTTTATCATCCCGGCGGCAATCCCAGGCACTGGGTCGTTCCAAGCTTAACCAACAGTCTAACGGACGTCAGCGGCATGGAGCGCTTTTCTGGCTCTCCGGAGCACAAACTTTGTCTTTTTTATATTTTTATCTTGTTGAAACCGGTGAAGGACGCCGCTCTCTCCGGATGGGGCCGCCGTTTCCCTTGCGGGAAAAACGCGGGGGCGCGAAATGGACTTCGGCGCCGGCGCAATGGTGGTTGAATGAGGGCAGCCCCAAAGAGATTGCCGGGCCTCGCTCGGCGCGCTCCACCCGGGGCGGGAAGCGGCGCCCGGCAGGCGCGTTCTGGTTGGCGCAGGAGGATGCGACGATGAATGATCCCTTCAACCTGGAACGTTTTGTCCGCGCCCAGGCCGCTGTCTTTCCCGACGTGCTGGCGGAACTGAGGGCCGGCCGCAAGCGCAGCCACTGGATCTGGTACATCTTTCCGCAGATCAAAGGCCTGGGAAGGAGTCCGCAGTCGGAGTTTTACGGCATCGGGTCTGTTCAGGAAGCCGTGGCCTACGGACGTCATACGCTGCTCGGTCCGCGACTGATGCAGTGCACGCAACTGGTGATCCAGGTGGAGGGACACCTCGTCGAGGAAATCCTCGGCTCTCCGGACGACCTGAAATTCCGCTCATCGATGACGCTGTTTGCCTGCGCCGTGCCGGACAACCCGCTTTTTCGGCAGGCTCTTGACAAATATTTCGCCGGCCGGCCGGATCCGCGAACGCTCGAACTGCTGCGCTCAGCAAGCGGCGCCGTCCGGAAATTCACGGCTGGCCAGGGCGGGCTGGAAGACACCCGCAAGCCTGGTTCGGCTCTACAATAAGCCGGTATGTCCACAGCCGTTCGCTCGCACGCAAAGATCAACCTGGGGCTGGGAATCGGCGCGCCTCGCCCGGATGGATTTCACGCTCTGGTCACTGTCTATCAGACACTGGAACTGTTCGACCTGGTCACGGTCACGGCCCGGCCGGCGGAGGCCACCACGATCCGGATCACCTCAAACGACGGCCGCGTGCCCGTCGACAAGCGCAACACCGCCTGGAAGATGGCCGCGCTGGCGCTCGATGCTCTCGAACGGAGGGCGGAGGTCGAGATTCACATCGAAAAGCGACTGCCGGTACAGGGCGGCCTGGGCGCGGGTTCGGCCAACGCCGTTGCGGCGCTGGTGGGGCTGGAGGCGGAACTGGGGATCGGAGCGGGCAGCGCCGGTTGGGGCGCGCGCCGGTTGGAGATTGCCGCGCACATCGGCTCCGATGTGCCGCTGTTCCTCATCGGAGGCGCCGTGCTGGGACTGGATCGCGGCCAGCAGGTCTATCCGCTGCCGGACTTCGAGCCGGTCTGGTGCGTGGTGGCGGCGCCGGATCTGGGGGTTTCCACGCCGCAGGCCTTTCGCGACTGGGACGCTCTGTGCGCCACCGAGGGTTTGACCGCCGCGGCCAGCGCGGATAAACTGGTTAAGTTGAGCCGCGCCTACGCCAGCGCCTTTGCGGAATCAAGCCCGGAAGCTGCATCGGGAGCAATTCCCCAAGGTTGGCCGGGAGCCGGCTCCTCCGGTGTTCTCTTCGCGGAAGAGAACCTGGCCGGACCAACAGAGTTCGCGCTTGTCCGCACCGGGATTCCAAGCTGGATCGAAAACGACTTTGAACGCGTCGTCTTCCCCCAGTATCCCTCCCTTGGCGAGATCAAGCGCATCCTTCTGGGTTCAGGCACGCCGGAGGCAGCCCTCCATGCCTCGCTGTCCGGTTCCGGTTCAGCGCTCTTCGGGTTGTACAGAACCCGCGGAGATGCAGAAGCGGCCCAGGTCCGGTTGAAGGAACAACCCCGCAACGTGAATGTGCGGAGTCGCCTGACCCGAACGCTTCCGCGCCGCGCTTATTGGCGGCAGATGCTGTTGCCTGCCGCCGGTTGATGCAGCCGTTCCGTCGCGTTGGATGCGCGGCCGGCTGTCCAGTTGGGCGGTCGTCTAATGGTAGGACAGTGCCCTTTGGAGGCACTTGTCCAGGTTCGAATCCTGGCCGCCCAGCCAGTTTTGAGCACACAGCGTCGCGTTGCCGGCCGTGGTCTGCGGATGTTGCCTGCGATCACCGAAGGCCGCTCACTGAACAGGGTGGAAGAACAGCCAAAGCCAACCAGCTTGGAGACAATCGGAGATGGAAGTGGAAGCAGTGACAGCCAGGGCGGAGGCGAGTGCGCAGGAGGGCGGGCCAGCGGCGGCGAAAGACCCCGCACTCGCCTCCTCCGCCGAGGCCGCCAGGGCGAAAGTCGCCAAGCCGGCCGTTGAACGCAAGCGCAGCCGATATCTGAGCGTAGACTAGCGTTTCTAGCTTTTCAGCGGAACGGCCTACCGGGCGCTGACCGAAGAGATCGGCCGGCATATCGGCGTTCCGGTAGGCGAAGCCAAGATCCAGCGCTTTGCCGACGGGGAGGTCTACTTTCAGTCGCTTGAAAACGTGCGCGGCGTGGATGTGTTCGTGGTGCAGCCGACCTGCTATCCGGTGGATCAGCACCTGATCGAACTGCTGGTGATGGTGGATGCTCTCAAACGGGCTTCGGCAGCGCGCATCACGGTGGTGGTTCCTTACTATGGCTACGCCCGCCAGGACCGCAAGGACCGGCCGCGCGTGGCCATCAGCGCCAAGCTGATCGCCGACCTGCTGACCACGGCCGGGGCCAACCGCGCGCTGTTTGTCGATCTGCACGCCGCGCAGATCCAGGGCTTCTTCAATATTCCCGTCGATCATCTCTTCGCCAGCCCGGTGCTGGTAAGCTACTTCCGCGAACTGGCTCTGCCCAACCTGACGGTGGTTTCGCCCGACGCCGGCGGCGTCGAGCGGGCGCGCTTTTTCGCGCAAAAGGTGGGCGCGCCGCTGGCGATCGTGGACAAACGCCGTGTGGACATGAACGTCGCCGAGGTGATGAACGTCGTGGGCGACGTGAAAGGCAAGACCTGCCTCATCATCGACGATATTATCGACACGGCCGGAACGCTGATCAAGACGGTGGACGCCCTGTACGCCAACGGCGCGGCCTCCGTGCATGCCTGCGCCAGCCACGCTGTGCTTTCCGGGCCGGCCATCGACCGCATTGCCAACTCGCGCCTGGAACAGGTGGTGGTCACCAACAGCATTCCCCTGCGCGAGGCGGCGCAGAAGCTGCCCAAGATCAAGGTGCTCTCGATTGCCGGACTGCTGGCAGCGGCCATCGAGAGCATACACATGGAGACCAGCGTCAGTACGCTGTTCAGCTAGGAATGGCCCTTGCGGGCAATCCGTATGCCGGGAACCAGGCAGGGCCGGCCGGATGGCGCCGCCGGACAAGCCGGAAGGAAGGAACTGCATCGCGTGCTTGCACGCGGCAGTTCATAACCGCAACAAGCAGTGCGAGCCGGGAGTTGGAAACCGGAAGCTGCTTTTCACAAAGGGAGCGGAGCGAACCGGCTTCATCGCTGAATCTGCCCGCAGGAGATGGCCGGCCGAGCGGCGGGAGGCGGACTTCCGTGCCCGAGACCAGAAACGAGAGAACGAATGCCAGAAGTTGTCGCAGCCAAGCCCCGCGAGGGCAAGTTCAACAAGAATGCCGCCCGGCGTGTGCGCGTCGCGGGCAGGATTCCCGCCGTGCTCTATGGCGCCGGTCACGATCCGGTGGCCATCGAAGTGGATCCCAAGCAGATCGCGCGGATTCTCTTCTCGGAAACCGGCCACAACACGATCTTCGACGTTGAAATCGCCGGCCAGTCCAGCGCTAAAGCGATGATCGTCGATTGGCAGCGCGAGCCGCTCAACGACCGTCTGATCCACATCGACCTGAAGCGCATCGCCCTGGACAAGCCGTTGCGGGTGAGCGTGAGCGTCCGCTTGCTGGGCGTACCGGTGGGCGTCAAGACCGAGGGAGGAATCCTCGACCAGGTTCTGCGCGAGGTGGAGGTCGAGTGTCTGCCAGCGGACATTCCGAGCCACATCGACGTGGATGTCAGCCATCTGGGTCTGCATGGGGTGCTGCGCGTCAGCAACCTGCCTCATGCCGACACAATCAAGTACATCGATGCCGAGGACGCGACCGTGGCCCATGTGGTCTCGATTCGCGCCGAGACGCCGGTTGCGGCGGCAGAAGGAGAGGCGGGCGCGGCGGCGGCCGAACCCGAAGTTGCCAAAAAGGGCAAGACCGAGACGGAATCCGGAGCGAAGAATTAACCCTTGGCCGAAGCACGAGAATCCGGCGCACGGCAGGAGTCTTTTGGCGACTCCTCACAGCCGGGTCCTTTTCTTGTGGTGGGACTGGGCAATCCGGGGAACGAGTATCTGTGGACCCCGCACAACGCGGGGTTCATGGCCATCGACCGCATTGCCCGGCAGGAAGGGGTCATGGTGCAGAACCGGCGCTGCCGGGCGGCGACGGCAACCTGCCGGATGGCGGGACGAACGGTGATTCTGGCCAAGCCGGAGACGTTCATGAACCTGAGCGGGCTGGCGGTAGCCGCCCTGGTCAGGGAGTTCGCGGTCGATCCGGCCCGGGATCTGCTGGTGATTTACGACGAACTCGACCTGGCGCTGGGAGCCTTCAAGATCCGGGAGCGCGGATCGGCCGCGGGCCACAACGGAGCCCGCAGCATCATCGGCGCTCTGGGCAGCCAGGAGTGGATGCGTCTGCGCATCGGCGTAGGGCTCGATCGAGCCGGCGGGAACGCGGCAGCCGATGGCCGCAATTCCGGCCCGGTCACCGCGTTCGTCGCAACCGGCGGACCAAAGCGGCGGGGCAAGGATTATTTGCTCTCGCCCATGCGCAAGGCGGATTTGACTGTGATCGACGAGGTGCTGGACCGGGTGGCTGCCGCAACCCGCCGTATCGTGGCCGAGGGCCCCGCCGCAGCGATGAATGAATTTAACCGTCGCGGACAGGAAAGGGACCAGGAATCCGGTGCCCCCGCGACATGAACAGGGTTTTGAAAGCTGTATCGGAAAGCTGTATTGGAAGTGAGTCAGGCAAGAGGCAAGTCAAGAGTGTGTGGCTGGAGATCGGAGAGAATCCCGAGCACCCAGCGGAAAAGGAAAGCGGATGTCCCGTGTGTATGAAGTGATGTTCATTGTGCGGCCGGATGTGGCCGAGGAAGATGTCGACAAACTGATCGCCGGCTTCAGCGCCAACGTCACCAGCGGCGGCGGAGTGGTCAAGTCGGTCGAGAAGATGGGCCGGCGCAAACTCGCCTATGTGGTGCGCAAGTTCAGCGAAGGCAACTACGTTCTGTTCACCATCGAAGCAGGCGGCACCGTGGTGCTCGAACTGGAGCGCCGGCTGCGCGTCTCCGAGCCGGTGATCAAATTCATCACCGTGCGCATCGACGAGGAGGAAAAACGGCTGGCCAAAATGAAGGCCAAGCGCGGCGTCCGCCGCAGCGCGACCGCCGGAACCGAGCACGCGGCTGCGGCTCCCGTGGCCTCTTCGACGGGGATGAGCGCCGAGCCAATTCAGACCGCGTGAAAACCTGTTGAGAAACCTTGAACTCGCCCCCCGGCGCAGGTTGAACGGCGCGGAAAGGGGACACAGGGACAGGGTTGGCCCCGGCTTTCAGCCTGCAGGAAGAAAGCGGCGCCGAAGGGCTCTCAACCCGTCTCCAACGACGAAATTGCCATGGCCGGCGCTGCTTTTTTCCGCCGCTCATGGCCCGATCCAGCATTCCGGTGTGCGCTCTGCGGAGGGCTTGCCGGAAACACGAGAATGAAGAGGAAACAGCATGGCTGAAGAAACTCAAAACAAGGCGCCTGAGACTCCCGCGCTGGCAGCTTCGCAATCCCCCACCGCCACGGACGCCACCTCTGCCGCGGGCCACTCTTCCGGCCACGCCTCGGGGACAAACTCCGTTTCCGGTCCATCCCGTTCCGGCGGGCGGTCAGCAGGACGGCCCGCCGGAGCAGCCCCCGGAGGACGCGGCAAATTCTTCCGCCGCAAGAAAGTCTGCAAGTTCTGCACCGAAAAGATCGACGCCATCCCCTACCGCGATGTGCGTCTGCTGCAGGGCTTTGTGGCCGAGCGCGGCAAGATCGTGCCGCGGCGGCTGACCGGCGTCTGCACGACGCACCAGCGCCGTCTGACCCGCGCCATCAAACAGGCACGGAACATCGCGCTGCTGCCGTTTGCCACGCAGCATTGATCGCGTTTCCCGGCCGAAGCCGCCTGCCCGGCCATCCCGGGAAACAGGAGTTGCAGGCAGACGGAATCCGGGAAAAAGCAAACGAACCCGGCGCGCGAGTTGACCCAGGCGCCGAAGAACGATTCTGCGCGGCAGGAGTCAAGATCCGCGTCGGTTCAAAGCAGCCGGGCGACGTCCGGACGCCGCCCGTCACACTGGAGATTGAGCATGGAAGTCATTTTGAAGGAAGATGTAGCCAACCTGGGGCATCGCGGAGAAGTGGTCAAGGTGGCCGACGGCTACGGCCGCAACTTTTTGCTGCCCCGCAAGCTGGCGCTTGAAGCCACCCAGGCCAACAGGGCCGTCATCGAACAGATGAAAGCCTCCGCCGCCCGCCGCGCCGCCACGGAGAAGGCCCAGGCCGAAGAACTGGTCACCAGGCTGGAGCCTGTCGAACTGGAATTCACCCGCAAATCGGGCGAAGCTGGCCACCTGTTCGGCTCGGTCACCTCGGCCGACATCGCCGCCGCGCTCGCGGCCAAGGGATTCGAGATTGACCGCCGCAAGATTCAGGTGGAGGAGCCGATCAAAAGCGTCGGCGACTTTACGGTGGCTGTCCGGCTTTACCGCGAAGTGACCGCCCACGTGAAGGTCAGGGTTCAGGCCGAAGCGGCAGAGCAAACTCCCGAAACAGAGCCTGCGGCCGGCACGCCTGTGGCCGGGTAGCGTTTTCCGGCCCGTGGTTGACTCCGTGGGCCGGTACCATTCCGCTGCGCTGGCACGCGCGAGGAATTGAAGCGGTTCGTTTCCCCATGGAAGCGGACCGGCGCCCCGTCTTTCCCCTCGAGCAGGAAAAACAACTCCGGGAGAGCAGATCCCGCGTCTGGGCGCCCCGCCTGCTTGTGGACACGCCCGGCTATTGCAGGTTCTTGATCCTGGTTCCTTCGCTCGGCCTCAGTTCGAATTCGCTCGCAGTGAGGGGTGGTGTCTGGTTTTCGACAACCTTCTCCACAGAAAGCACGATCCGAAGTCCTTCGACGGGGCGCTTGATGACCACCCGGCTGGGGTACATGCCGGTGCCGAAATCCTTATAGGCGTAATAAAAAACCTGGGTTTCCAGATTCCCATTGCGGGCGTACAGATCCTGCTGCGAGGGCAGCAGAGTGTCGCGGTTGAAGGTCACCACGCGCTCCGGGGAAAGCTCGTGGCTGCCCGGTTCGTGGTGGCTGATGCTGAGGATGTATTCGGGAACAAGGAACAAGTGCTTTCTGGACGCATCCTCCACTGTTTCCGAGTCCGCCACCACTCCGTACCAGTCATCCGGCTTCAGCCCGCGCACCACCAGCGCATCCATGAAAAATCCCGGCCGGAGGTTTTCAATCGGATTGGCCGATTTTTTGGTCACCGAGTTGGATCCTTCGAAAACGATATTCTTCGAAGGGATCCAGAGCATGAAATGATCGCCATTGCTCACCATGTCGAAGGCTCGCGTGCCGATGACCGGAACTCGCCCGTAGACCCGCAGCATCTCCGGCTTGCGCAGCAGGATGATGCCGCGGATGGGGGTGTAGTCAGTGGCCATACCCTGCTTGGCCTTGAGCACGCTGGCCTGAATCTCGACCGTAGCGGTCAGGCTTTCGAGCGCGTCCCAGCGCCGGTTGAGCCGCTCGGCCAATTCCGCCGGCGTGGCCGTCAACACGACCGAAGGCTGCTTGGGAATGGGCAGTCTGCGCGTCGTCCACAGGCAGCCGGAAAGCAGCAGAACCGGAAAAAGAAGGGCCGCGGCGGCCGCGCGATCGAATGCCATCTTCAACTGCGGCCTGCCTTCTTCACGGCGTGCCGGTAGCCGGCCACGTCGCGCGCGTGTTGGGAAAGAGTGCTTGAAAAGAGCGACCGTCCCTGGGGATTGGCCCCGGCGGCCACAAAGTAGAGATAATCCGTTTGCGCCGGGTGCAGGGCCGCCTGCAGCGATTTCAGCCCTGGATTGTCCACCGGACCCGGCGGCAGGCCGGTGTGCAGATAGGTATTGTAGGGGGTGTCGAACTTCAAATCGCTCTGATAGATCGTGCCCCGCCAGCGTCCGTCGAGTTCCAGCCCGTAGATCACCGCCGGATCGGTCATGAGCGGCATTTTCCGGGCCAGCCTGTTTTCAAAGACACTGGCCACCAGTGGGCGCTCGGCGTCCACTGCCGTCTCCCGCTCGATCAGCGAAGCCATGGTCACCACTGCGTGCACATTCTCCTTCAGTCCCAGCTGCCGCGCCACGGCGCGAAAGCGCCGCACCATGGCGGCCAGGATCTGCGCGGACGTTTCCTCGCGGCGGAAATGATAGGTATCCGGGAACAGATAACCCTCCAGACTCCGAGCCCCGGGATCGAGATCGGCCACCAGGTCCACCTGCTGGCGCGCCGCTTCCAGAAAATCCTGTCGCGGGCCCAGCCCGGCCTCTTCCAGCCGGTTGGCAATCTGGAAGAGGTTGTCGCCTTCCGGGATGGTGACCGCGATGGTGAACACATCGCCGCGGCGAATGCGCGCAAAGACCTCGGTAACCGTCGCCGGATGGTCAAAACGGTACTCGCCGGCCTTGAGCGTTCCGCGGTCCCAGCAGCGCACCAGGTCGAAGGCGAACCGGCTGCGCACCACCCCCGCCATCTCGAGTTGCCGGCCGATTTCGAATGTGGAGGAGCCCGGCGGCAGATCAACAAAGGTTTCTCGCGCTGGTCCGTAGGGCGCAAGAACCAGCCACGCCCCCACGCCCGCCGCCAGCAGCAGGACAAAACCCATCAACCGCAGAAATCTTGCCGCGCCTGAACCTTTTTCCCTTCTGCTTGTCCGTCTGCGGCGCACCATCCCCCTGCTGTCAGCCCTTCATCCACGGTAATGAGACGCGAACAGTCCCTGCAAGGATTCGCTCTTTCTGATTGTACCGGCCAGAGACCGCAGAAGCGGGAATTTCTTCCCTGCTTCCCCCCGGATTGTCCGTGGCCGTAAGCTTGAACGTGAGGCGCTGAGGTTGGAAGCAGGTACGCATCCCCGCTATCTGGGCCTGGACGTCGGCAACCGCCGCATCGGCGTGGCGGTGTCGGACGCATTGGGGCTGACGGCCCAGCCGGTGCTGACGCTGGCGCGGAAGCGCACCGGAGGCAGCGTCTGCCGGGATGATCTGCGCTCGCTGGCGCGGCTCTGCCGTCGCTTTGGCGTGGCCGGCATCGTGGTCGGCAATCCCCTGCACCTGGACGGCGAAGCCAGCCCCCAGTCCATCCGAACCAGGGCCTTCGCCGCCGCGCTGGGGGCTTTGACCGGCCTGCCCATCCAACTCTGGGACGAACGGCTGACGACGCGCGAGGCCCACCGGATTCTTTACCAGGCCGGCCATCGCCGCCAGCAGCACCGCCCGGTGGTGGATCAGGTTGCCGCCACGCTGATCCTGCAGTCGTTCCTCGACCATCGCGATCGGAAACCGGTTCCCGCCTCCTAACTCCGCGCGCCGCGTATAATGAGAAAGCAGATCTTTGTATTTTCACGCAGAGCGAGCAACCCTGCTCGCCGTCACGGACCATGATGCCCGAACACATCAAGAAGAAGCTTCTCGCTGAAATCGCCGCTCTGGAGCACGAACTGGCTCACGAGCTTCCCGCCGAGATCAAAAAGGCGGTGGCACTCGGAGATCTGTCGGAAAACGCCGAATACCACATGGCCAAGCAGCGCCAGGACTTCGTCAACGCGCGCCTGGGCCAGTTGAAGCGGCGCATGGCCGAGCTTTCCCTGGTGAATCTGGCCAACATTCCCCGGGACAGGGCAGGGTTCGGCTCGACGGTGGTGGTCTACGACTCAACCAAGGACGAAGAGTTGATTTACCGGCTGGTGACCAGCGAGGAATCCGACGTTTCGAAGGGCCTGATTTCGACCACCTCGCCCATTGGCCGCGGCCTGGTGGGCAAGCAGGTGGGCGATACAGCCATCATCGTCACCCCCAACGGCAGGCGGGAGCTGGAAATCCTGAAGCTGACCACCATTCACGACGAAGCCGCCGCGGCCGAGGCGGAAGCCGGATCCGCACTGAATTAGGAGCGAAGCAGAAACCATGGCATTCACCTGGACGAACGCTTTTGGGCGAGGATGCGGCTGGCTTCTCGACAAGATTGTGCGCGGACTGGCGCTGGCGCGCATCTCCCCCAATCTGCTGACCTTTTTCGGCCTGGTGATCAACATCGTAGCCGCGTTTTTCTTCGGCCACGCCAACGCCGCCAACGCCGGATGGATGTTCTTTTACGCCGGCCTGGTGATCTTCGGCGCCGGCATCTTCGACATGGTCGACGGGCGGGTGGCGCGGCGCAACAACCAGGTGACCGTCTTCGGTTCGTTTTTCGACTCGGTGATCGACCGCTACTCGGATGTGATCCTGTTCTTCGGCCTGCTGGTCTACTACGGCCGCATCAACCGCTTTCACTACGTGGTGCTGGTGGCCTATGTCATGGTCAGCTCGCTGATGGTCAGCTACACCCGGGCCCGGGCCGAAGCATTGATCGGCCAGTGCAAGGTGGGTTTCATGGAGCGCCCGGAGCGGGTGGTGCTGGTGCTGCTCGGCGCCCTGTTCAACCACTGGGGAGTGATGGCCCCGGTGCTGTGGGTGATGGCCGTGATGTCCACCATCACGGTGATCCACCGCATCACCTACACCTACTCGAAGACGAAGCACCTGGCGCCGCTCGGCTGAGAAAGCGAACCGCTTCGTTCTCCCCGCTCCGCAACCGGTCCGGGCAACTCCCTGGTCTTACCGCCGGGCAGGCTTCCATCGCAACAGAAATTCCGTCAGGGCCGAGGACTGAAGGTGGCGCATGTCCTCGAACTCCCCTCCCTGCTGGCTATAAAGCAGCCGGCCCCGGTCGCCGAGGACGGCCAGCGCGGGCACGCCCTTGGCGAGCGGCACCCCGTACCGCCGGGCCAGATCCAGGTTGGCGTCCATGCGCCCGACGTTCACATCCACCAGCACGAAATTCGCCTCCAGGATGGGCCGGTTGACGGCGTCATGGAAGTAGATGTCGAGCACCTTGCAGTCGGGGCACCAGTTGCCGCCAAAATCCAGGAGAACACGCTTGTGCGTAGCGGCCGCCGTTCTGAGAGCGGCAGCCAGATCGGCCCGGGCCACGGCCGGATCGGGATAGATCGGGCGGTTCTGGGCGCGGACCAGACCGGCGCCTGCGGCCAGAAGGACGGCAAGGGCGAAAAACCGGATGCTCTTCAACGAAAGACCCTCCTCGTTTGCTCTCAGTCTGACACAACCCCCTCCGGGCATGCCATTCCCGGCCGCTTCGCGGAAAGAGCGTGTACTCTGAAGTTGGATGAAAGACGCGACCGATCTGCGCAAACGGCTGGAGTCATCTCCCTTTCCCAGTCTGGGGGCGATGATGGAGGGTTATGCGCAGGCAGCGGCCGAGTGGGGCGAGAGCGAGTTCCAGCAAAAGCTTGATTTTTCTCCGGAATCGATTCACGGACTGGACGAGATTCTGCTCCGGGCGGGCCAAGGTCCGGAGGAAAATCAGGAATTCGAGACACGGCTGTGGGGCAGTTATCTGGGCGAGGTTCTGCGCCGCCGCTATGCCGGCAACTGGGAAATGACCCCGTATCCCGGAGGTGCGGTCGCCGTTCCGGCCGTCGAGATGCGCGGCTCCAGAATCTTTCCCCTGATGAAGGTCTTCCGCCGGCTGACGATCGACGGCGAGCAGGATCTGCCCAGCTTTTACGCGATGGTGATCGAGCGGCTGGGCAGCGCAGCGCGGGTGAACTGAGACCGGAAGCGATCGCGGCAGGGTTCGCGGACGCGGTCGATCCGGAGAGAAAAATCCCGGCGGAACTGGAAATAGGCGATACACTGTCGTCGTAAACCGTGTGACGCCATGCCGGTCGCCCAGTTGACGCTGGAAATCCGCATTGAACACGCCCAGTCGCTCAAGGACCGGCGCCAGGTGGTTCGCTCGCTGAAAGATCAGTTGCGCCAGGGCTTCAACGTCTCGGTGGCCGAACTGGACGAGGCGGTCACGTGGCAATCGGCCACGCTGGGCGTCGTGGCCATCTCCCGTTCCCGCGATTACCTGCATGGACTCATCGAAGAGGTGGAGCGTTCGGCTCACCGGATGGCGAACGATCTGGGCGCCGAACTGGCCGACGCCTTCTGGGACTACATCGAACCTTGAACGGGGGAATCCGGGAGAGGGCGGAATCGGGGAGAATCGCCGCAGCCGTCCCGGATTCTCTCCGCGCGCTTCTGCTATTCTGAAGGGTCTAACCACTGAAGGAGCGAAGGCGCATGGTGGAACACAGGGCGCGGAAGCACCATCAGGACCGGGTGGCTGAGGCACTGCGCGAGGAGATCGGCGCGATGATCGAAGGTGAGCTGGCTGACCCGCGCATCCATTTCTGCTCGGTTACCGAGGTGGCGCTGAACCCGGGCGGCAAGTCGGCGCGGGTCTATGTCGCCATCGACGGAGCCGCACAGGACATCGCCAAGGCCGAAGCGGAAACGGTAGCAGGACTGGAGGCGGCGCGGGGCTTCATCCGCGCCGAACTGAAAAAGCGGATGGGGGTGCGCTCCATTCCCGAACTCAGCTTCCAGGCCGATTGCTCCGACCGCTTTCAGTCACGTATCGAGGAACTGTTGCTGCGCCAGCGTAAACGGCAGAAATCCAGCGGCGCGCAGAACGCCGCCGCGCCCGGCGCCGCGGCGGACGAAACACACCAGGCCGCGGAGTAGCCGCCATGAGGGTTGGCGCACAGAAGCTGAGCGCATCTTCTCCAGCCGGCGCATCCTGTCCGGCGCAGGAGCAGAGGGCCGACCCGGCGCTGGAGACAGGACGGACCGGGATACTGCAGTCGGAACAATTCCTGATGGAACGGATCCTGCAGATCCTGCGCCAGGGCGAACGTTTCCTGGTTTGCTCGCACAGCCGTCCGGATGGCGATGCGGTCGGTTCCATGCTGGCCATGGGAATTCTTCTCGATCAGATGGGCAAGCACGCCGATCTGGTGGCGGCAGATCGGGTTCCCGGGGTGTATCGCGGGCTGCCGGGATCCGAACGGATCCGTACCTCGCGGCACGCCGGCGGCCTCTATGACGCGGTGATCGTGCTGGAGTGCGACGGGCTGGAACGTACCGGAATCGACGGTCTGGACCCGTACTTTCTGGTCAACATCGATCACCATGCCAGCGGCCGGGAGTTCGCTCAACTGAACTGGATCAACCGCCAGACGGCCAGCGTGGGAGAGTTGGTGTACCGGCTGGCAAAATCCGCCGGAGTTCGGGTGACGCCGGAGCTGGCCACCTGTATCTACGCCACACTGCTGACCGACACCGGCTGTTTCTGCCACGGATTCACGCGGGCTTCCACGTTTGGATTGGCGCAGGAACTGGTCGAGGCCGGTGCAGACCCGGTCTGCATCGCCCAGAAGGTGTACTTTTCCATGCCTGTTTCGAAGCTGCTTTTGCTGGGGGTGGCGCTGGGCAACCTGAAGCAGGAAGGCAAGCTGGTCTGGCTGTGGGTGACCCTCGAGGACATGGAGCGCACGGCGGCGACCGAGGAGGACTGCGAAGGAATTGTCAACTACGCCCTGTGTGCCGGCGGGGTGGAGGCCGCAGTTTTTCTCTGGGAACTTCCCGGCGGAGGCGTCCGCCTGAGCTTGCGCAGCAAGGGCCGGGTGGACGTGGCCGCGCTGGCCGAGCGGATGGGCGGGGGTGGCCACGAGAATGCCGCCGGTTATCTGCGCCATGGCACGCTGGCGGGCGCCCGCGACGAAATTTTGACTGAGCTGCGCCTTCTGGTGGCCGCACTGGCCAGCAAGGATGGCTGACAGGCTCTGGATATCCGGTTCGAACTTGAGATCCGGCTCGAATCTGTTAGCCTTGACCCTGTTCACGAAGAACGCAGCCTGCGCATTCTCCCGGAACTCGCATCCGGGACATCATCGGCCGGCTCTTCCATTGCTTTGACCGAAGCAGACAGAACGGTTCGCGCGCGTCCAGCGAAGGCGCCGCGGGAGAAACGCTGAACGTGGAGACTATAGAAAAGCCATCGGCTCCGGAGTTGCCTTCGGGCTGGCGTCTGCGGCTGTCCCGCCTGGGCACGGTGAACGAGGCGGCCGTCTTTTTCTTCTTTTCCCTGTTTTTTCTTCTTTACGGGCAAATTCCATTACTGGGCGGCGCCGGCCTGGGCCTGGTGGGAGCCGATGAGCCCCGCTATGCGCAGATTGCTCACGAGATGCTGGTCCGTTTCGACTCGGCACACACGCTGAAAGGCAAGCTGAGCGCCTGCGTCACTCCCTACCTCTACGGACACCCCTGGCTGGAGAAACCTGCCCTCTATTACTGGAGGGCGATGTTCGTCTTCCAGGAGTTCGGCGTGCATGACTGGACGGCGCGGCTTCCCTCGGCCAGCTTCGCCTTCATCATGGTGCTGCTGATCTATCTGCACATGCGACGATTCCGCCCCGGCGGCCACCTGGACGCGGCGCTGATCACCGTGGCCTCGGTGGGCATCATCGGCTTTGCCCGCGGCGCCTCCACCGACATGCAGATGGCCGCGCCTCTGGCCATCGGCCTGCTGGGCTGGTACGCCTGGTACGAGACCGGCTCCAAGTTCTGGCTCTTCGACATCTATTTTTTTACCGGCGTCGCGACGCTGGCCAAAGGGCCGGTAGCGCCGTTCCTGGCCCTGCTGATCGTGACCGCTTTCGTCCTGCTGCGCCGCGAGTGGCCGGTCCTGCTGCGCTCTTTCTGGTGGCCGGGCGTGCTGCTCTACTTCGCCATCGTGCTGCCCTGGTTCATCGCCGTTCAGCATCAGAATCCCACCTTTTTCCGGGAGTTTTTCCTCGAGCACAACTTGGAGCGCTTTGCCACCAACCGTTTCCAGCACGAGCAGCCCTTCTGGTATTACCTGGTGGTCGTGGTGCTGGCGGTCATGCCCTGGACGGTCGTCGCGGTGCGCGCCCTGGCGGACGGCGTTCAGACTTCGGTCTGCGAGTGGCGGGCGCGCCACTCCAGCCCCTGCAAGCTCGGAGCGGGCCGGCCCGGCGACGCCTTTCCCGAGTTTCTGGTGCTCTGGGCGCTGATTCCCATCCTTTTCTTTTCCTTCTCGCAATCGAAGCTGCCCGGTTACATCCTGCCCTCGATTCCTCCCATCACGATTCTCACCGGAGACTACCTTTTCCGGCGCCGGCAACCGGGACTCAACCGCTGGGTTCTTCTCGGCCACGCGGCTCTTTCCGGCGTGCTCACCCTGTTTGCGCTGCTGCTGCCCTGGTTTGTGGCGCATGGGCGCATGATGCCGCCCGGCAAGGCGCTGGCCGTGGCTGTGATGTCCTCAACCGGAGCAGCCCTGTTGATCCTGGTCGTGGTGAAGGGCTTCGGCGTAGCCCGCCTGCGGCTGGCCACCACGGGTGTGTTGATGGTGCTGCTGCTGTTTCTCTATGGTGTCGGCCCGTTTTTCGGTATCCCGGCCATCGCCCAGACCAAGCACGTGATCCACCTGCTGGACCGCTCCTACTCGGCGCGTCCGCTGGCCGAAGAACTGGCCGCGGTGGCCCCTGCCAACGAAACGGTTGCCGTCTTCCGCGTCCGGCGCGACGTGGAGTATGGCCTCTCGTTCTATCGCAATCGCGAAGTGGTCAATTACGAGGAGAGCGGAGTGCCGGCGGAGCAGCATCTGCTGGTCGCCCGGGTGAGCGGACGCGGCGGCGTGGACCTGCACACTCAGGCGGCGCTGGCCCAGTATCTGGCCGGCCGGCCGTATGAACAGCTTTTCAGCTGGCCGGAGCAGGGCCTGGTGGTCTACATGGTGGGCAGCCGATGAGCCGGTAACCTGATAAGCTGAATCTTTTGAAGGGACGCAACCGCCGCCCTCTGGAAGAGAAAATCTGGAGCCTTGGCCGCCGATCGAAGGCAGTTTTTGCTGCGTTCTTCCGGCAACTCAATCCGCCATGTGCCTCCTGCTCCCATCCACCCGGCCGCGGCAACTCCTTTTGAAGGCAATCGGACCGGGAAATCATGGCAACGGGCGCCACCATCGAGATCCTCGACCTGCGGCATTTCGCTGCGCCGCTGCTGCGGCCTTTGCTGGATGCCGAGGCAGCCCTCTGGAGGAGACGTCTGCACTGGGATTACCGTGTCTCGGCCCGGCTGCTGATGCAGTATCTCGACAACCACACATTGCCCGGCTATGCCGCCCTCGAAGCCGGCCAGGTCACCGGCTATGCCTTCTGCGTCTACGAGGAGACCAAGGCCATCGTCGGCGATCTCTTCGCGATCCCCAGCCCCGGCGCGGGCTGGGAATCGGCCCTCCGAGCCGATCCCGCCGGCGAAACGCGGGAATGCGAAGTCGAGACGATCCTGCTCCGTCACCTTCTTGAGCTGCTGGTCAACTCGCCGCAGGTCAACCGCGTGGAGTCGCAACTGCTGCTGCACCCCTCCGGCTCGCACACCGGCACCTTCCGCCAGGCGGGCTTTCAGATCTACCAGCGGCTCTTCCTCACCCGGCCGCTCGAAGGCTTTCTGACCAGGCCCGCCCAGAATCTGCCCGCTCCTTTCGAATTGCGTCCCTGGCGCGATGAGGATCTGGCGGCGGCCGCGCGGTTGATTGAGTCGGCGTACCGCGGCCATCCGGACAGCGTGGTCAACGACCAGTACCGCTCGGTTCAGGGCTCGCTGCGGTTTCTCAACAATATCGTTCGCTATTCGGGTTGCGGCACCTTCGCCGCGCTGGCCTCGTATGTGGTCGAAGACCGTCGCAGCCGGGAGTTGGCGGCCATGGTGCTGTCCTCGCGCGTCAGCCCGGAGAGCGGCCACATCACCCAGATCTGCGTCCACCCCGAGGCTCGCCGGCGCGGTTTGGCCCGGACCTTGCTCGGACTGGCCGCTTACTGCTTCCTGCGCCAGGGAGCCGGGGAAGTCTCCCTCACCGTGACCGCGGCCAATTCGGGCGCCATCGAGCTTTATCACTCGGAAGGCTACCACCTTGCCCACCAGTTCGACGCCGCCGTCTGGCAGCGCGGCATTCCCGCATGAAATCCCGGCAAACCATGCCCCGGGAAGAGAAAACCGCAGCCGGTGACCGGGCTGCGGCCATCCGGGCTCGAGACGGTTACGGCGCGATCAGGTACATCGCCCAGCTGAGCACGATGACTGAGCCCACAAAAAGCACGAAACAATAGATTCCGTAACGAAGCATCTGTCCGGGAGTCTCGCGCTGGGTAATGCCGAAGACGGTGGAGGCGAAGAGAGCAAACAGCAGGACCGCCGTGAAGTGAGAGGGCCGGAAGATCACGATTTCCTCCCTGTACGCAGGTTATGCGCGTCCACGGCGGCAATCATGTTGAGCAGACCGGCCACCACGATGAAACGCGTGCCGTAGTCGGCGATGGTGGTCTGCACCTGGGTTGCGCCCCAGCCCAGAGCCTGGCCGAGCAGGTAGAGCAGCCCGTTGCCCAGGTCGCCGGCGAGTCCGAGGATGTCCAGGACATCGTGGGCCCCGGTATAGATCCTGCCCTGCATGGCCAGTCCCAACGTGAACATGGCCAGGATCGAGCCGGACAGCAGCGTCCCGCGGACCCACTTGCGCAGCAGAAAATGCCCGGCGCCGGGCACCAGCCAGCCGGCAATCAGGGGGAGATAGACAAAACCCTGCGGAACGCCGGATGGCGCGCCGGGCCGAGCCGCGGCATTGCTGTTTTCTTCCGTTGCCATTCCTCTTGACTATATCGCACCAGGGCCCGGCTCCGGCGGCGCCATCCGGCTGGGCGCGCGACGGCTCAGATTCTCACCAGTTCCCGCTGTACCCGTCCTGTTACCCAGGCCCGGCCGGGTTCGGTCATCATGTCGATCTCGCTGCGCACGCCGAACTCCGGCAGGTAGATGCCGGGCTCGACCGAGAAACAGGTGTGCGCCAGCAGCAGACGCTCGTCGTGGGTTTCCAGATTGTCCAGATGCGCGCCGGAGCCGTGAATCTCGTGGCCGATATTGTGGCCGGTGCGATGGGTGAAATACTCGCCCAGGCCGGCCGAGCGAATCACCGCGCGGGCCGCGTCATCGGCCTCGAAGCCGCGGATCGGCCGGTTGGCGGCAAAGGCGCTTTCCACGGTCCGGATCGCCGCGTCGCGGGCATTCACGACCGTCTGGAAGACCTGCTGCTCGCGCTCGGTGGGCGCGCGGCCCACGACCCCGGTCCAGGTGATGTCATAGTAGACGCCGGCCGCGGTGTCCGGCCGCGCCCAGATGTCGATGAGCAGAAAATCGCCCTCGCGGATGGTCGCCGAGCGCTCGGCCGTCGGCTCATAGTGCGAATCCGAACAGTTGGCGTTGACGCTGACATTCGGTCCGTCGTCCCAGACCAGCCCCTCGCGGCGCATGGCCTCGGAGAGCCACCCGGCGTGGGCGAACTCCGAATACGCGCCCGCGCGGCCAGCCCCCGGCCGCAGACGGCGCCCGATCTCTTTCCAGCCCTCGGCGAGAATCGCATCGATGGCCCGCTGGGCCACGGCGTGCGTGGACTTCTGTTCCCCGCTGAGCACCGCTTCGAACTGGCTGACCAGATCCGCGGAACTGACAATCTGCTTGCCCATCCCGCGCAGAAACTCGACCGTCCCGGCATCGACCATGGAGACGTACATGATGTTGTTGTTGGGCGAGTATTGCATGGCCACGGTGCGCGCCCCGGCGAGCATCGCTTCGAGTCCGAGGGCCAGTTCCTGCCAGCTCGAATACTGCGCCTTCGATCCGGCGAGCGTGTCCAGACGCCCCTGCTCGATGCGGTGCACCAGCTTGCGCGGCTCGCCCGTGGCGGGCACAAAGTAATACCAGCGCCGCGTCACCAGAGCCTTCTCGTCCAGTCCCAGGATGCGCGCGGCGATCGGGTCGCGGTGATGATGGTCGTAAAACAGCCAGCCGTCCAGGCCGGCTTCGCGGAGAGCCGTTTGAATCGCTTCCAGTTTCATACCGGTCATGATACCGCGCGTCAGCAGGCCACGCAGCGGCCGCGCAGCCGTTGCCACCGGAAAGACGCGGCGCGGGCCATTGCATCCGCGCAGGAAAAGGCCCGCGCCTCAGGGAAAGGGCGCGGCCGAAACCGCACCCTTTCAGTGAATGCGTCCCGGTTTGCAAAGGATGATTTCATCCGGCATCGCCCGCTCCACCCTGCGCGATCGTGCTTCGCTTCTCCGCCTAGGGAAGCATCTTTCCGGTCTGCAAAAACCGGTTGTGCCAGCTCAGCGACTCGGAAAGCATGTGCGGCGTATGCTTGCCCAGCGCGGTCTGCTCGGCGCGATGGAAATAATCGAGCAGCAGGGATTTGTACTCCGGATTGGCGCAATTCTCGATGATCAGCCGTGCGCGCCGCCGGGGCGAGAGTCCGCGCAGATCGGCCAACCCGTGCTCGGTGACGATGGCCTGCACGTCGTGCTCGGTGTGGTCCACGTGCGAAACCATGGGAACGATGGTCGAGATGGCGCCGCCCTTGGCCGATGACGGAGCCATGAAGATGGTCAGGAAGCCGTTGCGGGCAAAGTCGCCCGAACCACCGATGCCATTCTGCATGCGCGATCCCATGATGTGCGTCGAATTGACGTTGCCGTAGATGTCGGCTTCGATCATTCCGTTCATGGCGATGACGCCCAGGCGGCGGATGATGCCCGGATGGTTGGAGATCTCCTGGGCGCGCAGAATGATCTGCTTGCGGTAGCTGCTCATGTTGGCATTCATCTCGTCCATCATCTCGGGACTGAGCGAGAAGGCCGTGGCCGAGGCCACCGTCAGCTTGCCTGTCTTCAGCAGCCGGATCATGCCGTCCTGAATGACTTCCGTGTAGGAGGTCATGCCTTCAAACTTGCCCTCTTCGAGACCGAACAGCACCGCGTTGGCGATGTTGCCCACGCCCGACTGCAGCGGCAGGAGATTGGCCGGCAAGCGGCCCTTCTGCACCTCCCAGCCAAGAAATTCGAGGATGTGGCCGGCGATGCGGCGCGAGGATTCATCGGGCTCCTTGAAGGGGCTGTTGCGGTCGGGAGCATTGGTGAGTACGACGGCGGCCACCTTTTCCGGATCGACGGTCAGGTAGGGTGTGCCGATGCGCTGGCCGGGCTGCTCGAGCGGAATCGGCTCGCGATTCGGAGGCGTCTTCAACCCCCCGTAGATGTCGTGCATTCCCTCCAGATCGAGCGATTGCCAGGAGTTCACCTCGAGAATCACACGGTCGGCCTGGTCAAGCCATGTCTGGTTGTTGCCCACCGAAGTGCTGGGCACCAGGCGGCCATCCTCGAGAATGGCCGTCACCTCGATGAGCGCGATGTCGAGCTTGCCGAGAAATCCGTATTGAACCAGCTGGGCGACGTGGCTCAGATGAAGATCGAGGTACTCCGTCTCTCCCGAATTGATCCGCTTGCGGACATCGTCATCGGACTGATACGGCAGGCGCCGGCTCATGCCGCCGGACCTGGCCAGCGCGCCATCCAGCTCGGGGCCGGTCGAGGCCCCGGTAAAAACCGCAATCTGAAACTTCTCCCCCCGCGCCTGCGCTTCGCCGATGCGGCGGGCCAGTTCGGTCGGAACCGCCTTGGGGTAGCCGGAACCGGTAAATCCACTCACGCCCACCTGATCTCCGGGCCGAATCAGGGCCGCGGCTTCTTCGGCGCTCATGATCTTCCGCGCCAGAGCGGAGTTCAGCACACGCGCCGCAGTGGGAGCAACAGCAATCGACATACGCCACCTTTCAGAATTGAAATGATCCAACCAAATTTCAATGTAAGGGCGTCCGCCTCCGGCGTCTGTGTGCCCGGTCACGGCGTGAGCAAAGACGCGCCCGCGCCGCCGGAGACGCGCCTTTCCGTTCCAGCCCGGGAGGCGCGCGGCGATGGTACCGCGGCGATGAGGCCCCTCCAGCAGCCCGCCATCCAGTGCCGGCGCCGGCCTCGCAGATGGGCGTCTGAATCGCTTCGCGAGGTTGCAGCGGAGATGGGCGCGCCGGCAGAAACGGGCGCGGGAATCACCCCGCCGCGGGATCGAACACGCCGTCTTCCCGCGTCAGGTCCGCGTTTTCCCATCGGGAGCCGTCGAACTCCGCATCGGCCCACGGTGGCTTGCCTGTCTTTGGATCGATGGGCGAGCCGCCGGCGGCAAACTTCCACGGCCCATGGAGCGGCACGGCGGCCTGGCCCGGTGCAATGCGCAGGGAGAAATCGGGTTGCGCGGCGGCGGCGTGCTGGGCGGGCAATGCCGCTGCCTGCCCTCATCCCGGACAACCGATACAGAAAAGGAACAAAAACGGAGTGCAGAGGACGCGCGCCGTGGCATGATCCTTGCCTCTTCGGGAAGTCCGCACCGATCAGATCGCCGCCAGCGCCTCCGCCTGGCCGGCAAACAGGCCGGCGTACTTGGTGATGCCCACCATGGTAAAGACCTTGGTGAAGTGCGGCGAGAGGCCAAATGCATAGACCTTCTGGCCGGCGTTCGCAGCTTCAATCATCATCTGGATGATCAGCGCGATCCCGCTCGAGTTGATGTAATCCACCCGGGTAAAATCCAGCAGCACCAGCTTGACGGTCTCCTTCGAAAGCGCCTGGTAGGTGCCCAGAACCGCTTCCTTCGAAGTGCTGGCGATGTCGCCCTCGAAGCGCAGGACACTGACCGGATGGCCGGCCGGAGAAGCAAGTTGCTCAACGCGCGCCTTGGTTTCACTCTGCACGATCGATCGTCTCCCAATCCTTTTCGGTTATTCCGCATCTTTATCAAGCCGGATGAGCAGGCGGGCATAACTGCTCTTGCCCTCGGAGCCGGCCACCCACTCGGCTTCGTCCACCAGCGCCTGAATCAGGAACACGCCCATCCCGCGCGGGTCTTCCTCACCGTGCATCTTGCGGTCGATGTCGGGCCGGGCGGGCTGTTTCTCAATGCCCTTGCCGTCGTCGATCACCTTCACTTCGAGCGAGTCTTCGCGGGCTGACAGCACCAGGCTCACACTCAGCTTTTCGTTCAGGCGGTTGCCGTGCTCGATGGCGTTGATGCAGGCCTCGGCCACAGCCGTCTTCAGGTCTTCGATGCGCTCCTGGCGGAAGCCCATCATCCGGGCGACGGCGGCCGCGGTACTCATGGCCACCTTCTCGTATCCCATGCGCGAAGGCAGCCGAACTTCCACCGTTGCGGGCCTGGCAGCATTGTCGTTCTGGGATGTACGGGCGGATTCGGTCGAACTCATGCCGGCATCTCCGTCGCGCTGGCTCCCCGGCACAGCGCCAGTGCAGTCATGTCATCTGCCTGCGGTCCGCCTTCGGAGAAATCTCCGATGGCCGCCCACAATGCATCGAGAACTCGATTGGCCTGCATGGCCGGGCAGCGCGAAAATTCGTTCAGGAGCCGTTCGGAACCAAACTCGTCTTCCCCTTTGAAGACTTCGGTCAGGCCATCGGTATACAACAGCAGGCGCGCCCCGGGCGGAAAACCGCTCCGCTCGCTCGCATAGCGCATTCCCGGCAACAATCCGAGCGGCGTGCCGGTGGCCTCGAACAGCCGCGGCGAAGCGCCCGGCTGCACGAGAAATCCCGGATTGTGTCCGGCGTTGACCACCTCGATCTGGCCGGCCTCGGGATACAGCTTGAGAAAGATAGCCGTGACGTAACGCCGCTGCGCCTCCTCGCCCTCGGCCCAGTGGTGCTGATTCATGCCCGTGGCCAACTCCTCGAGCGGCGGTCCGCAGGCCGCCATCGCCCGAAAGGCAGAGCGGAAACTGGTGGACACGATGGCTGAGGCCAGCCCCTTGCCGGCCACATCGGCCACGGCCATCAGCAGACTGCCGTCGGGTTGCTCCACGATGTCCAGGTAATCGCCACCCACCTCATAACAGGTCACCGAGCGGAACCCCACCGAGTAACCGGAAATCCGGGGCAGCTTTTGCGGCAGCAGCGAGCGCTGAATGGCGCGAGCCGCGTCCAGATCCTGCTGCAGGCGGGCAAACTCCAGGTCGCGCTTGTGGTGGCGGGCGTTTTCCAGGGCCACGGCGGCCTGCAAAACCAGCCCCTCGATGAAATCGCTCTCATAGAGCGTCAGGTCGCGCCCCTCGGGAGTGGTCACCACCAATTCCGTCATACGCCGTCCTTCGCGGTCTTCCAGCGGATAACAGAGGGCCGTCGCGCCGCCATCGCCGGCCGCCGGCGCATCGCCATAACGGAGACCCGCCGAGGGAAAGGCGGCACCGGCCATCTCCAGCTCGCGCACCACGATGCGCAGCACCTGATCGAGCACTTCTTCCTCGCGCGTGGTCGCGTGCACCTGCCGGGAAGTCTCCAGCAAGGCCTGCAGACGCGCCACTTGCTGCTGCAAATCGATCGTCTCGGGATTGCCCGGAAGCTGGGTTTCAGCCGCCATCGCATCGACCCCCGTAGAATTCACTCTAATCTACCATGTCCCGGCAAAACCGGGCGGGCGGTTCTTCCCGCAGCGCGCCAGCCGTGACCCGGACAGACTCCCCTCCTCGCACGGCAGGGCTTTGCCGCGCCATCTGCCGGACAGCAATGGAGCGGGAGGCGAAGGTGCCACGGACCGTGGGATGCGAAGATAGAAACAAGGCCCTGGGTGGCGACCAGCAGGGCTGCGAACCATCGAGGAGAAATCTGCTTGCGTCATGTCGCGCTGATCTATAACCCGGCCTCCGGACAGTACTCGGCCGGACGGCGCGCAGCCATCGACAAGGTGCTGGCCGTCCTGCGGGCCGCGGGCGTTGAGGCCGAAGCAATGGAAACCTTCGCTCCGGGAAGCGCCAGCACGCTGGCCGGGGAAGCCGCGCGCCGCGGCTGCGATACGGTTCTCGCCTGCGGCGGAGATGGCACGGTCCATGAAGTCTTGCAGAGCCTGGTGGAAACCGATGTGGCGCTGGGCGTCGTGCCCCTGGGCACGGCCAACGCGCTGGCGGCGAACCTGGGGCTGCGCGTTTCCCCTGCCCGGGCGGCGCACAAACTGCTGACTGCAGATCCGGTGCGCTTCTCCGCAGGCCGGATCACCTTCCAGGACGCGGCCGGCGCCGCACGCACGCGTTACTTCACCGTGGCCGCCGGGGTGGGCGCAGACGCCCTGTTCCTCTCCCGACTCGACCCCACCCTCAAACGACGCCTCGGCTACATCCTCTACATCATCGAGGGCTTCCGCGTCTGGGCCACCTATTCGTTTCCGCTCTTTGAGGCGGCTTTCACCGAGCGCGCCAGCGCACAACCGCGCGTGGAACGAATCTCGCAGCTTCTGGCCGTGCGCATCCGCGACTTCGGCGGCGTTCTGCACAACCTGGCCCCGGGCGCAACGCTGCACAAAAACGGCCTGCGCCTGGTGGCCTTCAAAACACGCAGCCGGCTGAGCTATTTCCGTTTCCTGACCGCGGTCATGCTGGGCCGGCAGAGCTTTTCCCACGAGATTGAATTGCTGGACGCCGTTTCCGTCGCGTGCCGGGCCGCGGATGGCGCCGCGCCGCGCGTGTACGCCGAGGCCGACGGCGAACCTCTGGGCCATCTTCCGGTCCGCATCGAGATCGTGCCCGATGCCGTCACCCTGCTGGTTCCGCGCGGCTCCCGGCCCTGACCGGCGGGTACCGCTTGCCGGCTTGCGTTCTTCGCCCGGAAGGTGCCCCCGCGGCGGTCGGCAGATTCCCCGCGCTGATGCCGGCGATGGGCGAACGCAGCCCGCCTTGCCTTCCTTCTCTGCTCAGGCCAGGAACGATCTGTCTGTTCCCGCGCTGAAGAGCAGGCTCGCGCGCAACCTCCGTTGCGCGGTAGAGAGGGAAAAATGGGTGGAGGATCCGGTTCCGGCCTCCGCCGAGGATCAGCCGCGGACTGCTTTGCGCGGGCAGGGATCAAACCGGGTTCAGCAACAACGCGCCTGCTTCAGCGATCAAATCTGTAACGCAGGGTGAACCGCGCCTGGACCGGCTCGACCGGGTGCATCACCCGGGTGAATGCCGCGTTCGCATTCACCGCGCTCGCAACCTGCTCCTGGCCTGCCAAGGCCGCAGGCGGCGCGGCAGGCAGATCCAGCCCGGCTGCCGTGGCGATTTGCGATACATAGGCGTAGTCGATGTCGTGATCGCGGCGGTTGAACACATTCAGCACCTCTCCCACAAGACTCCAGTTCTTGTTGAAGT
>JBMFHN010000003.1:0-56191 GCA_049976805.1 Occallatibacter sp. | reverse complement strand
GCCGCCGCGTCTGCCGAGGCCGGCCGCCGGTTGCGTTCCTCGCCTCTGGTGCGGCGCATTGCGCGGGAGCATCAGCTCGATCTTGGCCTGATTCCCGGCACCGGCGCCGCCGGCCGCATCACACGGGACGACGTGCTGCGTTACCTGGCCAGGCGCGAACCCGCCGCGCCGCCGCCCGTTGCCGGCTTCGCCGCGCCGCCCTCTGGGCAGGCGGTTCCTGCGCCCGCTGCCGTTCTTTCCACGCCGCCCCGGCAGCCGCTCACCCGGATGCGCGCGATCATCGCTGAGCGCATGGTCGAGAGCAAACGGATCAGCCCGCACGTCCACACCGTCTATAAAGTTGACATGACCCGCGTTGTACGCCTGCGCGAGCGCGAGAAGAGCCGCTTTGAGCAGTTGCACGGCGTCAAGCTGACCTTCATGCCCTTCCTTGCCGCGGCGGCCGTCGAGGCACTCGGCAAGTTTCCCCTCGTCAACGCCTCGCTCATCGACGGCGCGATTCACTACCATTCCCAGATCAATCTCGGTATCGCGGTGGCCCTGGAATGGGGGCTGATTGTTCCGGTCGTCAAAAATGCCGAAGAGCGCAGTTTTCTGGGTCTGGCCCGGGCCATCGCCGATCTGGCCAGCCGCGCCCGCGCCAAGAAGCTCCAGCCCGAGGAGGTCGAGGGTTCCACCTTTACGCTGACCAACTCCGGGATTTTCGGCGATGAGTTCAGCACCCCGATCATTCACCAGCCCAACTCCGCCATCCTGGCCATCGGCGGCCTGCGCAAGGAGCCGGTCGTGCTGACCGACGCCGAGGGCAACGACACGATCGCCATCCGTTCGATGCAGCACTTCACGCTGGGCTTCGATCACCGCCTCATCGACGGCGCCGATGCTTGCCGGTTCATGTCCGAATTCAAGCAGACGCTGGAAGGATGGGACCGGGAAATCGGATAGGGCGGAATCCGAGCTGAGATCTCCCGGGGCCTTATCCAGAGCAGCGCTTTCGTTCGCTCAAGCCACCTTGCACGTACGGGTCGGGAGCAGGATGACTGGAATTCCGCTCCGGGCGCACTCCTCCATCGAGTCTGGCCCGGAGCTTTTTTCCGAACCGGCTTGAGAGAGAAAAGGCTTCCGGCGCGGATGAAAAAACTCCGCGGAATGCGTTCTTGGATCGGGCATGTCTTTTGTTGACTCCCCGAGGACGGACCTTTTTCAACCAAGCAGAAGTTGTTCAACAGGTTGCTTAAAATCACCATGTTTCAGCGGATGAGAAAAGCCTCGATGCATTTGCCTGCGGGCGATTCCGAACTGGTGCAGATCGTGGACGCGGCGCTGGCCGAGGCGGCGCGGCGGGCGGGCGATTGGCTGGCCTGCCGGCCCGGTTGCACCCCGTGCTGCCACGGGGCTTTCGAGCTGAACGCTCTGGACGCGCTGCGGCTCGGCGCCGGCATGGAGACGCTCCGGGCCGCTGAACCGGCACGTGCCGCCGAGGTTGAGGGCCGCGCCCGCGCCTGGATCGCCGCCCACGGGGTGGAATTTCCCGGCGATCCGCAGACCGGCCTGCTGGGTGATTCGGTCGAGGAACGGGAGCGTTTTGAGGATTTCGCCAACGATGCGCCTTGCCCGGCGCTCGATCCGGCCACCGGCCTCTGTGACCTCTATGCCTGGCGGCCCATGACCTGCCGCGTCTTCGGTCCGCCGGTCCGCGTGGCCGGCGGCGCGGCGCTGGCCCACTGCGAGCTGTGCTTTTCCGGCGCCAGCCCGGCTGAAGTGGCCGCCTGCGAGATGCCGCTCGCCCGCGCCGAGGAGGCCCGCCTGCTCGAAGAGATCGGCTTTCGTGGCGAAACCGTCGTGGCCTTCGCGCTGCTGGCTCCGCCGCTGCCAGACGCCGGTGCCGTCTGAGGGACGAGATCGCTCCAGGGCGCTCGGGTCTCGACTCCCGCATCGCGGAGAAGTCCTTGCTTCCGGAGCCCGTGTTGCGCCGTCTTCCCGTTCATTCGCGTTAAACTGTTCTTTGGACAATCGGATGCAAACGCGCCCTTGCTGGGTTGAGATTCATACCCATTCCTTCGAAGACAACTATCGTTTTCTCACCACTTTGGCCGCACCCGAGGCCGAGTTGCTGGCGATCGTCAAGGCCGACGCTTACGGTCACTCGCTGCGTCTCTGCGCGCCCGCAGCCGTGCGCGCCGGAGCCCGCTGGCTGGGCGTTACCTGCGCCGAGGAGGGCCTGGCTGCCCGCGCGCTCTGCCCGGAGGCAAGGATCCTTGTCATCGGCGGCCTCTTCCCGGGTCAGGCTCCGGAGATTCTGCGTCATGGACTGATTGCCGTCATCTGGGAACCGTGGCAGATGGAGGAACTGGAAGCCGCAGCGCGCGCGGCCAGCGCGCCGGCCGGATCGATTCCCCTGCACCTGGAAATCGACACCGGCATGAGCCGCCAGGGAGTCGCGCCGGAGAAACTCGGTCCAAAAAGAGAAGGCGAGGAGGCGCTTCTGGCTCGTTTTGCCCCCGGCTCTGCCTTTCGGCTTGAAGGCGTGATGACCCACTTGTTTGCCGCGGACGAAGCCGACGGTCAGACGACCCGGCTGCAACTCAGGCGGCTTGACGAGGCGCTGAGCCGCATCGAAGCCGCGGGACTCTATCCCGAATGGCTCAACGTGGGCAATTCTGCGGCCCTGTTGGCGGGCGAAACCGCCGGGATCGCCGCCCTGGCCGCCCGCCACGGAATGAAGACGCTGCTGCGTCCCGGCCTGGCGCTCTACGGCGTTGTGCCCGAGTTTGTATCCAGATTTGAGCCCTCCGAGCCTCCATCCCTGGTTGCGGCGCGCGCCTGCTTGAAGCCGGTGCTCGCCTGGAAGACGCGGGTGGTAGGCGTGCGTTCGGTTCCGGCCGGCGCCGTCGTCGGCTATAACGGGACCTTCGTCGCCACCGAGCCGATGCGGCTGGCGCTCGTGGCCGCCGGTTATGCCGACGGGCTTGACCGCCGTCTCGGCAACCGTTTCAGCCTGCTCGTGCGCGGAGAGCGCGCTCCGCTGGTTGGCCGCATCAGCATGGACCAGACGGTGATCGACGTAACCGATATTCCCGGCGTTGAACCCGGCGACGAGGTCGTGATCCTGGGCGCGCAGGGCGGCCAGGCGATCACCGCTTTCGACCACGCTCAGGCCACGGGAACGATTCCCTGGGAGGTTTTTACCCGCATCGGCGCCCGCGTCCGGCGGGTCGAAATGGGAAGCTGACCGTTCCCGCGTGACCGGGAAACGGCTCTCCGCAAGGGTCTTTTTGTCTGCTTCCCGCAGATTTTACTGCGTGACAGGAAGCGCGGGAAGCGGTCTGTTTGCCTTCAGATGGCGTGCTTTGAGATCCTGGACCGGAGCGGCGGCACCGGCCGGAGGCGCCGCCGGGAAGGCCGGACCTTTCTTGATGTGCACATCGCCATTGTCTGCGCTGAGCTCGATCCGCGCGGTGCCGGAGCCGATCCGGAAGGTCACGGATTTGTCCTCGCCCTCGGCCGAAGGGGTGGCGAAATCGGAGATGATGTCGCCGTTGTGCGTTCGTGCGCTGACCATGGCCGAGGCATTCGGCGTCAGCGTCAGCTCGACGTCTCCCTTGCTGTTCCGAGCCTCCACGTCATAGATTCCGGCCGGCTCGACCGAGATTGTGCCGTCGCGGTCCTCGGCGTATGTGTCGCCATAGATCTGGTTGAGGTCGATGTCCTTCGAGCGCGTGATTACGTGCACCTTGCCCTGGGCTCCGTTGACCTGCAGGGTATCGGAATCCAGGGTCAGATCATCCGGCAGTCCGGCCACTTCGAGATCCGTCACCGAGGTGTGCAGATGGATGGGACCGGCGATGTTCTCCATGTGTACGTCGCCGAAAATCTCGCCGTTCTGCGCGACCTTGCCCTTGATCCCGGAAAGAGTCATGTCGTCCAGATTGCCGCCCACGGTCAGATCGCCCTGCAGGCCGTAGGCGGAGAAATCATGGCTTCCCTGGGAAAAGTGCGCCTCTGCCGGGCCCGTGATGGTGTTCAACTGGACATCGCCGTTGGCGACGATGCTGATACCGGCACCCAGGCCCGACGCGGTTACGTCGCCCTGGCCGGAGTTCACCGCAACGCGGGCATCGCGGGGCACCGTGACGGACAGGTTCACCCGCCCGCTCGAACTGCTTCCCGCCTTCACCAGAGCCATCTTTCCCCTGATGGTCAGATGTGCCGCCTCGGCGTCAAAGATCTTCCTGGCGTCCGTGTCGGAGTTGGTGAAGGCCATCTCGCGAGCCTGCACGACGAGGGTGGATCCGTCGCCCGCCGTCACGCTTACATCGCCGCGGGGATTGTCGATCTCAACGGGGGTGCCGGGGGCGATCTTTGCGCTCAGCGTGGCTTGGTTGCTGTCGTGCTCGGGCAGGCCGAAAACGCTGAAGAAGCCGTTGTTCTGATGGGCCCATTGCGCCCTCCACGGGCCCCAGTAATTGTTCCATCCGGCCGCGCCAAAACCCAGCAGGGCCAACAGGATAAGGATACCGACATAGCTGCCGCCGCGGCGCACCGGAAGCGCGCGCCTGAGGTCCAGCGCCCATTCGCCCAATAGAGCCAGTCCGGCGCCGATCAGCAGCAGCGGCCACCAGTGCCCGTACCAGCTCCAGAACGCGCTCGCCGGGATGTGGCCGGTCAGCAGCAGCAGGGCCACCACGCCCACCCCAATCAGCAGAATGGGACCAACGGCCGAAGGAACCCTGGGTCCGTATAAGTCCGCCTTCCAGGCGTGCCGCTGCGCCTTCCAGGCTTCGCGCTGCGCGCGCTCGGCCGCCCGTTGCTGCTCCCGGTAGGCTCGCCATTGGGTTTTGGGATCGTAAGGCGGAACCGGAGGCGGAGCGCCACCCGAAGGCGGGGTTGGAGGAACGCTGCTCATGACTGTCCTCCCTCGTCGCTGTTGTTCTTCACCAGATCGTGCGGCGGGGCCGAAACGATGGCCGCCGACTGCCCCGGGTAAGGGGGAACGCCCGCTGCCGCCGCGGGAACGGAGGCCCCGGCATAGGGCGTCGATCCCGGGTAGGGCTGACCCGGAACCGGTCCCTGCGGATCGCCTCTTTCGGCGCTCGGCGCCACCCGCTCGGCCAGCGCCAGCACTCCGGCCAGAATCAGGAACAGCGGCCAGCTCTTGCCCCAGCTCAGAATGTTGGTCTCGTCGAACAACGCCACCACGCCGAACAGAAGAAGAAAAAGGGGACCACGCAAACGGCGGATCAGAATGAAACGGTTCATTTGGAGCCTCCTTGCGACTCCTTCAGGCGGCGGAGGATCAGCCATACGCCCAGGGCGATGAGCAGCAGCGGCCAGGCAAACTCCACGAAACGGCCCTGAAAGATATTGAGTTGTCCGAGGAGAAACAGAATGCCCAGTCCGATCAGCACGATCGCGCCGATCGGCTCCCTGCGTCCCCAGTGCTCCGGCGGCGGCGCGGCGGGAGCGGCGAAGCCGCCGGCGGGCGGCATCGGGCTCGGGAAAGGAGCCTGTTGATACGGAGCCTGATCAGGCGCTTGACCGGGCGTCTGCGGCTGCCCGGCGGAGGAAGGCGGATAGACGCCCGGAACCTGTCCGGCGCCGGGCTGCCCTCCGCTTTTTACCCGAGCTCCCGGATTCAGCCAGTTTTCCACCTCGTTCAATCCCAGCGGATCGGGAGGCGGATAGCCGTCCCGCAATGCTCGGGCGGTGTGGTAGGCTTCGAACGACTGATAAAGAATCCAGGCCGCGATGAACAGGCCGAAGATGGGGTAGTTGTTCGTCACACGGATCAGGACCGCGAAGACGATGACGTGGATGAACCCCTTGAAAAACTGGCCGTTGTACATCGCGCCCACGCCGGGAATCAGTCCCAGCAGGGCGGCGGCGGCCGGATTCGGCCCGCTGGGGCGCACGCTCGCAAACGGGGGCTGCATACTTTGCCGGGCGTCGATGCAAGTGGAGCAGAGAATCTGCCCTCCGGGCACATTCCGCATCGCTCCGGCAACGAGGCAATCCGTGCACATCCCCTTGCCGCAGTTCTGGCAATACACAACGGCTCTGACGCCAGGGTGATTCACGCAGTCCATGCTGTGCTCCTTTCCTGTAGTTCCTTTTGGGAGCCGCCGGAGTGCGCGGACTCTGGCCCGCGGGGGCAGACCTCTGCCGCCGAAGTGGAGGACCGATTCCCGAACTTCAGCAGAGCCTCAAAAAAATCGGAAGGGCCCGGTGCGGGTGAATTCGCAGGCAAAATCGCCGGCTGCCGGGAATGGACCCGGGAACCGCCAACCTTGTGTTTCGGTCCCCGGCCTGACTCGTGGGACGCCGGAGTGGAAGAATTCCGGCGGTTCTCCCCGTCCCTGTTCCGGCTCTCCGCGCCCCTCCGCAAATCCCGCATCGTCGTCTGCATTTCGTACACCAGTCTCAGGTGGTCGTAGTATCGGATGATCGGAGTTGAGGCCATGCTCAGTTGCCGCTCCAGATAGGAACGAGCCATGCCCGGCAGCGAGCGCACGGCACCAGGGTTCAAGTCGCTGATTCGCAGGTTGTTCAAACGCACGCCGGCCAGGCTCAGCGTCATCGCGATGGAGAAAAATGCCATGGCTGCCGTCATCATCAACCGGGGTTCCGCGAAGCGCCGGAAGCGGGCGGCAAAACCGGAAAGCTGCCAGACAGGCGTCATCGGCGCCACCAGACCGTCTCCGGAGGCCATTCCATGGCCGCTCACCATTCCCGGGGCGGTCTGCGCAAGAATTCGATCCACAAGGCCGGGGGGAACCTCCGGAACGGGCGAGAGGAACTCCAGCCATTTGCGGCCCTTGCACGCTTCCTCGTAGAGCGCCGCGCAGGCCGGGCAACTCGCCTTGTGAGCAGCAAATTTTCCTTCGTCCTCGGGCTTGAGCTGTCCGTCCAGCGCATCCACCAGAAGAGTTTCCCACCGCCCGCAGGCCGGGGAGGCCGGGATGTTTGCGCGCTCCGCCATGATTACATCACCTCCCGCTTGTTACGATCGAGCAGCCTGGCCAGTTCCGCGCGACCCCGGCTGATGCGGGATTTCACCGTTCCTTCGGGGATGCCCAGCACCTGGGCAATCTCCCTGTAATCCATATCCTGCAGGTCACGCAGAATGACAGCCTCGCGCAGCTCGACCGAGACGCGCGCCAGCGCCTGCTGCACCATCTTCGCCAATTCCTTTTTGGCCGCTGCCTCGTGGGGAGACGGACCTCCGGCCACCAGTCTGTCCACCGGGCTCAGATCCTCGGCCGACTCCCAGCCATCGTCCAGCGAACGGGTGGCATGCTGGTGGCGGGTGCGCCGGAAGTTGTCCACCAGCAGATTGCGCGTCAGGGTCGCAATCCATACTTCCAGGCTGCCCCGGTCGAAGTTGAAGCGGGAAAGATTCGAGTAGATTTTGAGAAAAACATCCTGAGTCAGATCCTCGGCGTCCACGGGATTACCGGTAAATCGGTAGCAGAGGCCGTACACCCGGCGGTGCTGTGCGCGGACCAGCTCCGCCCACGCGCCGGAGTCTCCGTCCACGCAGCGGCGCACGATCGCAGCCCAGCTCCGGGATCCTTCCACTTCCAACGAACCTGCCTCCCCGCCGGCCGGACAGATGGCCGGCATTCCGGCTTGGCGATCCTGAGCGGAGCCGGAAGAAACCGGGCGGGTTCCGGCGGTGAACTCCTGCGGCCACAGGTTCCGGTCGCGCCGCAAGGGCCCGATCAGAAACGCCAGCCCCGCCTCGTCCCAGCGCAATGTCCCCGCGTATGGCATCCCTTCCTGATACGAGGAAGGTGCGCGGATGGTTCCCTCGGCAGGCAAGGAAAAGGCGAGCGGGCCGATTCCCGGTGCGATCTGCCATCCAATCGGGTGATGGGGCCGGTGTCTAATATCTCTGCGAAAATTCCGGATCGACGGGATTCTCAAAAAGCGAGGCGTCGCGGGTAACGATCGTCAGGCCCGATGGCGTGACGAAATAGCGCTGTCGATCCTCGGCCGGATCATAGCCGATGACCGTGCCCTCGGGAATATGCACATGGCGGTCGATGATCGCCCGGCGGATCCGGCAGTGCCGCCCGATGTTGACATGCGAAAAGATGATGCTGGCCTCCACGCTCGTATAGGAGTTCACCTTCACATCCTGCGAGACCACGCAGTTGGTCAACGAAGCGCCCGAGACGATCACACCGGCGGTGATAATGGAATCGACCGCGATGCCCGAACGGCCCGGTTCCCCGAAAACGAATTTGGCGGGCGGATACTGCCGCACGCGCGTCCGGATCGGCCAGTTTTTGTCATAAAGGTTGAAAACCGGCGAAACCGCGCACAGATCCATGTTTGCTTCATAGTAGGCGTCGAGCGTGCCCACATCCCGCCAGTAGAGAGCGTCCTTCTTGTTCTCGTCCACGAAGCTGTACGCCATCATCCTCTTCTTGCCCAGGAGGTTGGGCAGGATGTTGTGGCCGAAATCGTGCTTCGATTCCGGATCTTCGGCATCGGCCATCAGCGCCTTCAGCAGCACCTCGGTATTGAAAATATAAATTCCCATCGAGGCATCCACGGCGCCGGGGTTGAACGGCGACCGGAAGTTTGTCGAGACAGGCTTTTCCTGAAATCCCCGAACCTCTCCGTTCTGCGCCACCTCGACCACACCGAATTGCCTCACTTCATCCGGAGGAATGGGCAGCGTGGCCAGCGTAACCTCCGATTTTGTCTCCTTGTGGTAAGCCAGCATCCGGCTGTAATCCATCTTGTAGATGTGGTCCCCGGAGAGGATGATGACGTACTTGGGCTGCTCGCTGCCGATCGAATAAATGTTCTGGTAGACCGCGTCGGCGGTTCCCATGTACCAGTTCGAACCGGTGCGCTGCATCGGCGGCAGCAGTTCGAAAAATTCGCCCAGTTCCTGAGCCACAATGCCCGACCAGCCTTCGCGAATATGCCGGTTCAGCGAGAGAGCCTTGTACTGGGTCATGACGAAGACCTTGCGCAGGCCGGAGTTGATGCAGTTGGAGAGGGTGATGTCGATGATGCGGTAGTGCCCGCCGAAGGGCACAGCCGGTTTCGCGCGGTCCCGGGTCAAGGGAAACAGCCGTTCTCCCGCGCCGCCCGCCAGCAAAACTCCCAGTATGTCTTTCATGTCCATTGGATGCCCCCTGCGCCCCTGTTGTCCGGAGAGTCTCCGTTTCAGGCAGGAAGTGCGCTACCCGGCCCGGGAATTTTCCGGTGACATATTGCACTGGTACTGCCGAACGATGGAGAATACCACAGAAAAACCGAACTTGGCAGGGTGCGCCACGCATCCTGGCCGAGAAGGAAAACCTCTCCCGCACCGCGATCATAACGAAGTCACGGCGGATGAGGGGTTCATTTCCGGTAAATAATCGGCGGTCCGGGTCTGCAGAAGCCTGCAAAAAGGAGCGGAACCACGCCGGTTCATTGCTGCGTCAGGGGCGGAAACGGCAGGGACGGCCGCATGCCTGCCCGGTATGCCCAGATGCGGAGGTGAGCCGGACGCGGACAGGCGGAACGGCCAGCCAGCACGATCCAGGCAACCGCGCCTCCGCTCTGATCCGCCTTAACGCCGCTTCTTGAACTTGTATTCAACGCCGACGGATATCGCGAAGTTGACATCCGTCTGGGTGATTTTGTTCCCGTAATTGGTGCTATAGCGCGTCATGACAGCGTCCGGCGTGATGCGAAAGACCCAGCGAGCCGAGCGGTTCAGGTCCATATGGCCGCCGACGATCATTGCCGGGGCAACCTGGTCGTTGTAAAAACCCACCACCGAGGGAGGCTCACCGCGCAGATCTTTCTGGAAGTTGCCGCTGACTCCGCCCACGAGGACATGAGCCATCAGGTCGCCGTGTTTGTTGTGCGGTCCCAGCCATTCAGGCCCCGCCGTGAAGAAGATCTCGCTCACGAATGGGCCGTCGATGTTGTAGGTGTTCGGCGCGGCGCCGCTGGTTCCCAGATAGTAACGGATCGAGCTTTCAGCGCCGAAATACTTGCTGAACCAATAGGATCCGGACAGATCCAGCCCGCCCAGATTGGCTCCCTGCAACAGGGTCGGCCCGGCCTTCATGTGGTCGTAGGCCATGCCCAGGGACAGGTCATAGCGGTTGTCATAGCGCACGCCCGCCAGCGGATCGATTGCAATATAGGTACTGTTATTGGCTGCGGAAGAGGGGGTAGCCTGTGCGTAGGCTCCTGCCGCCACGGAGAAAACCAGGGCGGAAGCAGCGGCAACGGCGGCGCAAAGTCTTTCTGGAAATCGCATCGTACTCCACTTTACAGGACCATACCGGCGGCCGACAATGCAATCCTGCGCGATCCCTTTCGAGGGTTCACAGCTTTCAGGGTGCGCAGCGATCTGCCCAGCGCGACCAAAACAGATAGTGTGCGGTCTTCAGATCCTCGACGGCGGCCCTGGCGTCCAGGCGAGCGGCCGATTGCGGCACGAGAGACGGCGCGGCATGGATCCGCCATTGCAGCGGCAGAGCATTGAAGATCATGCCGGCGCGGGGCAGTTGTGCGGCGCTGGAGATCACCTCCGCCGACTGCCAGCCGTGCGCCTGCAGGATGCGCGCCGCATAGCAGGCGTTCTCGATCGTGTTCTTGGCTTCGGTCTCCAGATCAATGGCCGAAGGCGCGACGCCTTCGGCCTCCGCCGAACGCGCCATCACCTGGGCCTCCACAAACCGGTTCCCTGCCGCGCCTCCGGTCAGAATCAACCGGGGCGCTGTTCCCCGATCGTACTCCCGCACGGCCTCGGTCACGCGCGCCAGCTGCTCCGGCGTGGGATTGCCGTCGCGGTCGGCCGGAGTGCCAAGGACGATGATGGCGTCAAAATGAGTGAGCGCGGTATTCGAAACCGGAGCCAGCGAGCGCGCAACCTGTCCGCACGCGAGCAGAATCAGGATGAAAAAGAGAGACCCCAGAACCAGCCAGCTTCGCCACCCCAATCGCTTTCTTCGGGGAGAAATGCGTCTGTGGGCGGCCGGGCGGCGGCCGTGATTCCTGGGTAATGGGCGCAAATTCGACAAAACAAATCTTCCCCTTCCACTCTAGAGCATTTTCGGAAAGAACGCAGAACCTTTTAGCGTTCCTGCAAGTGCCTTTTCGTGCATCCGTTGGACTCCGGGATGAAAGCCTTGATGCGCGGCAATTCCGAAAATGCCCCAGTGCGCCAGCCGCGGGGTGTTGCAAGCCCTGCCCCGGGAGCGGGGTGGATCAACCCAGGTGGGCGGCTTCTCCCCACGAGGAAAAGACAAATTCATTCAACTTCTTGCGCTCGCGGGGAGCGGTTTCCATGGCGATCAGCTGCTCGTTTTTGAGTGTGGAGGGTTCGCCCTGGTAACCGAGAGCAATCACGGCGCCGAGCAGGTAGTCTTCAGGAATGGCAAAGGCCTGGCGGGCGGCCGCAGGGTCAAAGCCAGCCATCGAGTGGGCCTTGAGTCCCAGAGCGGTTGCCTGCAGACAGAGCGCACCGGCCGCCGTACCCAGGTCGTACAGGGCGTATGCATTCGCAGCGCCATTGTGGGAGAATCTGGCGCTTGCCAGGCCCAGAATCAACACCGGCGCCGAGCTTGCCCAATCCTGGTTGAAACCGATCAGGGTCGAGAAGATCTTCTGGTAGGTTGGCGAGGGACGCAGACCCACCAGAAAGCGCCAGGGCTGCTCATTGTAAGCCGAGGCGGACCAGCGTGCGGCCTCGAAAACCTTGCGCAGGTCGTCGAGGCGCACATCGCGGTTGGCAAAAGCGCGCGGGCTCCAGCGGTGAAGCACCGCGGGCAAGACGCCCTCGATGGCGGGAGCCAGCTTTAACTGGTTGACTTCAAAAGCGGAAGGGGTCATTCGGAGCTCCTCAAAGCAGAATGGACTACCCTTTTTGGATTCCCGCGGCACGTCCCAGGATTCCGCGCGCGTGAACTATTTGTTTAAACGGATAGTGCCTGCCCCTCGCCCGCTTTCCTGCGGGGGAATGATCGGGCCGGAGCACGAATCGCGGACCGCGGACGGGTTCTTCGCCTTGAGCGTCTGGAGCGCCCGTTTTCTGAACCGACGGTGAATACCGTACACTGGCTTGCACAGATGCAGGCGGAGATAGAAAACCTCGTAAAGCTTCAGGCAGTGGAGATCGAGCGGGCGCGATTGATCCAGGCAGCGCGCCTGCTTCCGGATGAGATTGCCCAGGCCCAGGCGGCGCTGGCGGCCGCCGAAAAGCGGCGAGCCGAGGCTTCAGCCGCGTTGGCGCGCGAGGAGCTGCTCCGAACCCGGCTGGAAAGCGAGATCGACGGCCACCGCCGGAAGGCGGCCCGCTATCATGCCCAGCAGGACACCGTCACCACACCGGGGCAGGCAAAGGCGATCGAGCATGAGCTTCGCTTTGCGGAAGCCGAGGCTGAGCGTCTGGAAAATGAGGAGTTTGCCAGTCTGGAGCGAACCGAGGTCCAGGAGACCGCTCTCAAAGCCGTCCATGCCCAGGTCGAGTCGCTGGCCGCTGCCCTCGACAAGATCCGCGACCGCGTCGCCCTTCGCCAGGCCGAGCTGGCAGAGGAGCAGGCCGCGCTCACCGCCCGGCGCGAGACTCTCCGTTCGCTTCTTTCCTCCGACCTGCTTGCCCGTTTCGACCGCCTTTGTGCCGCGCGCGGCACCGGCCTGGCTCGCGCGGAAAATCAGCAGTGCACAGGCTGCCGCATGGGCATCCGGGCCCAGGTCTGGAACCAGCTTCGCGAGGGTGAACTGCTCTCCTGTGACAGTTGCAGCCGGCTGCTTTATTGGGATCCGGCCCTGGCGCCTGCCCCTCACGCAGGTCAGCCCGACCCTGTTCCTCATCCCAGCACCGGCCGTGCCGTGCGCCGGCGGGAACCTGGCCAGGGAAGCGTGAAGAAGGATTGACTTTTGCGGGCAAGGGGCGCACTTTTTCAGGAAGATTTCGTGCTCGGGGCAGTGGAAGTGTGGTGAAATGGCGGGTATGAGCGGTTTCTGCCGGGCACGGTTTTGGACTGCGGAAGGGCGAAATTCGTAATTCTCAGGCTGCCCGCGATGTTTTTCCTCTCCGGCTGAGCGCGAACCGGCGCAAGATCCGCAACGAATCATTTTCACCTCCAAGGAGGCCAGGAATGAGCAAGGCGTTTTCCTCCCCTTTTGCCGCGATCCTGGTGGCATTGCTTCTGACAGGGTGCGGCTCAACCTCAACGACGACCTCGTCAGCAACCGGAGCGGCGGTTCCCGTCTCTCTGAGCATGACGGACGACCCTCCAACCGGAGTTTCGGTTCTTTTCTTTCAGGTCAGTCTCACGGCCGCTTCTCTCACGCCCGCATCGGGACCGGCCGTCTCCCTGCTCAGCAACGACACGCCGATCGAGATCGACGTCACCCAACTGCAGGCGCTCTCCGCTTTTCTCAGCACCGCGGGCGTGCCAGCCGGAACCTATGACAGCCTGAGCCTCACCTTCGCCGATCCCCAGCTTGTCATCTACAACGCCTCGGACACGGCCATTGCCAGCACCTGCGCGGTAGGCTCCGTCTGCCAGCTCACGCCCACCGTGGACAACTCCGCCACAGTATCGCTTTCCGCAGCGCCCTTTCCCGTAACCGTAGCGGCGAACTCTCCACTCGGCTTTCTTGTGGATTTCCATCTGAACACCATCATTCAATCCGATCTCTCGGTCAATCTGCAGGCAGCCAACGGAGTGACGGTGGGCCAGTTGCCGCCGACGGCTCCCGTGGGGCCGGCGCGGTTCGGTTCGGTCACCGGGACCGTGCAGAGCGTGAACGCCAGTCAGAATCAGTTCACGGTGCAGACGGCCTGGGGCAGGACCTTCACCGTGGATGCCAGCAGCAGCACCCTCTATGACGATTTTCCCGCCAGCGATTGCAGCACGGGGAGCATTTCCTGCCTGGCCACCGGCCAGGTCGTGCGGGTTCAGGTCTCCAGCCTTGAAAGCGCCGGAACCCTGCTGGCGTCCCAGGTCACTTTCCTCGAAACCGCGGGGCAGCAAACCGTGGAAGGAACCATTATCGGGATTCAGGAGCCGGCGGCGAACAATACCAACGCTCCCTGGACCATTCGCCTGATCCTGCAGAACAACCCTTCGAACAGCACCGCTCTTCCGCTGGGTGGAGAAGCCACGGTGACCCTCGCCAGCGGCGCCACATACTCTGTTGACGCCGGCGGCTTCACCCTGCCCTCCAGTCTCAGCTTCAGCGGAGCTTCGGACCTCTACGTAGGCCAGAACGTCCAGGTCGATGTGGTCTCCGGATCGCTGAGCGCCTCGAGCGTTCCCAGCGCCGTGGACGGATGGGGCCCGGCGCGCTCGCTTTCCTTCACCACCGACAGTGTGGTGCTGGAGCCGAGCCAGATGAGCGGTTCGGTCTCGGCCATCGACGCCGGCACGCTCAGCTTCACGCTCAACCGCACCTTCATGCCGCAATGCTGGTCCTTTGTGTGCGCCATGCCCATCGTCGATTATCAGTACGATGCGCAGACCACGGCGCAGACCGTCTACTCGGGATTCGGCAGCGGCAATGACGACTTCGCAGGCCTCGCCGACGAGGAGATCGTCTCCGTCAACGGCTGGCTTTTTCCGCCCGCGAGCGGCTCCTCGAATCCCGTCCTCGTGCCGGAGACCATTGCCCTGCACGCCAATAGGTACTTCTAGCGGGTGCGGAGCACTTTGTTGCCCGCGTGAATTTTTACGCTCCGTCTGGCTCCTCCGGTGGTGCCTTCGCATCGCCTGAGGAGCTTGGCGGCCGCATCCGGTTCCGCACTTCGGCC
Source organism: Occallatibacter sp. (assembly GCA_049976805.1). Taxonomy (GTDB): domain Bacteria; phylum Acidobacteriota; class Terriglobia; order Terriglobales; family Acidobacteriaceae; genus Telmatobacter. The sequence goes on along the minus strand of JBMFHN010000003.1, from coordinate 41,409 downwards.
CTTTGCCCCCGTTCTGTGTGCGCCAGGCGTCTCTGGAGCCGGCTGCCCCTCGCCTGTTACCCTTTTTCCAGGACAGAGAGTCTTGAGGAGCGGCTTGTGCGGAGAATTTGTGTAGACATGGACGAAGTCATGGCGGACACGCTCACCGAGCATCTGCGCCGCTACAACCAGACCTTCGACGAGGATCTTACGCCAGAAGACCTGGCGGGCAAGGGGCTCTGGGAGGTCACGCCTCTGGACCGCCAGCAGCAGCTGCGCGCTTTTCTTGATGCCGAGGATTTCTTCGAGGTTCTGGCGGTGATGCCCGGCTCGCAGAGGGTGCTCGAGCTGCTTTCCGCCCGATTTGAAGTCTTCATCGCCACCCAGGCCATGGCGGTTCCCAACTCGCTCGGCCCCAAGTACCGCTGGTTGCAGCGGCATTTTTCCTTTATTCCTCCTTCTCATTACGTCTTTTGCGGCAACAAGTCCATTCTTCGCGCCGATTATCTGATCGACGATCAGCCCAGAAATCTTCTTCGCTTCGAAGGGCAGGGGATTCTCTACACGGCGCCTCACAACCTGACCGCCACCGGTTTCCAGCGCGTGAATAACTGGGACGAAGTCGCCGAATACTTTGCCTCGCAGCCTGATTGAACCGATGGCTTGGCCTGCGCCGGCGAAGAGATCGAATCCGGCCGGGCGCGGGTTGAGGCGCGGGCATGCGGCCGGGGGACAGGTTGCCCCGGCCGCCGGCAGGTCTGCGATGCAGGCAGGAGGCGGGCCACTTCCTGGCCACGCTATCCGTGGGTAGGGTGGGGTGCGGGGGAAAAATGCGGTATTCCGGTGAAGATCCGCGCCGTGCCCGATCCCCGCTGCGGTCCTGGCGCCGGGGCAGGCTGCAGGGTTACGATGAGCGCCCGGGCCGGATGGAAGCCTGAACACTGGTAGGCGTGCGGCGCGCTGGAATCGAAGTAGGCCGAGTCGCCGCACTCCAGCGTGAATTTCTGGCTTCCGTAGTGCAGTTCCAGCTCTCCTTCGAAGACGTAGAGAAATTCGGCGCCGGGGTGCATGTGCGCTACCGGCAGCATCCTCTCGTTTTGCCCGTCCAACGGCGCAAATTCCGCCAGGTAGGGGTCCATCTGCCGGTCTGGCACCAGATAGCCCAGGCTTTCAAAGAAAGAACCCTGCGCTGGCTCTCCGGCTTGCTGCAGGCGCACGCGCTCCTGCCTGCGGTGAATCCGGACGGCAGGCTGCGGTTCGCTCTCGAAGAAGTACGACAGGTCCTTCGAGAATACCAGCGCAATCCGTGCCAGGTTTTTCAGGGTTGGAACCACGTGCCCGGTCTCCAATTGCGACAGAAAACTGGCGGAAAGCCCCGTCCGCTTGCCCAGTTCCACAAGGCCCATCGACTTTTTGAGCCGCAGCCGCTTGATCCTTTCTCCGATGCGTTTTTCGGCGATGTACCGCGTGGCGGTCTCCGGGTCCACCTGCGACGTTTGCGTCGTCTCATTGCGCACCAGCCCTCGTTCGTTCATCGAACCTCCACCCGGCGCCCGGGCAATCCTGTGTGCGGGGCCGGCCCTTTGTTCCCTGATCAAAAATCGCGTCGCGTGTGACTGAAATCGGGGGACGCGGCACGGCTCCCTTCCTTGGACTGCGCTGCCACTTGCCGCGTGAGCTGGCCGCGCTATTCTGGAGTGTCCGGCCATCCAAGTCACCGTTTCGGCCCGCCGAGGAAGCCCATGTCCGAAGAGATCGCATCCGCAGCCAATTCCATTTCGAGTGATTCTGCTCCCAATGCCACCATCGCAACTCTTGGCCAGTTCGAGGGCCAGTCCGTCACGCTCCGCGGTTGGCTCTATAACCTGCGCGAGAGCGGCAAACTGTTGTTCCCCATCTTTCGCGACGGCACCGGGACGGTCCAGGGCGTCGCCCATGTCAAAAGCGTTCCGGCTGAGGTCTTCGCTTCCCTCAAAGGCCTGACTCAGGAGTCCAGCGTCATTGTCACCGGCAAGGTCCGTGCCGACCGGCGCGCTCCGGGCGGCTTTGAGCTGGATGTTGAAAATATCGAAATCGTGCAGCGCATTCCGGAATCCGATCCCTATCCGATCACGCTCAAGGAGCACGGCGTCGATTTCCTCATGGAGCACCGCCATCTGTGGATTCGCACGCCGCGCCAGTCGGCCATTCTGCGTATCCGTGCCGAGATCATGAGGGCCGCGGCCGAGTACTTCGACACGAACGGTTTTGTCCGCACCGATCCCCCCATTCTCACCCCGGCGGCCTGCGAAGGCACATCGACGCTCTTTCCCGTCGATTATTTCGGCGACCCGGCCTATCTGACACAATCCGGACAGCTTTACATCGAGTCCACGGCTCTTGCCCTGGGCAAGGTCTACAGCTTCGGCCCCACCTTCCGCGCGGAAAAGTCCAAAACCCGCCGCCACCTGACCGAGTTCTGGATGATCGAGCCGGAGGTCGCCTACCTGGACCTCGACGGCCTGCTGGAACTGGCCGAGAACTTCCTCTCCCACATCGTTCAGAGCGTCCTCAAGAACCGGGCTCAGGACCTGGCCGTGATCGGCCGCGACCCGGCCAAGCTCCAGGCCATCTGTCCGCCGTTTCCCCGTCTGCGCTACGACCAGGCCGCGGAGATGCTCAACCAGGCGTATAAAGACGGCCACCTGGAGCAACCCTTCGAGTACGGCAACGACTTCGGCTCCCCGGACGAGACCTGGCTCAGCGCGCAGTTCGACCGCCCGGTGATGGTTCACCGCTATCCGGCCGACGTGAAGGCTTTCTACATGGAGCCCGACCCGGCCGATCCGCGTTATGCCCTCTGCGTCGATGTTCTGGCTCCGGAAGGCTATGGCGAGGTCATCGGCGGCTCGCAGCGCGTCTCCAGCTATGAGCTGTTGAACGCCCGCATCGAGCAGCACAAGCTGCCCAAAGAGGCGTTTCAGTGGTATCTGGACCTGCGCCGCTACGGTTCGGTGCCCCACTCGGGCTTCGGCATGGGCATCGAGCGGGCGGTGGCCTGGATCTGCGGCCTGGACCATGTGCGCGAGACCATCCCCTTCGCCCGCACCCTGCACCGGATTTATCCGTAACAAGCCGTTTCCCGGCAGGGCGGCGCTCAAGCCGCCCTGCCGGGAAATCGAAGCAAGACAAAGGCCCGCGTACCCGGAAAAGAAGTGCGCGAACCATTTTTTTCTGCGCCGGAGAGCGGGAAAAAGCCTCTCAGGCCAGTTCCACCTCGATCTTCCTGGCTTCGCCGTCCAGCTTCACGATTTTGAAGGTGCGGATCTGGCCTTCGGCGAGCGGTTCGGGCGTGGCTTGCGGCGCGGGGGAGTTGCCTTTCCAGCGGCTCTTTAACTGCGAGGAAAGCGACGAGAGGTCGAGCTTGCCGCCCGATGCCGCCGTTGGCTCGGCCTGCGGCAGAACGGAAGACGCCGCAGGCGCCTTGGCTGCGCGGCAGACGGCGCGGATGCCCTCGCCCAACTCCACCAGAACCAGGGCCGGAGACAGCTCGATGACGCGGCCGGAGACCCGGTCGCCGGCCTTGTGTTCGGCCATGTACTCGTCGAGCCCGGTCGGAATCAATTGCTTCATGCTCAGCCTGATCTGGTGCTTCGCCGCGTCGATGGCCACGACCTGCGCCTGGACGATCTGGCCGGTGTGCAGCACCTCCGAGGGGTGGTTCAGCCGGCGGTCGGCGACGATCTCGCTGATGTGGACCAGGCCCTCAACGCCTTCGGCAAGCTGCACGAAGGCCCCGAATCCCATCAGCTTGGTGACCGGCCCGGTGATCGCCGAGCCGACGGGGAAGTTGCGCTGCACTTCCGTCCACGGGTCGGCGAGAGTCTGCTTCAGGCCGAGCGAAATGCGCCGCTCCTCCGGCTTGATGGCGAGGATGACGGCATCGACGCGGTCGCCCTCCTTGAGCAGGTCCGAGGGGTGGTGGACTTTTTTGCTCCAGGACATCTCCGAGATGTGGATGAGTCCCTCGACGCCCGGCTCGATCTCGACGAAAGCGCCGAAGTCCGTCAGCCGCGTCACCGTTCCGCGGACGCGCTGGCCGGCCTGGAAGCGGCCGGGCACGGTCTCCCAGGGCTCGGGTTGAAGCTGCTTGAGGCCGAGGGAGATTTTCTTGCTTCCCGGGTCGATTTTGAGGATGCGAACCTGAATCTGCTGGCCCACGGCGAGCATGTCCTCGGGCTTCGCAACGCGGGAGTAGGCGAAGTCAGAGACATGCAGCAGTCCGTCAACGCCCCCCAGGTCGACGAAAGCGCCGTAGGGCACGAGCGAGCGCACGGTTCCCGTGACCGTTTCGCCCTCCTTCATCGCTTCGCGGCGGGCTTCGAGCGCTCCGCGAGCCTGCTCTTCGAGGACCACGCGGCGATCGACAACCACGTCTTCCTCGGTCACGTCGAGCTTGGTGATGCGGCAGGTGATCTCGGTCCCGACCAGCTTCTCCATCTCGGCGGCATCGCGCGTGCCGCTGCGGCTGGCGGGCAGGAAGGCGCGCACGCCGATGTCCACCGTCAGGCCGCCCTTGCGGACCTCGGTGACCGTGCCGACGACGGCGGTCTTGTCGGCAAAAGCGGCCTCGAGCGCCGACCAGTCCCGCGGCTGCGCCACGTTGAAGCGCGAAAGTTCGTAATAGTGCTCGGCGTTGCGGCCGGTTACGGAGACCGGGAAGCTGTCGCCGGGCTTCACCGTTTCGGCGTTGTTCTCAAAGGCCGAGCGGGGCAGAACGCCTTCGGTCTTGTAGCCGATGTCAAGGAAGACCTGCTCGGCCGAAAGCGAAACAACGGTCCCGAGAAGCTGCCGGCCGGCGCCCTTCCCCGGCTCGGACTTGTGCGTGTGGCTCTGCTCGAAGGCGCTGAGCAGATCGGCGAAGGACTCCTGCGGTTCGTCCGGTTCCTCGCTGACGGGCTCCGGCCCGCCGGTGGAATGGGCCGCAGCTGCGATTGCCTCGGACTGCGCCTGCGGAGCTGGGCTGGATGCGGAGATGGCATCGGCGATGGTTTCCGCGGCTGGTTCCGGGATGGGGCCCGGAGCGGTTTCCGCCGGAATTGCGGCCGGGGGCGGGATGTTTTCCAGGTTGTCGTTGGTCATGTCAGTCTATCCATCCATTCTCCCATGATTCGACCGGGGAACAGGAAAGAAGATGGAGCAGCCTCGAATTGGATACACTGTTTACGCTATGGAAATCCGCCCAAGGAACCAAATGACGGGGAACGAGATTCGCGAACTGTTTCTGCGCTTTTTCGAGTCGAAGGGGCACCGCCGGGTGCACTCTTCCTCGCTGGTGCCCGCCAACGATCCGACGCTGCTGTTTGCCAACGCCGGCATGAACCAGTTCAAAGACTCCTTCCTCGGTCTGGAAAAGCGGGATTACACGCGGGCGACGACCTCGCAGAAGTGCGTGCGCGCGGGCGGCAAGCACAACGACCTGGAGAACGTCGGCTTCACGCGGCGGCATCATACGTTCTTCGAGATGCTGGGGAACTTCTCGTTCGGTGACTACTTCAAGCGCGAGGCGATTGCCTTTGCCTGGGAGCTGGTGACCAGCCCGGAGTGGTTCGGCATTCCCAGGGACCGGCTCTACGTGAGCATCTTCGAGGGCGCCGATGGCGTGCCGCGCGACGACGAAGCCGAGCAGTTCTGGATCGAGGCCGGCGTTCCCCGGGAGCGCATCTTCGCGTACGGGCTGAAGGACAACTTCTGGCAGATGGGCGAAACCGGGCCGTGCGGGCCGTGCTCGGAGATCTTTTACGACATGGGCGTCGAGGCCGCCGAGACTCCCGGAGTGGATAAGCCCTTTGGCCAGGACGACGCCCGCTACGTCGAGATCTGGAATCTGGTCTTCATGCAGTTCGAGCGCTCCGCCGTCGTCGATCCGGCCACCCGGCAGACGACCTACAAGCTGACCCCGCTGCCCAAGCCCTCGATTGACACCGGCATGGGCCTGGAGCGCGTGGCGGCGGTGCTGCAAGGCAAGGTGTCGAACTTTGAGACCGATCTGTTCACGCCGCTGATTGCCCGCGCTGCCGAACTGACAGGTGCGAAGAACGATCTGGGCAACGCCAGCCTGCGCATCATCGCCGACCATGCGCGGGCGGCCACGTTCCTGATTAACGATGGCGTGCTGCCTTCGAACGAGGGCCGCGGCTACGTGCTGCGCAAGATCATGCGCCGCGCCATCCGCCACGGCCGCCTGCTGGGCCAGGAAAAGCCCTTTCTCTGCGAGATGGTCTACGCCGTCCGCGACCTGATGCAGGGAGCGTATCCGGAGCTGATTGATTCGGCTGACCGTGTGGCCAAGGTCATTGAGGCGGAAGAGAAACAGTTTGTGAGAGTGGTTGAGATTGGTCTGCGAAAGTTGGAGGAGAGCCTGACTGAAGTGCGTCGCAAAGTAATCGATAATTTGATTGAAAAAGAAACGCTCCAAAACGCTCACGAGCGAATTCAGATTGAAAAATTTACCTCTGCCATGATTCCGCAGGTCTTGAGGTTACATGGACCTCAAGTGCAAGATGACCTTTCAGCCGAATTGGAGAGGTTACGTTCGGAGCTACGGCAGAATGAGGACAGATCAGTCGATGCGCGCCGCACTCTCGATAAGAATATTGCTGAAGAAGGAACAAAACTGATCTCAGAATTGAAGCACTCGATTTTGGAGCCTACATTTTCTGGCGAAAAAGCCTTCCACCTTTACGAGACCTTCGGCCTGCCTCTCGACTTCATGGTCGATGCGGCGCGCGATGCAGGCGTGAACTTCGACGAAGCTGGTTTTGAAGCTGCCCGCGCCGAGGAGCAGGCCCGCGCCCGCGCCAGCTGGAAGGGAGGAAGCCAGAAGACGGCCAGCCCGGCTTATCGGGAACTGCCGAAGACCGATTTCCTCGGCTACAAACAGCTCACCGCTTCGGGCGCTGAGGTTTTGGCGATTGTGAAGGACGGCGTGGGTGTGCCTGCCGCGAATGCGGGCGATTCCGTCGAGATTGTGCTGGATCAGACGAGTTTTTATGCCGATTCCGGCGGCCAGGTCGGCGACACCGGAGTTTTTCTGACCCCGGATGGGAACGCGATTGTGGCCGAAATCTCCGGCTGTGTGCTGCCGGTGCAAGGGGTGCGCGCCCACAAGGCGCTGCTCAGGCAGGATCTTGCGGTCGGCGATCGTGTCAACACATGGGTGGATGCGGAACGGCGCAACGCCATCCGCCGCAACCATACCGGAACGCACCTGCTGCACGCGGCGCTCAGGCAGGTGCTGGGTACGCACGTGAAGCAGGCCGGTTCCTCGGTCGAGCCGGACCGGTTGCGCTTCGACTTTTCCCATTTTGCCCCGGTGGCCGATGAGGATCTGCAGCAGATCGAGGAGATTGTGAATCGCGAGGTGCTAGGCAACGCCCGCGTCGAAACCCTCGAAGACGTGCCCATCGACGTGGCCGTGAACGAGTACCATGCCATGGCCCTGTTTGGCGAGAAGTACGGCGACAAGGTGCGCGTGGTGAAGCTTTCGGATGGCTTTTCAACCGAGCTTTGCGGCGGCACGCACACGGCGGCTACGGGCGAGATCGGCCTGCTCAAGCTGACCAGTGAAAGCTCGGTTTCCTCCGGTGTGCGGCGCATTGAGGCGATCAGCGGACTGGGTTCGCTGGACGCCTTCCGCCGCGACTTCGATCTGGCGCAGTTCACCTCCTCGGTGGTCCCGTCGGGCGAAAATCTCGCCGAGGGTCTTCGCGCCCGGCTCAACAGCCAGGAAGATGAGCTGAAGCGGCTGCGGCGGGAGCTCGAAGAGATGCGGATGAGGTCGGCGGCAGGAGCGCTGGACGAGGCGCTCGGCCGCGCGGTCGAGGTCAAGGGCGTTCGCGTCGCCACGCTGCGTGCCGACTCGCTCGAACGCGGTCCGTTGCGGACGCTGGTGGACAACCTGAAGCAGAAGCTGGGCGAAGGGGTGGTCGTCGTGGCCTCCGCGCAGCCCGAGGGCAAGGTGGCGCTGATCGCCGGCGTGACGCCGGGACTGACCAAGCGCATCCAGGCGGGCAAGCTGGTGGGTGCCCTCGCCAAACTCGTGGGCGGTTCGGGCGGCGGCAAGCCGGAGATTGCCGAGGCCGGCGGCCGGGATCAGGCGCAGATCGCGGCCGCGCTGGCGGCCGCGCCGGGGGTTGTCGCGGAGATGCTCGGCTGACGGGACTCGGCGGCTGAGAACGGAGCGGCGCGAGGCTGGCCTTTTATCGGTCCTCGTCGCCGGTCAGGCGGAAGGTGATGGTGCCCCAGAAGAGGCGGGCGCGCATCTGCACGGGCAAGTGGCGGTCGTCGTCGGTGTACCAGATCCAGATGTTGCCGCGATTCTTGACCACCCCGGCGGCGGCGGTCGGCTGCACGCGAAGGGTTTTGAATGTGCCCAGCGGAGTCTTGATGATCTCGCGGCCTTCGACTTTCATGGTCACCGGCACGGTGCGGGTGGAGTCGAGAACCGGGATCACGAAGCTGTAGCCCAGTTCGATGGGCTGCGAAGCGGTATAAAAGATGCCCGACAGCAGATCGGTGACGCAGCCGGAGACGGGCGAATCGGCGTCCTTGGTTTGTCCGGTCACCATGTTCTTCTCGTTCAGAATCGAGCGGTGCAGGCCGTAATCGACGTGCAGAGTGGAACGTACCTGGCGGCGACCTTCGACCGTCTGCTTGTTGAAATCGTAGGTGCAGCCGGTTCCGCGGTCAAAGCTGGACTGAAACCGGTCGCTCACGTGGAAGAGCAGGTTGATGGGGCCATTGGTGTCGGCGCTGGCGGTGACGTTTTCGCGGTCACCCGATGCCTGAAAGCGCACCACGGCGGTTCCCGCGGGAAATACGCGCCAATCTACCGAGTAAGTGAGCGTTTGCCGGGGCGGAAAACTGAAACCGGGACGCGGCGGCGGAAGCAGGGGCGCCTGCTGAGCGTGCGCTGCACAGGCCAAGGCAGTGGCGGCAAAAAGGATGACGATCGTTGTACGCATCTTCACCGGCGGGCATGGCTCCTTGTCAAACTTGTGGAACGAAAATGTCGGGCTGAACGGTCTACCGAGCTGCGGAGAGGGCTCATCGCGGTAAATGGACAAAGGTTGCGATGAGCGGCCGCAGAAAAAGCAGGCTGAAGTAAAGAAACGCTGCCCCTATACCCGAATTGTACTCGCGGTGCTGGAGATAGAGCGAAAAGGAGAAGCGGGCGCCGGGTTGGATCGGGATCCCATCCGCCATCCGCTGCCGTGGAGCCAACCGCGGAATCAGTCGCGGCACCCGCCGGCAATAGTCGTCAAAGCCGGGAAAGGTGGCACGCAGAAACCGCTCCTCCGAGGCAATTACGGGCACGTAGATCACGGCGAACCCCAGGGCCAGAACCAGCGCCACCGGCCAGCTGAGCAGCGCCGCGGCGAAACCGGCAGCCATCAGCATGGATCCGAGATAAAGCGGATTGCGGGTGTAGGCATAGGGTCCGGTCACCGTCAGTTCGAGATTCTTTTTCACATAGCCGGAGGCATAGGCGCGCAGCCACAAGCCCGGAACGACCAACCCCAGGCTCCAGACCACTGCGGCAAAATGGGGCGCGCACCGCAGCAGCTCGAAAAGATAAAGCCCCGCCGTGACAAAGCCCAGCGGCACGCGAATGCGCCGCGCCGCCTGTTGCCAGCGGGCGATCCAGTCGGGAGGGCAAGAGGCGAATTGATTGGGCGGGGAGGGGTTCATCGGCGGTCTTTGAGGCTGGCTTCAGGATAAAGCAGGGCCAGGGCGGCGCGCATCACATCTTCGGGCTGAATGGTCAGCAACCCTGGTTCAGGCTCGGCGCGCCGGGAGTGGTCGCGGCGGCTGGCAGGGCTGCGCAGCACTTCGAACCTCGTTCCAAAGGGTCCGTTGCGGCCGGGGTCGGTTGGCCCGTAGATGCCCACGACCGGACGACCCAAAGCGCAGGCCAGATGAAGGGGGCCTGTGTCACCGGCCACGGCCAGGGCGATGCGGCGGGTGAGAGCGATCAACTGCGCCAGCGTCCCGCTGAGCGCGACGGCGGCGCCGCCAGTTGCGCGGTCGATGACCTCGGCCAGCGGTTCTTCGCGGGGACCGGCGTTGACCAGAATCCGGCAGCCTCGCTCGATGAGCCCCCGCGCCACGGCGGCATAGCGTTCCACCGGCCATCGTTTGGCGCCCCAGCCGGCCCCGGGACTGATCAGGACGGCAGGGTGAATCGCGGTGGGAGGCAGGATTTCATCGGCCCAGGCCTCGGCCGCCGGATCTACGGGCAGCCAGGGCGCAACCGGCTGCAAGGCATCGCCGGCGACGGCCGAGGCCAGTTCCAGATCCTGCTCGATCACATGCCTTCCCCGGGTGGCCACATGTTCGGTGAAAAACCAGCGAGCCGGCCGCTCCCGCGGCTCCAGTTCGCCGATCCGCCGCCTGCATCCGGTCCAGCGCGCCAGTATCGCCGATCGGACAGCTCCCTGCAGATCGAGCACCGCGTCGTATTCCCCGGCTCGGAGCGCAGAGCGCAACATCCTGATTTCATGGAGCGTGCGGCCGCTGAAAGGGGCTTTGCGCCAGGCTTTCGTGGCAGCCATGTGCAGATGGTCAATCAGGGGCTGAGCCAGGCTTTGGGGTGGGGTCGAGTCCTGCGCGGAGGGCGGGCTGAAGCGGTCGTGGGCGGTCAGCAGGGCGCTCCAATGCGGTTCGACCGCCCAGTCGATGATCCACTGTGGATGAGCCTGGCGCAGTGCTGTCACCGCAGGCAGGGCGTGCAGGATGTCGCCCATCGCTCCCAGCCGGACCACCAGCAAGCGAAAGTTGGACCGCGTGTGCAAGTCTAGATTTTCTCACAGCGGAGCGCGCCTGGAGGCGAAGGTTTTTCCGGCCGCATTCACGAGGGCGGCCAGGGCTCCAATACGCAAAAAAACCTGCCCGGCCGCACAGGATGCGCGGAAAGATCCCGCGCCGTGCAGCCGGGCGAGTGATTGTCCATTACTTCGAGTCGCGTGCCTCGTAGGCCTCGTAGAGGATCTCGACCGGATGCATGGTCTTGATCTCAGCTCCGTGCTCAATTTGCATCTGGCAGGTGGCGCACTCGGTGACGACCACCTGCGGATCGGATTCGCGGATGCGCTCGAACAGTTCCTGGCCGATCGCCATGGAGATGTCGTACTTCTCCTCCTTGAATCCGTAGGTTCCTGACATGCCGCAGCAACCTGCATCGAGGTCGTCAACCTGGACGCCCGGAACCTGGCCCAGCAGGTGATACCAGGGCCGTCCGGTGCCCTGCGACTTTTGATGGCAGGGGGCATGATACGCCAAGTGCACGCCGGTTTGCTGGAACTGGGTGTTCAGCTTTCCCTCGCCAGACTGCGCCATCAGCAGTTCCGCAAGATCAAAGGTATTGCTGGCCACTTTCCGGGCAGCCTCGGCATACTCCTTCTCTTCTTCGAGGACGTCTCCGAATCCCGACTTGAGCATGTGTCCGCAGCTGGAGCAGGTGGTGACGATCCGGCTTCCAGCATCAATATGAGCAGCCAAAGTCTTGACGTTTGAACGCGCCAGCGAGTGCGCCAGGTCGCGGGCGCCATTGGCGGCCGCCGGCACTCCGCAACACTCCGCGGAGGCAACCTCGGCGCTGAAGCCGTTGCGATCGAGCAGGCTGATGACCTTCTCGGCCAGATCCGGCCGGTTATAACGAATGAAGCAGCCGGGATAGAAAACGATGTGCGGTCTTTCCTTGCCGTTGGTCGCTGCCTTCTGCAGATCCGCCTTGCGGTAAGTGGGGAATTTGCGTGCCGGCGTGATCTGAACCAGCTGGGACATCAGGGAGCGAACCGGCTTCAGAGACAAAGCGAAATTCGTCAGCGGCGGCACCACGGTGGACAACTCGCCCAACAGACCGGGACGGGCAAACCACCAGTCGCGCAACCGATGCACCGGGGTCTTCGCATGGTCGGCCTTGGCCTGCGCGATCATCTCCGAAACGTTGACCTGATTGGGGCAGACAACGTCGCAGCGGTGGCATCCCAGGCAATATTCCACCCACTCGGAATCGGTGTGGATGCCTTCACGGCGCAACCGCTCCAGTTCCGGGCCCAGGTGTTTGGGACCGGGATACTGAGGATGAACGGCAAGCACCGGGCAGACCGTATTACAGATAGAACACTTCAGACAATTATCAAGAGCCTGATCATCAGCTCGCATAGCATCCCCTTCTAGCTGCCGCGAGATTGCCCGCGAGGTAGCCGGTAAGAATTTCCATGGCGCCTTTGCCGGGGCCGGCGCCGTTGTCCAGAAGTGAGCCAGCTACAAAAAGATTCTCTGCCAGGACCGTTCCGGCCGCGGTCAGGGGGCGCATATCCCGGTCGCGGCCGGAACAATTCTCCCCCAGCAGGTGAGCAGAGTGCCGGCCACTGGCCAGCACCACGCTTTCTCCGCGCAGCAGCAACGGACGGCCAGGAACCGCAACTTCGAGAGCCAGCGGCGAGCCATCGTGGATGGTTAGCCTTTCCACCGGGTACCCGTGGAAAAATTCCACGCCGGAGTCGCGCAGGTAACCTTCCAGGCGATGGAAGAGTCGCAGGCTGGGAATGAAGGGCGGCAGAGTCGGCAGTTCGCCGATGGTGCAGCCAACCTCACGTTCGAATTCGGCGAGCCTTTGAGCCGAGGATTTCATCCCCAGCAAGCCGGGCAAAAGAATCACCGCGCACCCGGAAGCTGCCTTTCGCAGGGCAGCGGCGAATTCAGCGCGAAAGGCCGGATCGCGATCAAAGCTCCTGGCGACGCGCACGGGAGAAACCGGGATGCCGAAGTCGCGCGCGAAGGAGATCTGCTTTGCTGTGTAAGTGCAGCCGGAACAGATCTTGCGCGCGGTCTCGTTGAACCGCTCGGCAATGAAGTTCTCATCGAAGCCGGACAGTCCTCGAATGCCGACCACGGTCATCGAGGCTCCGTTGCGCGGCGCAGTGTTCCACAAAGTGCGGGAGGCCAGGGCCATGCTTTGAAAGTTGCCCAGCAAGGTGGGAAGCGCTCGCCCGCCGGTGGCATCCGCTTCCAGCGGGGAATCGGCCCTGCGAGCCATATCGCAAAAGAACGCGAGAGCTTCATTGCGTTCTCCTGCGTCTTCTTCCTGCGACAGCTCCGGAGTTTTGACCCATGCCGGCTCCAGAACGAACGATCCCGGTCCGGTCGCCGCCAGCGCCACCCTCAGGTTTTGCTGCGCCGCCACGCCCGCCGCACAAAGACCGGCGATTCCGGCACCCACAACGACAACATCGTAACGATTATTTTCCATCCTGCACCCCCGAACTCGCGCAGACCGCGACGTCCACGCCGTAGGTGTCGTGGCTGATGTCGAGCTGTTCGAGCTGTTTCCCCTGATGGATGAACGACTGCCCCTTCCAGCGTTCCTGAATATAGTCTGAAAACTCCGTGGCCGCCTCTGATGCCGACCAGCGATGCGCCTGGTAGCCCGCCAGCATGGCCTTATATCCACAATAGGTTCCCTGGCAGGGCCCGAAGCCCAGGCGAGTGCGCCGGCCAATGTCGGCAATCGTCTGGGCGGGAATCGGATTCGTGTCGCGGAGGATGTATTCCAGTTCGCCGCGGGTGACCATCTCGCATTCGCAGACAATCTCCGCCAGCTCGGGATGCGCTTCGATGGCCTCGATTACCTGGCTGATGCCGGGGCCCAGGCGGGTCTCGATCTTTTCCACCAGCGCCTCGGGCAGGGAGCGAAGAGCGCGCTGGTGCGTTTTGGAATCGACCGCCGGCCGCAACGGAACCTTGTCGGTGGTGCATTCCACATGAACGCCCAGCTTTTTCGCAACGCGGTCGGTCGTTACGGCCGCCATCAGACGATAGGTGGTGAGCTTGCCGCCGACAATCGAAATGAAGCCGCCCACGCCATCCTGCTCCTCATGATCGAGCAGAGCGAAGCCGCGGCTGATCTCGCGTCCTCCGGCGCCTGCCGCCGTCTTGGGCACGTACAGCGGGCGGACACCGCAGAAAACGCGCATCAGACGCGCTTCCTTCAGGCCCGGGACCAGTTCGTCGCCCAGCTTCAACAGATAATCGATTTCTTCGGGAGAGGCCGTCAGTCCTTCCGGTCCGGGCATCCGAATCGAGGTTGTGCCCAGGATGCACACCGGGCCGGCCGGCACCAGAATATCGGCGTCGCCAGGCTTCCTGCAGCGATTGATGATCCGGTGATTCAACCGGTGATTGAGCACCAGCAGCGAACCCTTGTCGCAGCGCACGGGGACATCGACACCGGCCAGCGCGGCAACGCTCTCCGCCCAGCCACCGGAGGCGTTGACGACCATCTCGCAGGAGAGATCCTGTTCCTCGCCGGTGCGCGTGTTGCGGTAGTGAACCCCGCGCACCCGCCCGTCGGAGATACGGATCGAAGTCACCTTGCTATAAGTGTGGAAGCGCGCTCCGCGCGCCACGGCGGCGTCGAGATTGGCTTGCGTCAGGCGGAAAACGTCAACGTGCCCGTCCTCCGCGGTAAACGCGCCGCGAATATCCTTTCCCAGGTTGGGTTCAAGAGCCAGCGCTTCCGCGGCGCTCAGCCGCTTGCTGCCCATCCCGACCTTCTCTGCGGCGGCCCACCACTGGTCCAAATAGGCCGGATCGTCCTGGGCGCAGTGCACGAAGAGCCCTCCGACGGGTTCCACGCAATGCGGTGCAATGTTTCTGAGGATGCGGTTCTCCTCGACGCACTCCCGGGCGGCTTCAGGATCCTTGACAACATAGCGTCCGCCGGAGTGCAACAAGCCGTGGCAGCGTCCGGTGGCGCCATGGGCGATGTCTCCCTGTTCGAGCAGCGTAGCGGAGATGCCGCGCAGACTCAGATCCCAGAGAATCCCCGCGCCCGTTATGCCCCCACCGATAATGACAACTTGGGTCGATTCCATGACCTTCCTTTCGCGCTGGCTGCGGGCCATCCCATGACGCAGCGGACGGCAACACGAATGCGCCTCTTTGCCGCAAGCGCTGTTTTCAGCGCGTTGGCCCATCTTGATTTGCAGAAGAAGAAAGGATGAAGACCCGACGGGAACCCGGTTCTCGGCAACACCCCGGCCGGCTCATGTTTCAGTGTCGCGGCGGATTCGCTTCTCTCGACCGCCTCGCCGGCTTCCCACTCAAGCCGGAAAGGATATGAAATCGAATCCCAATGAGGCGCGGCAACGCGAATCCATGCCAACAAGCTGTCAAGATGCGCCTCGTGAATCGCCTGAAACCGATTGAATGTGCGGTCTGCGTCGCCGAAGTGAGACAAACTCTGGCCCTCGATAACGATTCTCGAAATCCCTATCGAGACGGATGCCGTCCACACTCCGCGTGCGCGAACCTTTCCCGATTCAGCGCCTTACCCTGAC
The DNA here is from genome assembly GCA_049976805.1 of Occallatibacter sp. Lineage (GTDB taxonomy): Bacteria > Acidobacteriota > Terriglobia > Terriglobales > Acidobacteriaceae > Telmatobacter. Next base: position 26,044 of record JBMFHN010000003.1, on the reverse strand, counting down.
TTCTTCAGCAGTATTCAGTCACCCGCTCGCTTTCTCAAACACTCTTCACGAAACGGCTCGGACTAAAAATCGGCTAAGTATCGCGCGAAGAAAGAACGATTGTCAACTACCATCTCTCAGAAGCAATGGGTCTGCTGCAAAAACAGAGTTTTTCCCTTTGAAAGATATAGGCTTGAATCCATGCCCGGTGCGGGAGAAATCAGGAAGCAATTTCCCTGTCTGAAAAGTTTTTCCAGCCGGACTCGTTACTGATCGAGCACGGAGCAGCCTGGAAAATCCGCCCCGGGACACGGGGCAGTCAAGCCGGGATGCGAGCGTTCTGGCGCCAGAGAGCGAACGGCGAAGCCAGGGTCGCGACCGGCAACCTCGCCATCCTTACTTTCCCGGGCATCGACCTCCGGGCGGAAACGAAGGTCGGAAGAGCGTTCGGCGGTCCGTCTCTCTCGGTCCTTGGGGTGGCGATGCCCGGCGCGACGGATGCGGGTGGGCGCTCAAAGCGGTCCGGCTCAATGTATAATTGATAGTGATCCAGAGTGATTCATGGCCAGCCAGAAGGAAGACGGCTGGGTCTGCCTGCGTTGCTTGCTACGGGCGGTTGCTTTCAGATCCGCCGCCAGGAGAAAACGAGAAGAGGGATCATGCAGGAACAACCGATACCACTGCGGGTCTTCCTGCAGACAACCCCCATCATCCCCGCCGTGCGCAGGTTCGAGCATGTGGATCAGGCGAACGCCGCCCATGGCAAGATCATCTATTTTTTGACGGGTGATCCGGAAAATTGTGAATTGATGATCCAGAAAGTTCTGGCCGCCGGCAAACTTCCGATCGTCAATCTCGACCTTCTCAACGGTTTTTCACGGGACAAGTACGCCGTGAATTATCTGAAACGCTGTGGCGCGCGCGGCATCATCTCCACTCACCTGGATCCGCTTCGCCATGCCCACGAGATCGGCCTGTATGTCATCCAGCGAACCTTCCTTCTGGATAGCGGCTCGATGGACACCATCACCAATCAGCTGAAAAAGACTCCTGTCGATGCTCTGGAGGCCTTGCCCGCCGTGGTGGCTCCACGACTGCTGGAGGTTGTCCGGGCCAATTCCCTCGATATTCCGGTCGTCGGCGGAGGGTTGCTCCGCACCATGAAGGAAGCCGAAGAGTTGCTGGCCCAGGGGCTCAGCGCCGTCTCGATCAGCAATCCCCGGATGTGGATTCCGTGAGCTGAATCGGGGAACTGCGCTTCGCCGGGTTCCGCGTGGCGGCGGCTCCTCCCTGCCTTTGTTTTTTTTCTGTTCCTGAACTCCATCTCCGCATCCGCTCAAGCGGCCATCCGGGTCTGCGCGGGCCCGTTCGCAGGCCACGACGCGACGCCGGGCCTTCAATCGGGATGGATGACCGGAGCCCGACGGCCAGGACGGCCGGCCGGCAAGCGCTGACCTTTGGCAATCCGGACGCGGGCCTTTTGTGCGGCCAGGTCCGCGTGTGCGCGGGGGCGGCCGGAGGGCGAAAGCGGGAAGCTGGCAAAGACGAAAAGACGAGAGCCCTCCATCCTCCCGCAAAAAACCTCTTGATTTTTTTGCAACAGCGTGTTTATGATTAGTCGTTTTTCGGCGTAGAGATTAAGAGAGCCGAACCGTATAGACGCATGGGTGTGCCTGGCAAAGGTTCGGCGTGTGCCTGGACGGTTTGGCTCTTTTTGACAAATAAAACAACAATTCCAGGTCTGGAAGACCGATAACCACCATTCCCGATCCGGAAGCTTGAAGGAGACCACGAATGAAATCGTCGATCAAACTTAGCCTGAACCCGCGCCACTGGAGTGCGGGAGTCGTGGCCATTGCCGGTTTGTCGGTGGCGCTGTTTATGTGCCCCCGCCCCGCCTTTGGCCTTACAGGAGAAGACCCCGCTGCTGCCGCCGCACCGACGGCGCCTGTTCCAACTTCCACCTTTGCCGCCGCGTATTCGGCCGAGTCGCCGGCTGCGGCCCTGCCGTCCTTTGCCAATCAGCCGCAAATGCTGAACTGGGGTCCCGAGCGGAAAAGGCTTGCCGACAAGGGCTTCAGCTTTGACTTCTTCTACATCACCGATGCGCTTGGCGATCCCAACAACCCTCCAGGGGCCGTTAAGCAGATGAACAACTGGAACCGTATCCGCGGCACGGTGAATGTGGACTTCAGCAAGTTCACCTCGTGGAAGGGCCTCACGCTCTGGGCGACCGGCCTGTGGCAGAACGGCACCAACATGGGCGGCGTCATCGGCAGCATCCAGAACCCCAGCGGTCTGGTCAGCTCTCACCAGTTCCGTCTGGATTCCATCACCCTGACCCAGGCGTTTCTGAACAACAAGGTTTCGGTTCAGTTCGGCATCTTCGCCGCGCGCGACTTTTACGGATTGCAGCCTTACGGCGGCGACTTCATGATGGAGCCGTTGGATTACGATTTCGCCAACATGGGCGACGTGCGTATGTCCTACGACCCGGAATCTTCTCCCGCAGCGAACCTGAAGATCACCCCCAACAAGTATTTCGCGATTCAGTCGGGCTTCTTCATGCCTCCTGACGATGGCGAAGAGCACTACTATCCGACCGGCTGGAGACCCGAGCAGGGTTCCTACGGCAACACCTGGGATACCGCGGTCTTCTATAACACCTTCGCCAACCGTCCGGCGACCGAGAAGAACTATGCTGGCCAGATCCAGGTTGGTTTCGTTTACAACGGAAGCAATGCCGGCACCTGCTCGGCAGCGGGCTCCAAAGTCGGCTCCGTGGGCTGCAGCGGCTTCGTTGACTACAACAAATCGGCGGAAAACCTCGCAGCGGCAACCCCCGTTGCTAACACTGGGTCCGTCTATGGAAAGTCCACGGTTACCACACTCGGCGGCTATGTCTTTGACAACGGCCCCGGTAGCACGCCTCTGGTTTATACGGATCACAACTCCATCATCTACGCCATGGTCAATCAGCCCGTCTATCGCGTCACCACGGGCAGCAACCGCGGCCTGGATGTTCTCTTTGGCGTGAACGCGGACACGGAGACACAGAAGGCACAGGTTCCGGTGGAATACGTTGCCGGCGCGGTCTTCAATGGCCCGATCGCCTGCCGTCCACACGATACCCTGGCGTTCGGTTTGGCGTATGCCCAGATTGGTAACGACTACAACAACTATGAGAAGGCTCTCTACAACACCCAGGAGGCAGCCTACACGGCTGCGGGAGGTGCTGGGGGGACTGGTGTTGCGCCTACCGCTATGACGCTGAACGGTGAAACGCAGATCGAACTCAACTACAACGCGCACATCTTCCCGTGGTTCCAGGTGATGCCGGTCTGGCAGCACTACGCGAACGTGGGCGGCAGCAAGAACAATGCGGATCTTGCCGGTCTGCGCTTGTTTGTTGATTTCTAGAACGCGGCGCACAATCGAAGCACAAACCAGGCAGGGAGAGGGTTGATGAAAAGCCGCCGCAGCACACTTCAAACAATCCGTGATCGCCAGTTTGATGTGTGCGTCATTGGGGGAGGGGCCACCGGAAGCGGTACGGCTCTGGACTCCCAGTTGCGCGGAAAATCAACCCTCCTGCTGGAAGGCGAAGACTTCACTTCGCACACATCCAGCAAATCCACCAAGCTGGTTCATGGCGGGGTACGGTACCTGCAGCAGGCCGTGGCCGATTTCGACTACGGCCAGTTCAAGATGGTGAGGAAGGCGCTTCATGAACGCATCCACATGCTTCATGCGGCGCCCTTCCTGGCCAACTCGCTGGAACTGCTGGTGCCCTGCTATAGCCTTTACGAAATGGTCTATTACGGAATCGGCATGAAGGTGTACGATGCCATCTCCGGAAAGACCCGCATTTTTCCCACCCGCATTCTTTCCAAGGCACAGGCTCTTCAGCGGTTACCCGGGTTGCGCGGTGACAGGCTGGTGGGAGCCGTGTCGTATGCCGATGGCCAGTTCGACGATGCCCGCTACGGGATCACGCTGGTGCAAACATTCGCCGAACAGGGCGGAGAGGTTCTCAACTACGCCAAGGTTGTCGGTTTCGGCCGGACCCCGGAGGGAAAACTCTCTTCCGCCGAGGTCGTAGACCAGGTTTCCGGTGAGCGGTTGACGGTGCAGGCGCGGATTTTCGTGAATTGCACGGGACCGCACGCCGATGAAATACGGCTGATGGCCAACCCCGAAATCAGCCGGCGCCTGCGCCTGAGCAAAGGCGTTCATATTCTCCTCCCGGTGGGGCCGATGGGAAGCGACGCGGCCCTGCTGATCCCCAAAACCGAAGATGGAAGGGTGATCTTTGCGATACCCTGGCTGGGCAGTCTGCTGGTCGGAACCACCGATGACGAAATTGATTCCGAAACAGCCATGGTTGCCAACGAGAGGGAGATTGCGTACCTGCTCAAGTACACCAACCGGTACTTGAACACCGCTTTCACCCATGCGGATGTACAGGCGGCTTTTGCCGGAGCGCGTCCGCTGGTGGCGTCCAAGGACGCTGTGAATACCAAGAAGTTGATTCGCGATCATGAAGTCGAGGTGGATGAGCGAAGCAATTTGGTGAGCATTCTCGGCGGCAAGTGGACCACACATCGGGCCATGGCCGAAGACGGCGTCAATCATGCGCTTCACCTGCTGGGCGATTCACAGGCACGGTGCAAAACGATTGACTTTCCGCTCTTCGGCGCAAAGGGGTTCCATCCCGGTTACTGGCGGCAATTGGCTGAGCAGCACTCCCTGTCCACAGAGACTGCGCAGCACCTTGCCCAGAAGTTCGGCACGGCAGCGCCTCGGGTTCTCGAGGTGGCCGCAAGCCAACCCGAACTTCGCGAGCCGCTTTATCCAGGGGGTGCGGCTCTTGCTTGTGAAGTCGTATATTGTGTGCGCGAGGAGATGGCGCGGACCATCGAGGATATCCTCGCGCGACGTGTCGGCATTCAATTCCATCGTTGGAAGGACGCAATCGCCGCCGCGCCTGTCGTGGGCCGGCTGCTGGGCAGGGAACTTGGCTGGGATGAGTCGCAGACGGCAGAGGCGGTCAAAGCCTATGTTGCATCGATTCAGCGCCTGTCTGAGAGTGCCGGGCAGTCAACCCGAGTGTGAGAACTTCCGGCCAGAAGCCGGATCATCATCTGGAAAAATCCAGAAAGGACACAGTTATGCCGGATTATGTTGGAGCAATTGATCAGGGGACAACGAGCTCTCGCTTTATCGTGTTTGACAAGACAGGCCGTATCGTCAGCGTTGCTCAGAAAGAGCATGAGCAGATCTATCCGAAGCCGGGCTGGGTCGAGCACGACCCGGCGGAGATCGCCCGTCGCGTAGACGAGGTCATCACCGAGGCCATGGAGAAGAAGGGCCTTCGGCCGACGGATCTGGCTGCCATCGGCATTACCAACCAGCGCGAAACGACCGTGGTGTGGAACAAGAAGACCGGCAAGCCCGTTTACAACGCTCTTGTCTGGCAGGATACCCGCGTTGCGGACACCGTCAAGGAGTTCTCGGCCAATGGCGGCCAGGACCGTTATCGCGCCAAGACCGGCCTTCCTCTGGCGACCTACTTCAGCGGCCTGAAGATCCGCTGGATTCTGAACAATGTTCCGGGCGCGCGCGCGGCTGCCGAAGCGGGCGATCTGATCTTCGGAAACATTGATACGTTCTGCATCTGGAACGTGACCGGCGGAGTCGATGGCGGCGTGCACGTGACCGATGTGTCGAATGCCAGCCGTACCCAGCTGATGAACCTGCAGACGCTCGAGTGGGACGACGAGATCCTGAAGGACTTCGGCATTCCGAAGATCATGCTGCCCAGGATCGCCTCCAGTTCCGAAGTGTACGGCAAGGCCACGCTCGCCGCGGTCAAGGGCGTTCCGGTTTCCGGCGATCTGGGCGACCAGCAGGCCGCGCTCTTCGGCCAGGCCTGTCTCAAGCCCGGCGAAGCCAAGAACACCTATGGCACCGGCTGCTTCATGCTGATGAACACCGGCGAGAAGGCTGTTCCCTCGACCAGCGGACTGCTGACCACGCTGGCCTACAAGATCGGCAGCAAGCCGGCCGTCTACGCTCTGGAAGGCTCGGTGGCCATCACCGGCGCCCTGGTCCAGTGGCTGCGCGACAACCTGAACATGATCGAGAAGAGCCAGGATGTCGAGGCTCTGGCTCTGACCGTGACCGACAACGGCGGCGCGTATTTCGTGCCCGCTTTCTCTGGACTTTACGCGCCTTACTGGAAGGCTGACGCGCGTGGCGCCATTGTGGGTCTGACCCGTTACGTCAACAAGGGCCACATCGCCCGCGCGGTTCTGGAAGCGACTGCTTTCCAGGTCGCCGAGGTGGTGGATGCGATGCAGCAGGATTCCGGCATCAAGCTGGACAATCTGCGCACCGATGGCGGCATGGTGGTCAACAACACCCTCATGCAGTTCCAGGCGGACATTCTGCAGCGGCCGGTGATCCGTCCTCACGTGCTGGAGACCACCGCTCTCGGCGCGGCCTACGCTGCCGGACTGGCGGTTGGTTATTTCAAGGACACGGACGACATCATTGCCAACTGGGCGGAAGACCATCGCTGGAATCCGGCGATGGACAGCGCCAAGCGCGAGCACCTCTATCATTTCTGGAAGAAGGCTGTCACGCGTACCTTTGACTGGGAGGAGTAGCCAGCGGCGCATGGGCGCTGTCGACTCCAGCGCCCATGGATCTTATCAACTCGCGCCCGGAGAAATCCGGGCGCACAAAAAAACGGAAGAGATCAAGGAGATTCCCGATGCACGGTGTAGTTTTCGGCGAGTTCATGGGCACACTGGTACTGATCCTTTTCGGTGACGGTACTGTCGCAAACGTTCTTCTCAAAGACTCAAAAGGCTCCGCATTGACGGGAGGCAGCAACATGACCGCTCCCTGGGTGATCATCGTCCTGGGGTGGGCCTTTGCTGTAACCATGGGCATCACCACCGCACTCGCGTGTGGCAGTCCTTTTGCGTTCATCAACCCCGCGGTCGCACTCGCGGTCTGCATCCTTCACCCGGCCAACTGGCCGATCTTCCTTCCCTGCGCTTTGGCTGAGATCGCCGGGGGCTTCGTCGGCGGCGTTCTGGTTTACCTGACCTTCCTGCAGCACTGGAAAGACACGGATCCGACCCTTCAGCTTTGCGTGTTCTCCACCTTCCCGCAGATTCGCAATTTTGCCGCGAATACCCTGACCGAAATCATTGCCACCACGGCACTGATCGTGGTCGGACTCGGGTTCGGCACCAAGGGCATGACGGGAGTCATGACGGGTTTTGGTCCCTTCCTGTGGGGCCTGCTGATTTTGACGATCGGCTGCTCTCTCGGCGGTCCGACCGGATACGCCATGAACCCGGCCCGCGACCTGGGTCCTCGTCTGGCCCATCTGGTGCTGCCGATTGCGAACAAGCGCGACTCCGACTGGGGTTATGCGCTGGTTCCGATCATTGGCCCACTCGTCGGTGCTTGCATCGCTGCCGGCATCGTCATGGGCCTGGGCTGGTAATCATCTGACCCGAACGCCGGCCGCAACGTCCGGAATCCGGACCCAGCGGCCGGCGTTCGGCAATCGAAGACCATCTTCCAGTCTGAACCGGTCCTCCGGAGGCGAGAGGGATTACCTCAATGGGAACTTCCCGCAATCCGGAGGCTCGGCGTGTCAGCCATCCGTCACTTTTTTCCCCTGCGAGGGCGAACGCTTTCCATCCCCTACACCGGAATCGGCTTCATCGTTCCGGGAAAAGACAACCTGGCGCTCCCTGTGAGAGCGACCTACAATCTGGCGGAAGCTCCCCAGACGCCAGATTCCCGCTAGCATTCAGCATGGAAGCTGTCGTAGTTTCATGGACGACACTCGCAACTTGGCAGACGATAGCAGCGGTGCTCCAGAAGCCCGCTTGATTACCCGGAGAATCCAATGAAAAAGCTCATCAATGTACCGGAGAATGTGGTTCGCGAGGAACTGGAAGGAATTCAGATGGCTCACGGCGATCGCGTTCGTGTGAGTTTCGATCCTTTTTACATCGCGCGCAAAGATGCGCCGGTCAAGGGCAAGGTGGCCCTGATCTCCGGCGGCGGCAGCGGCCATGAGCCGATGCACGGAGGGTTTGTCGGGCTCGGCATGCTGGATGCGGCCTGCCCGGGTCACGTTTTTACCAGCCCCACACCGGATCAGATGTATGAGGCCAGCAAGGCCGTGCAGAGCGGCGCGGGCGTTCTCCACATCGTCAAGAATTACACGGGCGATGTGATGAACTTCGATCTGGCCGCCGAGATGCTGCGGGGCGATGGCATCGAAGTAGCCAGCGTGCTGACGGACGACGATGTGGCGGTCCAGGACAGCCTTTACACGGCAGGCCGGCGCGGCGTCGGTCTGACGGTCCTGATGGAGAAACTGCTGGGCGCGGCAGCGGAGAAGGGCGCCAGTCTGGCCGAGTTGAAGGCTCTGGGCGACAGCATCCGGGCCACCGGGCGCACCATGGGCATGGCCCTGACGGCTTGCACCGTTCCGCACGCCGGCAAACCGTCGTTCGAGCTGGGAGAAAACGAGATGGAAATTGGCATCGGCATTCATGGCGAGCCTGGCCGCAAGCGCATGGCTCTGGCGACTGCCGATGAGATCACCGAGATGCTGATGGAGCCGGTCCTCGCCGATCTGCCCTTCAAGAGCGGCGACAAGGTGATTCTGTTTGTGAACGGGATGGGCGGAACGCCGCTCATCGAGCTCTATATTGTGTACCGCAAGGCGGCGCAGATCGCAGCCAAGCACGGGATTGAGATTGTTCGCAACCTGGTGGGCAGCTACATCACCAGCCTGGAGATGGCGGGCACCTCGATTACCGTTCTGCGCGCGGACGACAAACTCGTGAATCTGTGGGATGCGCCGGTGAATACGCCGGGGCTGCGTTGGGGAATCTAACCTTTCCGGGAGGGCGTGGCTTCCCGGTGCAGCGGAGTGGGATTTTCCCGAGGGAAAATCCCACTCCATCCTTCGCGTCTGCGCACGCCTGATCGCGCGGATGCGCATTGAAACAATCGAGACGAGAAATGCAACGAACGCAACCGGCAATCCATTCTGCGCAGGATTCCGGCGAATTGGCAATTCCACTTCTGTGCAGCACCTACACAAATTGACGGCGCACTGCCGGAGTGTGGCCTCAATTTCACCTTGTTTTCCCGGGAGAATCCGATGAAAAAACTCATCAATGCACCGGAAAATGTGGTTCGCGAGGAACTGGAAGGAATTCAGATGGCTCACGCCGATCGTCTGCGCGTGAGCCTCGATCCGTTTTACCTTGCGCGCAAGGACGCGCCGGTCAAGGGGAAAGTGGCAGTGGTGGCGGGAGGCGGCAGCGGTCACGAACCGATGCACGGCGGCTTTGTCGGGCTTGGCATGCTCGATGCGGGTTGCCCGGGGCACGTTTTTACCAGCCCGACGCCCGACCAGATGTACGAAGCCAGCAAGGCGGTGCATGGCGGGGCGGGCATTCTGCATGTCATCTCGAACTATACGGGCGATGTGATGAACTTCGAACTGGCCGCCGAGATGCTGCGGGGGGATGGCATTGAAGTTGCCAGCGTGCTGATCGACGACGATGTGGCGGTTCAGGACAGCCTCTACACGGCAGGACGGCGCGGGGTCGGACTGGTTGTTCTGATGGAGAAACTGCTGGGCGCGGCGGCGGAGAAGGGCGCCAGTCTGGCCGAGGTAAAGGCTCTGGGCGACAGCATCCGGGCCACCGGGCGCACCATGGGAATGGCGCTGACGTCGTGCACGGTGCCCCACGCCGGGAAACCTTTGTTCGAACTGGGCGAGAACGAAATGGAAGTCGGGATCGGCGTGCACGGCGAGCCGGGACGCCGGCGCATGGCGCTGGCTTCCGCCGACGAGATCACCGAGATGCTGATGGAGCCGGTTCTTGCCGATCTGCCCTTCAAGAGCGGCGACAAGGTGATTCTGTTTGTGAACGGGATGGGCGGAACGCCGCTCATCGAGCTCTATATTGTGTACCGCAAGGCGGCGCAGATCGCAGCCAAGCACGGGATTCAGATTGTTCGCAACCTGGTGGGCAATTACATCACCAGCCTGGAGATGGCGGGCACATCGATTACGGTTCTGCGGGCGGACGACAAGCTGGTCAGCCTGTGGGATGATCCCGTGAACACTTTGGCATTGCGCTGGGGAATTTAACCGTCCTCGAGTGGGGGTGGATCGACACTCGTGTGTAAACCCATTCGGCAAATGCCGAGTCGAGACAGGAAAGAAGAGAAATGGAACTGTTCAAGCTGGAGCAGGCGCGGGCGTGGATTCTTGCCTCCGCCGTTGAGATTGAAAAGAATGCGACCCTGCTTTCCGATCTGGATGCAGCGATCGGAGACGGCGATCACGGTGCGAACATGTCGCGCGGATTCACGGCAATCACCAAAAAATTGGAGACGAATCCGCCGGCCGATTTGAGCGCGCTGTTCAAAACCGTGGGAATGACCCTGCTTTCGAGCGTTGGCGGCGCGGCAGGGCCGCTCTATGGCGGATTTTTCCTCGAACTGGGGAAGCAGACTGCCGGCAAGCAGGAACTGGATGCGGCGGAACTGGCTTCCATTCTCGAAGCCGGGCTGGGGGACGTTCAGCGGCGGGGCAAGGCGCAACTGGGCGACAAGACGATGGTCGATGCGTTGACTCCGGCAGTGGCCGCGATGAAGGCAGCCGGAAGCAATATCGCGGTGGCAGCCCGCGCCGCGGCCACGACGGCTCGCGATGCCGCGGAGAAGACAACGCCGCTGCTCGCCCTCAAGGGCCGCGCCAGCTACCTGGGGGAACGCAGCATCGGACACCAGGATCCGGGCGCAACCTCAACCGCACTTTTACTCGAATCCCTGGCCGCAGTGAGTGAGCAGGGGTGATCTGTTGGCATAAACTTAGACATGGTCGGAATCGTACTGGTTTCTCATAGCAAGAAGCTGGCGACTGCGCTTCGGGAATTGGTTCTGCAGATGGCAGGACCGGATTTCCCGATCGCAGTGGCCGCCGGAGTGGGCGAAGAACACGAAGAACTGGGAACCGACGCGGTCCACATCGCCGAGGTTCTGCAGCCGTTTGCCGAAGGCGATGGCGCGGTGGTTCTCATGGATCTGGGCAGCGCTGTGCTGAGCGCGCAGACTGCGCTGGAACTGCTGGATACCACGCATGTCGCTGATCTCGGCAGCAAGATCCGCCTCTGTCCTGCGCCGATTGTCGAGGCTGCGATCGCCGCCGCAGTCCAGGCCAGCACCGGAGCGTCGCTGGATGACGTTCTGCGCGAGGCGCAGGCGGCTCTGGCTCCCAAGCGTGCCCAACTGGACGCCGAGGAGGATGCCGCTTTTGCGGCGCCTGCGGCTCGCACCGCTTCCTCCGCTGAAAAGCTGGTCGAGTTCGATGTGGAGATCGAAAACCCGCATGGACTCCACGCGCGCCCGGCCGCCACGCTGGTGCAGTCGGTCAGCCGTTTTCAGTCGGATGTTCAGCTGACGAACCAGACCAGCGGCAAGGGGCCGTCCTCGGGGCGCAGCCTGACGGGCGTCAGCCTGTTGCAGGCTCGAAAAGGCGACACTCTTCACTTCACCGTGCGCGGCATGGATGCCGATGCGGCCAGTGAGCACTTGAAACAGCTCGCCGCTGCGCGTTTCGGAGAGGCTGCCGAGGCGGAGCCGTCCGCGGCCGCACCGGCCCCCGTTGCCCGGCCGGCGGGAGACGGCGTTTCCGGTGGCGTGGGCGCTTCGCAAGGGATTGCGATCGGGCGGTTGCTTGCCCTGGATGCTGCGCTGCAGCTGCCGGAAGAGAGCGAGCCCGGCACCCCGGAAGAAGAACTGGAACATTTGAACAACGCCCTCGCTCAGGTTGCGCAGCATCTCAAGAGCGAAGAGGCTCCGCACGGGGCGGCTGGCGAGATCTTCGCAGCCCAGGCGCTTATCCTCAGCGACCCGGTTTTTCTTGACGAGATTCGCGCCGCGATCCAGACGGAAGGGCAATCTGCGGTTCAAGCGTGGCGGAGATCCAGCGAAAAACTCGCCGCCTCGTGGGCCAGCATGGAGGACGAGTATCTGCGGGCCCGCGCCGCCGATGTCCGCGACATCGCGGCCCGGGTGCTGCGTGTTCTCCTGAATGGAAATCAGGCAGCCAGGATTCAACCCGATCCTCCGGCCATTCTTCTCACCACGGAATTGCTGCCCAGCGAGGCCATAGCCTGTGACCCGCGGCATGTTCTGGGGGTGGTAGCCACGGCGGGAAGCGCCACGGCGCATGCGGCAATCCTCCTTCGCACCCTGGGGATTCCGATGGTGGTAGGGGCAGGCGAACTCACCAGTGCAGCGCTCGGTCCCGATACCCTGGTAGCCATCGACGGAGCCACGGGCGAGGTATGGATCGATCCGTCGGAGAGCGAGCAGGAAGCAATTCGCACGCGCCAGCAGGCCCTGCTGAACGAACGAGCGGTCTGGGAAACCGCCAAGCGCGAACCGGCATGGACCCGTGACCGGCAGCGCATCGAGATTCTGGCCAATGTGGGCAACGTCGCCGATGCGGTTCAGGCCATGGAGAATGGCGCCGAGGGTGTGGGGCTTTTGCGCACTGAATTCGTCTATCTGGCCAACCGCGAGATGCCGACGGAAGACGAGCAGACGGCATCGTTGTCGGCGGTGCTCAAGGAATTGGGACCGGGGCCGGTGGTGATCCGCACCCCGGACGTGGGGGCTGACAAGCCGCTCGCTTATCTCAAGGCGGCGGAGGAACACAACCCATTCCTGGGTGTGCGCGGGCTGCGCCTGTCCTTCCGCTATCCGGAGTTTTTCCGCTCCAATCTAAGGGCGATCCTGCGTGCCGGCGTGGCCCACGACGTGTGGATCATGTTCCCGATGGTGACCAGCCCGGAGGAGATGCAGCGGGCGCGTGGCTACGCCGAAGAGGCTCACGCCGAGCTGGAGCGCGCAGGTGTTGCGCATCGCTGGCCGGCGAAGCTGGGCATGATGGTCGAGGTTCCAGCGGCTGCCATTCTGGCTGGGCGGTTTGCACGCATAGCGGACTTTTTCTCGATCGGCACCAACGACCTGACGCAGTATGTGATGGCCACCGAGCGCGGCAACGCGGACCTGGATTCATTGCAGGACACCGTGCATCCAGCCGTTCTGCGGACGATTCGCTCCATTTGCCAGGAGGCCGAGGCGGCCGCCTGCCATGTATCCGTTTGCGGCGATGCAGCATCAGATCCAGTAGCGGCTGCCCTGATGGTGGGGGCTGGTGTGCGCTCGTTGAGCGTACGGCCCAATCAGGTGGCCGCCATCAAGGCCCAGGTACGCAGATTTTCCATCCCGGAACTGCGGACGCTGGCCACAGATGCGGTGAAGCTGGACAACAGTGCAGAAGTTCGCAAACTGGCGGCCGGTTTCCTGCAAAAGGCGATCGAGGAGTAGAAATGACGGAAAAATCCGTATTGATTTTTGTGGAAGACGGCTACGAGGACATGGAGTTGATGTACCCGAAATACCGTCTGCAGGAAGCCGGCTATCGGGTTGTGGTTGCCGGGCCGAAGGCGGGTGTCACCTACGCAGGCAAACACACCTATCCGTGTGCGAGCGACGCGGCCATCGCGGAGATCAAGGAGCCGGATTTCGCGGGGGTCATTCTGGTGGGTGGCTGGGCTCCGGACAAACTGCGGCGCGACGCCAAGGTCAAGAGTCTGATCGCTGAATTTCATCGCTCGAAAAAGCTGATTGCTGCCATCTGCCACGGCGGCTGGATGGCCGTCTCCGCCAACGTCTACAAGGGCGTGAAGGCGACAGGCAGCCTGGGGATCAAGGATGATCTGACCAATGCCGGAGCTTTTTTCGAGGATGCCCCGGTGGTCATCGACGGCCAGTTTGTCAGCAGCCGCAAACCGGACGATCTGCCCGAATTCATGAAGGGCGTTCTGCAGGTTCTGGCTGGCAAGTAAGCGCCAGGCCTGGAAGGAGAAGCGTCCAACGGCGGATATCCGGAGCAGGTTGCCGTTTTCCGGAAATCCTCCTGCTGGAGGGGTGGACGCCCGCGGCCGCTAAGATCATCTCTGGACGATGCCCCTCCTCGATCCCATCCCGTTGCCGGTGCCGGAGGCCGATACAGCGGCTCTCGAATGGGAGCCGCTGCTGGCTCTGGTGGCCGGTTTTGCCATTTCGTCCGCCGGCCGTGAGGCTGTTCTTGCGCTTCGGCCTTCGTGCGACGAAGAGTGGATTGCCGGCCAGCACCAGCTCGTCAGCGAACTGCGCCTGCTGCTCGCCGAACAGGTTTCTCTTCCGCTGAGCGGGCTTTTCGATCCGACCCAGCTGGCCGCGAAAGCCAAGATTCCCGGCGCGGTTTTGGAGGCCGCTGAACTGCAGGCTCTTGCCCGGCTGGCGGGCGATCTGGCCGCCTGGCAAGCGCTTTTGTTGTCGCCCCCCGCGCGGCTGGCAGGCAAGCTGCCCGGGCTTTCCCGGCTTTCGGCAGATCTGGGCACAGAGTCTTCGCCGTCGGTTCGTTCCTCTGACAGTCTCCGTTTTCTGGCCGCGACCATCGAACGCACGATTCAGCCCGACGGTTCGCTGGCCGACGATGCATCGCCTGAACTGGCTCGCATCCGCCGCGAGCAGGAGCGGCAGCAGCGGCTCATCGAGGAAAGCCTGCGCGCGGCGCTTAGAACGCTCTCTGCCGGCGGCGCCACGCAGGAAGATCTCATTACCATTCGCGGTGAGCGTTTCGTCATTCCCGTCCGCGCCGAGTTGAAGCGGCGGGTCAGAGGCGTGATTCACGGCGCCAGTTCCTCGGGCCAGACGGTGTACGTCGAGCCTCTTGAAACCATCGATCAGAACAACGAGCTGGTTCGTCTCATCGAGGAAGAACAGGAAGAAATTCGTCGTATCTTCATGGCGCTTACCCGCCAGGTGGGGGCGCGCGCCGGCTTGCTGGTGGACGGAGCGCGCGTTCTGGCGCTGGTCGACAGCTTGCAAGCCCGCGCCCGCTTTGCCCATGATTACGATTGCACGGCGCCATCGCTGACCCCGGAGCGGCTCCGTCTCGATGCGGCCCGTCATCCGTTGCTCGAAAAGCACCTGCGCGCGACCGGCGGGCGCATGGTTTCTCTCTCTCTCGAGCTCACCGCCGATCAGCGCCAGTTGATCGTCAGCGGCCCCAACACGGGGGGCAAATCAGTGACGCTCAAGACGACGGCCCTTTTGGCGATGATGGCGCAGGCCGGAGTTCCGGTGCCCGCCGCGGCCGCCTGTTTTCCGGTATTCACGGCCTTTCTGGCAGACATAGGCGACGCACAATCCATCGAGGCGGAACTTTCCACCTTTTCCGCGCACATGGCCAACCTTGACCGGATCTCGCGGCTGGCGGGAGAGCGTGCGCTGGTTCTGGTGGACGAACTTGGTTCCTCGACAGATCCCGAGGAGGGTGCCGCGCTGGCCATAGCCGTGGCCAGCCACTTTCTGAAAGCGGGCGCCTGGGCGCTTATCTCCACACATCACACCGCGCTCAAAATCTATGCTGCCAGCACCCCCGGCGTGCGCAACGCCGCGGTTGGCGTCGATGAGGTCACGCTGGCGCCCAACTACCAGCTTCGATTGGGGGTTCCTGGCGTCTCGGCAGGTATCCAAACCGCCGAACGACTGGGGCTGAATCCTGCCATCGTGGCGGAAGCGCGGCGGAGACTGGGTTCGCAACAGGCCGACATTGCCCGATTCCTCGACAAACTGCAGTCCGAGCTCGCCGCACTTGAAACTGAGAAAAAGGAAGCCCGATCCGAGCAGTATGCCCTCAACCAGCTTCGCGCAAAGCTTTCCCGCGAGGGCGACGCCGAGATGCGTCAGCGGACGCGGGAGCTTGAGTCCAAGCTCGGCTCGCTGCTCAAGGACTTCGAGTTCCAGATGCGTGAAACCGTGCGCAACCTCGAGGACCGCGCCGCACAGCAGAAGATCTCGAAAGAGGCCGAACGCCGTATCCTGCGTCTGCGCAACGAGTTTCAGGAGAGTTTCAACCAGACCGTTGTCGCGCACCGAAGCGGCGCCGACCGGGGGGACTCGCATGCCCAGCCGCACCTCGTCCGCCACGTCGCCGCCGGCGATCAAGTCCGTCTCAAATCGATGAACAAGGTGGCCATCGTGCAGCGCGAGGTCGAAAAAGACCTTTTTGAAGTCACTCTCGGCCCGATCAAAATGCGCGTCAGGCGTGACGAGATTGCAGAGGTGGTGCGCGCCGCGGAAGCCGTGTTGCCAGCGTCCGAAACTCCGCTCAGCGCGGTCCGGCGGCAGAAAGGCGTCCACGTCACCGTCACGAGCGCCCCTGCCGATGATCTGCGCATGGAGATCAACCTGATCGGACGCACCGTGGATGAAGCCACCGAGGAGCTGGAAAAGTATCTGGACCGGGCCTTTCTGGCCGGATTGCCTCGCGTCCGCATCATCCACGGCCACGGCGCCGGCATCCTCCGCCGCGGCGTCCGCGAGTTCCTGAAGCAGCACCCTCATGTGGCCACGATCAACGAAGCCCCGCAGAACGAAGGAGGCCAGGGGGCAACCCTGGTGGAACTGCGGCAGTAAGGGGAACTCCGGCGAGCGCAGCCATCGCTTCCAGGCGGCACAGAGCCGGATCGATCGTCTGCCGGGGCGACCCGATCATCGCCACCGCCGTCCTGGCCCGGCTGCTGCACCACTCCACCACCCTCAACATCCGCGCGCGGCTGCATGAAGGTCCTGCTGCGCTTGTGTGACGGATATGGATCGGACGGCTCTGCCGATGAGCCGGATTTACACTGCGAATAGGGAGACAGTTTTTCTTCCAAGCCGATGGATGCGCCCGCCGAGAGGAAATACGAGCGGGAATTTTGTTTGTCGTTGACCGGTACTTTTAATTGTCGCCCGTCATTATTGTTGGACTTATGGATTTTTCTGTTGCCCTACGGTTGAGTTTTCCTGTTGTCCTCGCGGCGTTATGTGCCAACGCGCCGAGAGCGCGAGCCTGTCAGCCACGTCTTTCCCCCGTCCTGCAGCCCACCGTCGTCGCCATCGATCCGGCGGCTCCGGTGGGCGGTGTGTCGCTGCACCCCGGTCACATCTTCATACCGCGTTTGAGCGTTGCGCCCCAAATTGAAGATTTTCTTGGCAAGAAACTGGGCGGTGGCGCGGGGCAGATGCTGCGTATCCATGCGTTTGTGCAGCGGTACCCCGAGGACGGTAAGCCGCCGAATCAGCCAACTACGGCCTTTCTCGGCTACACGCACAAGAATCTTTACGTTGCGTTCATCTGCAAGGATCACCACCCAAGGCGGATTCGGGCTCATATGTTGGCCCGGGATGCACTCTCTGACGACGACTATGTGCAGGTGATGCTGGATACCTTTCATGACGAACGCCGGGCCTTTGTTTTTGAGAGCAATCCACTTGGCATCCAGGCCGACGCCTTGTACAGCGAACAGAACGGGTACGATTTTTCCTTTGACACCGTCTGGGATACGTGGGGCAGACGTATCCCCACCGGCTACGTCGTGCTCATGCGGATTCCCTTTGCCAGTCTCTACTTTGCCAAAGTTGCACCAGGCCAGATGCGTACCTGGGGAATCATTTTGGAACGGGCAATCCCCCGCAACAATGAGTATGATTTCTGGCCGCGCAGTAACCACAATATCGCAGGCCGGCTGACGCAGGACATGGCAATTGAAGGCTTCCGCGACGTTGCGCACGGACAGAACATGCAGTTCGAGCCCTATCTTCTCGCCCGCAACCTGCGCCAGTTGAACACCGTCAATCCGATTGATCCCTACTTTCAACACAAGCGGCTGCAGGGCTACGGAGGCTTGGACGCCAAGTTCATCCTGCACAACAGCCTGGTTCTCGACACCACGCTCAATCCGGACTTCAGCCAGGTGGGCATCGACAACCCCGCAACGCCCAATCAGCGATTTCCGCCGTATTTTCCCGAGGTGCGGCCGTTTTTTATCGAAAACAGCAGCTATTTCATGACCCCCATCAGCCTTTATTACACGGACAACATTGTCCTGCCGCAATTTGGCGCGCGGCTCACGGGCAAGATGGGGCGCTGGGCCGTGGGACTGCTGGGTGTAGACGACCGCAATCCCGGACAGTCGGTTCCTCAAGGCATCCCCGGGTACGGCAAGCGCGCGCACTTCTGGGTGGCTCGCCTCAATCGTGATCTGGGCTCGCTCTCAAACGTCGGCTTCATCTATGCTGACCGCGAGTTCGACGATTCGTTTAATCGCAGCGGTGGCTTCGATTACCGGTTGCGCCTGCGGAATCGATGGACACTGACCGGGCAAGGCGTGACCTCGCAGACGCTCAACCTCAGCAACTCCACGCCGGGCGAACAGAGTTGCGAGAATCTGGCGCTCTATTGCAGCGGGCAGGCTTGGATGCAGCAGGTCAGTTACAGTGATCTGCATTGGAACTGGTGGGTGCAGTACAGCGATACCGCCTCTGGCTACGTCACCGACACCGGTTTCTTCCTGCGGCCAGACGTGCGCGAGCCGAACGGCTACCTGCAACACATCTTCCGTCCAGCGAGCGGGCCAATCCTTTCGCACGGTCCCAGCATCTATATGGAGCGCATCTGGGACCACACCGAGCTGCCGCTCGACTACTACTTCAACCCGTCCTACTTTATCAACTTTAGGCACGACACCTCCATATCGTTTTTGCTCAACCTCGGACAGGACCGCCTGCGGCCAATCGATTACCCGGCACTTGGAAAGAACGTGGAGTGGCACAGTCATACCGAGCAGGTCAACTTCAGCTCCGCACCCAGGCCGTACATTTCCATCGGTGTAGGTTATAGCCAGGGAACGGTCGTCAACTACTCGCCACCCGCCGGCCAGGGACCGGCGCCGGTCAACTCAATCTCGCCCAGCGCAAGCCTGGAGGTGAAGCCCGCCAGAGGCCTTGACCTGCAGAACAACTATGTCTACACACGCTTCACGAATCCCGCGACTGGGGAAGATGTCTACAACAATCACGAACTGATCTCGCGCTGGAACTACCAGCTCACCCAGGCGGCGTCTTTCAGCCTGATTGGCGAGTATATCTCAACCTTGCCCCACCCGGACCAGACCGATTTGACAAACTCAAAGAGTCTTTTCGGCGACGCATTGTTTACGTACATGCCGCATCCGGGCACGGCATTCTATGTCGGCTATATCGGCAACTTCGCCAATATTGACCGTTCGCTCTGCACGCGCGAGTCCGACGGGCAGTGCAACCCGCTGGAACCGATTCTGGCTCCAACCGGTTCGCGGTTGATGAACGACGGCAAAAATCTCTACGTGAAATTCAGTTATCTGCTGCGCTTCTGAATGTCGGGTCTCCGTTCGGTCGAGGTGCCAGTCGGCTGGGCGGAAGTTGGATAGATCGGTGCCGAATCATTTCAGCGCTCAACGGCATTTTCATGGCCTCGCAGTTTTTCAGGCCTCGCGAACGTGATGAGTTCTTTTTCCCTCCCAAATTTGGCACGCGGCAGTGTTCAGGGCACTGTCCACTATTTTTGGCGCTGCGCCAGAAACTGCAGGACCCCTGATTTCGATGGGATTTGACCGGGGGGCGATTCCAGCTTCGCATTCGGTTGAGCCGGGCCGAATGGCTGGAACGCCGCTCCAGACTGCCCTTCCCGCACTCGTCGTGGCTCAAAGCAGCACAAATTGTTTATCTTACCCTCGGCTCCGGAGGGGAACCGGTGTGTTGGCAGGCGATAATGAGCTATGGAGTTTGAGCGCTCGTCCGGAGTTCTTCTGCACATCAGTTCTCTGCCTTCCCATGGGGGCATCGGTGACCTGGGTCCAGCCGCGCATGAATTTGTGGCCTTTCTTGCCCGTGCCCGGCAGCACGTCTGGCAGGTTCTTCCCGTCGGCCCCACCGGCTACGGCAACTCGCCCTACGCGGGCATCTCGGCCTTTGCAGGCAATCCTCTTCTGATCAGTCTGGAATTTCTCTCCGAGTGGAATTGGATCGGCGGCGATCGCGTGGCGGGCCTGGCGGGCAGGGAAGGCCCGGTGAACTTTGCGGCAGTGGAAGCGCGCAAGCTTGCTCTGCTCAACGAGGCGGCGGAAAACTTTCTCGTGCGCGGGCCGCAAGAGGCAGCCTTGGCGGAGCAATGGACAGAGTTCGAGGAGTTTTGCCGAATCGAGAAGGACTGGCTGGATGATTATGCCCTCTTCGTTGTGATGCGTCGTTTGTATTCGACCGGGGCATGGGCCGAATGGCCCGAGCCGATCAGCCGCCGCGAGCCGCGCGCTCTTGCCGGGGCGGCTGCCGAGCACGGCCGCGCCCTCCGCCGGGAGCAGGCCCTGCAGTTCGCCTTTTGGCGGCAGTGGGGATCTCTTCGCTCGGCCGCCGCGCAGAATGGAATCCGCATCATGGGCGACATGCCCATCTTCGTCAACCTGGATTCGGCCGACGTCTGGGTTCATCCCGAACTCTTCGATCTGGATGCGAACCTGAAGCCAGAGAGCGTCGCCGGCGTGCCGCCCGATTACTTTTCCGCCTCCGGCCAGCGATGGGGCAACCCGCTCTATCGCTGGGATGTGCTCGCCAGCCGGGGGTTCGACTGGTGGATCGGACGGATGCGCCGCGCCTCGGCGCTTTACGACATGATTCGATTGGATCATTTCCGCGGCTTTGAGGCCTACTGGGCGATTCCTGCCGCGGAGACGACGGCGGTCAATGGGGAGTGGAGGAAGGCTCCCGGCCTGGCCCTGTTCCGCGCGCTTGAAGAGGCACTCGGTCCGCTGCCGCTGGTGGCCGAGGATCTGGGGGTGATTACGCCCGAGGTGGATGCGCTGCGGCTGAGTCTGGGATTGCCCGGCATGAAGGTCATGCAGTTTGGATTCAGCGACCGGGGAGCGCACATCCATCTGCCCCACCGCTATGCCCCGGAAACTGTGGCCTACACCGGCACACACGACAACAACACCACACTGGGATGGTGGCGTACGGCCAGCGAGGCGGAGCACAATGCCATAGCGGCCTACCTGGGATGGCCGTCCGCCGCCGGGGACGCAGCCGCATCGAGTCCCGTCTGGCCGATGATCCGCGCTTTGGCCGCCAGCGTGGCCAATCTGACCGTGGTACCCGCGCAGGACCTGCTGGATCTGGGCGCCGAGGCCAGGATGAACACGCCGGCCGTGGTCGCGGGCAACTGGAGTTGGCGCGCGCCACAATCCGCGTGGACGCCGGAACTGGCAGAGAGGCTGGCCGCCCTCGCCGAAGTAACCGACCGCAACAACGATCCGCTGGGCGAGGCGGGAAAAGAAAACAGGACATAGCCTTCTCGGCTCATTCGCCAACCGCAACGAGATCGAGCCGGATTCGGGAATCCGCTCAACGGGATGAGGGGAAGGATTGTTTCTCAGCCCGCCATGAAGATGGCAGAAACGAGGAACAACAAGATCACGGCGTCCACGCCGGAATTCCCCGGCGGCCTTCCAGGCGAAGGCGGCTTTGGACGCCCTGCGGGGAGAGAAAACCCCGGGCGCATCGCCGGTGGCCGGAACCGGGAGAAAAACCTTCGCTACACTTCGAGTGTGAGCCCCTGTTTTTCAGCCACCGGGCGAAGAAGCCGGGAAAAGGCGCCATAGTGCTCGGCCAGATTCGCCGACCAGGTCAGGCCGTCGGTGCGCCCCACCCTCCGCCAATGCTCCTGCAGGGTTCGGTCGTAGGCGTCAATGGCTGGTTTGAGGGCCTCGGCGTGATACGTCTCCTCATGACGATAGCTCTCGATCGGGAGGCGCGGTTTCTGCTGCGCCTCTTCGGCCACGTAGCCCATCACAACGCCCCCCACGGGAAACGTCCTGGGCGGCAATTTCAGCAGGTCGATCATCGCCTGCGGATCGCGGCGAATGCCGCCGATGGGAACCACACCGAGCCCGAAGGCGCGCGCCGCTGTCATCAGCGTCGCCATTGCGATTCCGGCATCGCTCACGGCCGCCATGATTGCCTCCAGGCTGCGCTCGAAGACCTGAACGGCACCGGCCTTCTCGACGCCCAGCCCGGTCTTGTAAAAGTCCAGAACCACGGCAATGAATACCGGCGCCTGCGCAATCCACGGCTGGCCGCCGGCAATCTGCGCAATCCGCGCCCGGCTCTCGGCCTGCCGTACCACGACAAGCGATATTTCCTGACTATTGATCGAGGTGGGAGCCCGGTGCGCGGACTCGATGATCTGGCTCAGAATCTCCTCGGGAACCGGATCGCTTTGATAACTGCGGCTGCTGCGATGCGCCTGCAACAGGCGAACGGTTTCATTCATCGTTTCTCTCCATCTGATTCATCCTACGAACTGATGATATCGGACTCTACCGAAACTGTTCCCAAGGATCGAAGCGGCGGCTGGGTGCTGTTTGTCTGGGCATTCGCCATCGCCACAGGGAACGGAGAACGGGTTGCTTCACCATGCGGGCGGCGTGGCGTGGCCTTCACCGGAACCCTGCTTGCCCGGCAGTTTCCCGGACGTATCGGGCCAGGCGGAGGCGGGACTGGATTTGGTTTTCCCCGCTTTCTTCGTATCGTGGAGACGGCGCTTGTTCTCGATGCGCGCCAGCCGCGCCTTCACGCTGTGGAACTCCGAGGTGTCCACCAGGTATTCCGGACGCGAAGGCAGGATGCGAGCGATCTCCTCCTGAGTTCGCAGGATGCGTTCAGGGGTCTGCGGATGGTCGCTGAAAACCTTTGCCACCAGGCCGGGCTTGTGTTTTTCCAGAGCTTCCACTTTCTCGAAGAAGCTGATCAGAGCCTGAGGATCGTAACCGGCGCGGTACATATACTGGACACCCAGGTAATCGGCCTGAGCCTCAAAATCCCGGGAAAATCGCAGAAAAGCCACCGGCACGGCGAAATCCGAGGCCTCCCATAAACCGTAGCCGGTCCAGCCGCCCATCATGATCAGTGGGACGCTGCCCAATTCGGTGTAGTTCAGGCGTGTCATCTCGCGGGCAGCGTGGTGGGCGCAAACGTGCGCGGTTTCGTGGGCCATCACCCCGGCCAGTTCTGCCTCGGTATCGGCATTCAGAATCAGACCGGAGTTGATGAAAAAGAAGCCGCCCGGCAACGCAAAGGCGTTGATCTGGTCCGAATCAATCACTTTGATGGTGAACGGCACCTTGCAATCGGAGTTGCGGACAATGTTCTGGCCGATACGGTTCACATATTCTGTCACCACCGGATCCGTGATGAAGCGGGTGCTCTTTTCAATCTCTGCGGCGTAGGCCTTGCCCATTTTGATTTCGCTGGCGGTCGAGTACCAATTCTTGAAGCCGCGAGCGCCAATCTTGCGGTTGCCGACTGCGCTGACGTCGTCGATCGATCCCCGCTTCACGTGGATGAGCTGGCTTCCCGGATCCACCTCTGTCTCCGGACCCGCCGCCTCGGCTTTCTGACCGCCCGCAGAGGATGCCGCATCTGGGGCCCGGGCAGGAACCGGAGCCGGGCCCGACTGCGCTGCTGCATGTGCGCAGTAAACCAGCGCCATCGCCAGCACCGTTCGCAGCACGACTCCCCGCTCCATCCGCACGGCCCACATGATCTCACCTCCAGGCCACTTTTTATTCTCTCAGCTTGGAAGCCGCAGACGCACCACAAAAGCCCCGATGCGAACCCATCCGTATTTTGGACGAACAGAGCTCCCGTTTGGAGCCGGCGCCGGGCTGAATTACATTGGAAAGCACAGAACGAGGAGAGGAGAGGCGTTGCGCCGAATCATTTGGGCAGTTGCAGCGATGGCCGTCTGTGCGGCGATGCAGCTTGTCGCCGCGCAGACGCTCTCCCATTCCCCGGCAGCCGGCGCGGCAAGGCCCGCCAAGACGCCGGAAGCCGTTTTCGACGCCACCCGGCTGGGTTCTCCGTTGCAGCTCAATCAGGATTGGCGCGTGGGCGTTACCTCCGATCCAGCGGCGGCCGCGCCCGGCTTCGACGACTCCGGATGGGCCATCCGCAGCGCGCAAGCCACTTTCGCCGGAATTCCCGGCGCGGGTGACTCCGCCGCCGAGGACCGTCCGCTGTTTGCCTGGTACCGGCTGCACCTCCGCCTGGCTCCCGGCCACGCTCCGGTTGCGCTGCTGATTGATCTGCCCGTCTACCAGAACACCACGATCACCTTCGGCTCCCAGGCGCTGGGAGTGGACGTGTTCGCCAACGGACGGCTGATCGTGCCCGAGGGGCCCCACGCCGCGAGCGCAGACAACTATCAGCAGATTTCTCGCATCTACGACCTGGACGTGGCCCCCGGGGAAACCTCTCTCGTCCTGGCCGTTCGCTCCGTCTACGTTCCCCTCGGACTGGGAGCCTATACCAGCTTCTTCGCCGGCCACACGCTCTGGCTGGGAGGCCACGAGGACCTGGACCATCTGCTGGAACTGTGGTCGAACCAGAATCTCT
Source organism: Occallatibacter sp. (assembly GCA_049976805.1). Classification (GTDB taxonomy): domain Bacteria; phylum Acidobacteriota; class Terriglobia; order Terriglobales; family Acidobacteriaceae; genus Telmatobacter. Next base: position 1,630 of record JBMFHN010000003.1, on the reverse strand, counting down.
TTGAACGCCTGCCCCACCTGGTCTGCTCGTTACTGCTTCTTTCGCTGGCCGTCTTCCTGCTGGCCCTCTTTTTCACCCAGAAGGGGCACAGCGAATATCTTTGGCTCGCCCTGCACGAACTCTTTCAGGCTCCCGTCGGGTTTGTCGAGCTGGCAGGCAGATCGGCCCGGCTTGACCAGTTCTGGTTCGCCGCGCTCAGCCTGCAGTTGTTGTTGCTCTCCGCCTATCTCTACTTTGAGTTTCTGATCGCCTTTCTGTCGTTGCGGCGGCGCTGGACCATCCTGGCGCTGCGCTTCACCTCTCCGGTGATGGCCGTCGCCGGTCCCGCCCTGCTGCTGGCCGGCCACGGCGCGGCCATGGATGTTGTTCTGGCGGTTTCTCTCCTCGGCAGCCTCTGCTGGATCCTCGGCTGGCTGGTCTTCGTCCTCGTCACTCTGATTCAGGCTACGCTGCGGCGCAACTATGAGGCCGGCCTGCTGCTGATTCCGCTCCTGCTCACTCTGGTTGGCTGGAGCGAGCCCATATTGACCGGCGCCCTGAGCAATTGGGGAAGCGGCGCCGCCGTGACTTCTCCCCTCACGATCGAGGCCGGACCCATCCCCATTGACTTCGCTTCCATCGCCGATCTGGCCGGCATGGTCGCCATCGTGCTCATCATCTTCGGCCGGTTTCTGCGCGTGCAGCGCGAGCAGGAGCGCGCCTCGAGCGAACTGGCCGCCGCCCGCAGCGTGCAGGAGATGATGATTCCCCAGGAAAAACTCGAAACCCCGGGCTTCGAGGTGGAATCCATCTACAACCCGGCCAACGAGGTGGGCGGCGACTTCTACTCGGTGCAAGCCACCCCCGAGGGCGGTCTGATGGTGGTGCTGGGCGACGTGGCCGGCAAGGGCCTGCAGGCGGCCATGAACGTCTCCATGCTGATGGGTGTGCTGCGCCAGAGTCAGGAAAACAATCCGGCGGCGATTCTCGAATCTCTGAATCGCGTCCTGGTCGGCAGCGACAGCTTCACCACCTGCCAGGCAGCCTGGTTCGGGCCCGATGGCGAACTGGTGCTGGCCAATGCCGGCCACCTGCCGCCCTACCTGACCAGTCAGGAGGTTCCGCTCGCCGGCAGTCTGCCCCTTGGCGTTCTGCCCGAGGCGCATTATGAGCTGGTCCGGCTCTACCTGCACCCCGGCGACCGGCTTCTGCTGTTCTCCGATGGCGTGGTCGAGGCCCGCCAACCCTCCGGCGAGCTGTTCGGATTCGACCGCGTGCACAACCTCAGCAACCAATCGGCTTTTTACCTCGCGGAAGCCGCCCGGTCCTTCGGGCAGGAAGACGACATTACCGTCGTGACCGTCCGCCGGCTGGCCACGGAAACGGCAGCCTGAACGGTTTCCCGTCTTTTCGCCGTGTCTCCTCCCACAGGAATTCATGGGCCGCATTTTCCTGCCGATGAGTTATGCGAGCGGTCTGGAGCGCAATGGGCCAGGGCGGAATTTTTCCGCCATCGCCAGAACTGCTTTTTCTGGCCGGGAAATGGATTTTCCCGGCCGGCGTGTTTGAGCCGTTGCGGGGTCTTTCTCTGCACAGGGAGAAGTGCGAAATGCTGGGTCTCTGGAAAGCATCCTTGGTTAGGTTTGGCAAT
>JBMFHN010000002.1:0-57931 GCA_049976805.1 Occallatibacter sp. | reverse complement strand
GCAGAGCACGACGCGCGCCCCCAGCCGCGGCAGCAGCAGCATGTTGGAGCGGGCCACGCGGCTGTGCAGAATGTCGCCGGTGATGGAGACGGTGACGCCCGACAGGGTCCCGGCGCCGATCTCGGTGACCCCGGGACGCAGATGAGCCAGAATGGTGCGCAGGTCCAGCAGCGCCTGAGTGGGGTGTTCGTGCATGCCGTCGCCGGCGTTGAGCACCGGCAAGCGGGTCGCATCCTCCAGCAGCCAGGCCGCTCCCGAAGAGTTGTGGCGCAGGATGATGGCCTCGGCGCCGAGAGCTCGCAGGGTCAGACCCGTATCCTTGAGCGACTCGCCCTTTTCAATGCTGGAAGAAAGGCTGGAAACCAGCGCGGTGTCGGCGCCCAGGCTTTTGGCAGCCAGCTCGAAACTGGTGCGAGTGCGCGTCGACGACTCGTAGAAAAGCAGGGCAACGCGCCGTTTGGCCAACAGAGATGCCCGCTCCAGCGGATCCTGGTTTTCGAGGGCCGAGGCGCGCGACAGAAGATGGCTCAGCGCCTCGAGAGTCAGATCCTGGACCGAGAGCAGCGAGCCGGGATGGTGGGGGAATGGCTCGACGGCTACGGGAGGAAAACGAAGTGGACGGCGTGCAGAGGCTGCGGTTGAAGTCATTTTTTCTGCATCTCGCTTCTAGCCGCGCGCTCCCAGCCAAAAGCCGGAGGCTGGAGAGCCGCGTTTCTCAATCGACTCGCTCGGCCAGCAGAACCTGCTCGTCGTTGTCGACCTCGTGGAGTTTGACCTCGATGATTTCGCGGCCGCTGGTGGGCACTTGTCTGCCGACGTAGGTAGCCTCGATGGGCAGTTCGCGATGGCCGCGGTCGATGAGCACGGCCAGTTGCACGCGGCGCGGCCGGCCATGGTCGAACAGGGCGTCGAGCGCTGCCCGGATGGTGCGGCCGGTATAGAGCACGTCGTCGCACAGAACCACGTCCCGGCCCTCGACATTGAAGCCGATGGTGCCCGGCGTGACCACCGGGCGTGGCCCTTCCGTGCTCAGATCGTCGCGATAAAGCTGGATGTCAAGCATGCCGGTGTCAATGGGACGCTTCTCGATGCCGGAGATCAGCCTGCCCAGCCGTTCGGCCAGGGGAATGCCGCGGCGCTTGATGCCGATCAATGCCAGGTCTTGGCTGCCGTTGCTTTTTTCCACAATCTCATGGGCCAGGCGCACCAGGGTTCGTTCGATCTCGGAGGCAGACATCAGCCGTCCTTTGATACGCAGAGATGGCTTGTAGTTGGCTTCATTCATGGTTATTCTCGCGGTTGGCCTCTCGCAGGATGATAGAAGGGTTTCCGCGCCTGAGCAAGTCTCGCGGCGGCGGTTCGGACCAGAGCCACTGCGGTTTCATCTTCTTCCAAAGCTGCCGTTAGAGATGAGTTGGCCGCCGGTTGCGCATCAGCCGTGCTCCCAGCGCACCGCCCGCCGTCGCCGAGGCCACCAGAGCCAGAACCAGAAACAGCATCGCGCTCAACGTGAGCCCGGAACGGCCTTCGGGAGAATTCAGCAGAGCCGTGGCGGCATGGATCGTTTGCGCATCCATGCCCGAGGAGGCCCACTGCTGGCTGGCCTTCGCGATGACCTGAGTTCCAAAGAAACTGTCGAACAGCTGGCCCTGATGGAAAAAAAAGCGCATGGCGAACAGAAGCACGCTCATCGTCGCAGCCGCAGTCCAGCCGGCCAGCAAGCCGGTGACCAGGCCGATGCGGGCTCCTGCGCCAAGGGTGATCCAGGCTTGCCGCTGGCTGCGAAAGTAAAGCGCGACCGCCCAAACTCCCACCCCGGCCATCCACACAAGGCTGAAAAAGCCCAGCAGCGGAAAACCGCTGGACAGGATTCCGGCCGGGATGGCCAGCAGCAGGGCCGCGCGCAGGGCCGCTTTCCAGTCAACGGCGCTGGCGTCGCGCAAAGAGCCGTCCCACGCCTGCTGCGCGGCCTGCCCGAGAGGCATCGTTTCGGCCTCGTATACCAGCTGCGGCAGTCCGCAGGCCGGGCAATAGCTGCTTCCAGCAGGAAGAGTCTGATGACAGCGGTTACAGATCAGTTCCATACATCTATGAGCCTACCGCATGAGACCGGATGGATGGCGAGCGATACCTCCCGGGGCTGGACGGAAAAGCGCGGCGCTGGCTCGCGCCACGCTTCGGCGGCGCGAAGCGCCCGTCCTGCAATCAACCAACGGAGCCAAGCTCTTCACCACGGCGCGCCAGGGCTAGATGACACCACGATTTTCGCGATGACACTCTCGACGTGCCCTTCTCAGCCTCAGAAACTGCGCCAGCGAAACATAGGATCGTTCATTGCAGGTCAGGCAACGAGCCGGCAAACAAAAAATCAGCAAATGCCAGATGTCCCGCATCCGCAGCCGGAAACGCGAGGAACGGAAGTTCGACAGTCCACAGGATCTGCAATAAGTTGCCACGTCAGCCTCCAGTCCGGGGATGGAACCAAGGAAAACCTGCGCGAGAAAGCTGAGGAAAGGAGTTCCCGTTTGGATGCCATTGCAGTTGGAAGATTCCAAAGCCAAGGTTGCCTCGGCAAATCATCTTTCTGCATCATTTTGACACAATCAAAGGCAAATATACCAAATCCCGGGAGATTCCGCCGGGAGAATCTTGCGCTTCACGCGGCAGAATCAGGCTCCAGGCAGGGGCCGTGATGCGCAGATTTTGCGGCCACGATGGCTTCGACAGCGGTTACCACTTCATCCAGTGTCATGTGAGTCGAATCCAGCAGAACCGCGTCGGGCGCCGGCTTGAGCGGCGAATCGGCGCGGTTGCGGTCTCGCTCGTCGCGGGCGCGCAGGTCACGGAGCACCTCTTCGGGTTGCTGGGCCGGAGATGAGCCGGTCTGGGCCATCTGATCGTAGCGGCGCATACCCCGCACCTCCGGAGCCGCGTCGAGGAAGATCTTGACATCGGCCTGCGGAAAAACCACCGTGCCGATGTCGCGGCCTTCCATCACGACCCCGCCCAGGGCGCCCATCTTCTGCTGCAAGCCGACCATCCAGGCGCGAATGGCGGGAACGGCGCTCACCCGCGAGGCGGCTTCGGTCACCATCTGATTGCGGATCAGGCCGGTCACGTCCTCGCCATCGAGCAGAACGCGATTCTCCTCTTCCCCTGGTTCCAGACCGATGACGGTCTCGGCGGCCAGTCTTTCCAGCCCGGCGCTCTCATTCGAGGAAATTCCGGCGCGCAAGGCCTTCAAGGCAAAGGCGCGGTACATGGCGCCGGTTTCCAGGTTCAGCAGGCCGAAGTGACGCGCCAGGTGGCGTGCGATCGTGCTCTTGCCCGCTCCCGCAGGCCCATCGATCGCAACGATCATCTTCCTCGCCGGAAGAGGAGAAGCGGGGCAAGACCGATCCTGGCTCATCCGCGCTTCTTCATGCCTTGCCTGGGCTGGACGGTAAAGCCAAACCGCTTCTTGTTGCCCGTCTTGGCGCTGGCGATCAGGGCAGGTTTCCGGCTGCCTGCGCTGCTGCGAGATGCGGGCTTGCTGCCGCTCTTGGCGCCATTCGCGTGGACCTTGCCGCCACGCTGGTTCCAGCCAGAGGCCGTGGAACTGGCCGCGCGCGCTCCGGTGGGCCGCTTCTCGGAACCTGAGCGCCGGGCCGGGCGGCTGGAAGACGATGGCGCAGGCTTGCGCGCAGGCACGCGCGGACCACGGGATTTCGAGGACAAATGCGAAGCGCGAGCTGACGACGGGTCTTGCTCGGCCCGCGCGGGCTCCGCCATGGCCTCATCCAGGTCGCTGTCCGGCGAGTTCAGAAAATAGCCGGCGGACTGTATGGACGCACTTCTGTACGCCGCCTGCGGAGCGGCAAACTCCGGCAGCGTGCCAGCCACATAAAAATGAGGAGCGTGCCCCAGAGAAATGCTATGCACCTGACGTGTGGCGACCAGACCGCGCAGCACCTCGCGCACCTTGCTGCGAGCCGTGAGCGGGGCCAGGAACAACTCGACATCTTCCATGCTGGCGGCAATGACCGCCTGCAGATAGATGGAGGCGAGCACGGATATGGCCGTCACCTGGGAAGTGGAAGCGCCTTCGGCAATGGCCTTCTGGAAGCGCAGGCGGAGCAGTTGCCAGCGGGCGGGCTCTCCGGGAGCCGAAACCACCGGGATGATGCGCAACTGCTGCCAAAGTTCGGTGATGGCGCGCAAAACCGCGCCTTCGGTGACTTCCCTGCCCAGCGCGTGCGTGAGTTTCGACAGCGTCGAGTCGCCCGCTTCCAGCAGTTTGTATGCCTGGATGGCGAGAGGTGAAACCTGACGCGAACCGGTCAGTTGCGGGCTGCGGCGCCAGTCGCGATCGCCGCGCAACGCATAAACATACGGCAGTACCCAGCTGGCCACCACAAAATCAGGGGTTTCGCCCGGCAAACCCAGAAGGTTCAACCGCACTGCCACGCCTTCGCCCTCCAGCCGCACCAGCAATTCTTCGGCCAAAGCAATCTGCCGAGGATCAGGCGCCGGAATGCGTCTGCCGATGACCGCCTCGACAAACGACGGCGCGATCGAGGAGGAAAACTGCCGCTTGGGCAGGAAAAGGCACAGGCCGGTTTCTTCCATCCAGGTCCGGGCCTCTTCGTGCGAGAGGGCTCCATGTCCGTTCAGGCGCATCCTTTCGGCGCGCGATGCTTCCAGTTGTTCCGATGTCAAAGAAAAACCTCGCTTCCAGGTTGGCACAAGCGCCGGGCAACCCCGTCCCCTGAGAGGAGGGCCGCCGTTCCATACGCCTTATATGCGATGGAAAGCCCGCTGGATCTCCTTCCAAGAATACAACAAAGCAATTGGACGTCCGTGCGGGCAACTGGTTGGGTGGTTTGTTTTCGCCAATTCCAACAGTAACCATTCCATGCGGACCGGGTCAAGAGGGGTGTTGACCTTAATGGCGGCGTGGCAGGCGATGGAGGCGGCAATCCGTGCGCGAAGCCGCAGCAGATTCTCATTCGGCGTGGCGTCCAAGGAATCCGCGGCGGATTGTTCGATCACTTCGGTCAAAGCCCGTTCGAGGGCTGCGCCCTCCAGGCCAACGGGGGCAGATTTGACTGCAAGTGTGTGAGGGCCAAAGGGTTCAACTTCAAAGCCATTCTCTTCGAGTTCGGCATGGATGCGCGCGAAAACCACCATCTGCGCAGGCTCCAGTTCTACCAGCAAGGGCATCAGCAGTCTCTGACGCGGCGCGGCTTCGGCCTGACGGTCGTGCAAAACCTTCTCAAAAAGTATCCGCTCGTGTGCCACATGCTGGTCGATAATCCACAGGCCATCTTCGCCGGCGGCCAGAATGAACGACTCGCGCAGTTGACCGATCGGGCGCAGCGAGCCCAGACGGTTGAGGCTGACAGCCTTCTGTTCCGCCTCGATCCGGGCGGTGGCCTCGGCCGTCTCCGAGGACAAATTGGAGCTGCGAGCCGGATCGGGCATCTGTGTTCCGGTTCGTGGCAGGGGGCAGTCCTCGGCCTGCCGGGGAGGCGGCTGAAACAGCGCCGAAGCGAACTCACTCCACGTCCGGAATCCATCTCTGCCGTCCGGCTGCAAACCTCCCGTCTCAAAGGGCAGCCGGCCGGGAACAGGCGCGGGCGCAGGGGGCGCCAGCGCAAAGGGCTCGGCGTCGATTCGCGCCGCCTGCACCCCGATGGGATCGGAATCCGGCTCAGGCAAGCTGTCTCCCGGGTCCGGCGCGCCGGGCAGGGGTGAAGCGGCCGGCGGCATCAGCGAGGGGCTGGCCGCGGGCGCCGAATCCAGCGCCGCCAGAAAACCGGCCGCGGGCCGCGCCTTGACCAACGCCGTCCGCAGGCTGTCGCGGACAAAATCGTGAACCAGACTCTGCTGGCGGAAGCGCACCTCGGTTTTGGCCGGGTGGACGTTGACGTCCACCTCTTCGGACGGCATCCCGAGAAAGAGCAGCACCACCGGAAAGCTGGTGGGTGGAATCACGTTGCGATAAGCCTCGGTGATGGCGTGCAGAAGAAGCCGGTCACGGATCAGCCGCTTGTTGACAAAAATATAAATGGAATTGCGGTTGAGTTTTTGCAGCTCCGGTTTCGAATAGAAGCCCGTAAGCCGCAATGTGCCGGGCAGGCGCGCCGGCTCCTCCGGATCCCTTTTCCAGGGTGGAGGCTCGGGCAGACCGCAGCGTTGCAGAGGCGATTCGGCGGTTACGGGGAGCAGTTGCGCCAGTGTGTCTTTTCCGAAGATCTGGTAGATGCGTTCCGCGGTTCGGGTGACCGGAGGCGCGCTGACGATCGTGTGGGTGGCCGCCTGCAGCTCGAAATGCATCTCCGGATGCGCCAGGGCATAGTGGGTGACGAGCGCCGTCACGTGCGCCAGTTCGGTCGCTTCGGCGCGGAGAAATTTGCGCCGGGCCGGCGTGTTGAAGTAGAGATCGGCGACGGTGAGCGTGGTGCCGCGCGGCAGCGCGGCGTCGTCGACACGCAGGATTTTTCCTCCTGCAATTTCGATCCGCGTGCCGGAGGTTTCCTCCCCGGTTGCAGTTTCGAGCGTTACGCGCGCCACGGAGGCGATCGACGGCAGGGCTTCCCCGCGAAACCCCAGGGTCGCAATCGAGAGCAGGTCCTCGGCGGTGCGCAGTTTCGAGGTGGCGTGGCGCTCGAAGGCCAGCAAGGCGTCGTCGCGGTTCATGCCGCAGCCGTCGTCGCTGATGCGGATCAGCCTCCGCCCGCCTGCCTCGACCTCGACGCGAATGCGGCTGGCTCCGGCGTCCAATGCGTTTTCCAGCAACTCCTTAACAACCGACGCCGGCCGATCCACCACCTCGCCGGCGGCGATCTGGTTGGCAACCTGGTCAGCGAGGATGCGAATGCGGCCCATACGAATTCAGGGTAATGCAGGCGGCGGGAAAGGAAGCAGCGCGAAATGCAAAGAACAGCTCTCGCCTCTCCTCGGCACATTGCCGGGAGAGTGCGTTCAAAGCGATGGCCGACGCGCTAAATCCCGTAGCCGAATTCGCTCGTCTGTTGTTTATCAATGTGGGAATAGAAGTCGTAAGGGGTGCGGTGTTCGAACTTTGACCGCCGGCAGAGTTCGCGGCCCAGGCAAAGACCAAGCGCGGCCACCGCCATTCCCACCGATAGCCAGCCAATGATCCGCAAAGCGCTGAAATCCATGGTTTCCTTTGCACTTTCTTCGGCTGTGATCGGGAATTCGGCTTCAGCGGGCATAGAAGGTGAGCTCTCCTTCCCACCATCATAGCGCAGTTCGGCGGGGGCGGCGCTGTGCGCGCGGGAGTCCGGTTGTTTCCTGTTTACTCAATCGATTCAATACGGCTCACCCAGGCGGTTTTCGCCGCTGCGGGCAGGAAACTTGCGCGGATGGAGTTGGCCGCCAGGCGGCGCAGTTCGTCGCGGTTGAAACCCTGTTCGGTGTGGGCAAGCCAGTACTCGTGGGCCAGATCGGAGCCAAAAAAGGCCGGATCGTCGGAGTTCAGCGTCACCAGCAGATCCTCGTCGAAGTAGCGGCGCAGCGGATGCTCGGCAAACGTGGAACAGAGGCCGGTGCGTACGTTGGAGGTGGGATTCAGTTCGAGCGGAATCCCGTTCTCTTTCAGATCCTCGATCAGGTGGAAGTCGCGGCCGGCGGAAAATGCGTGACCGATGCGCTCGGAACCGATCGAGAGCGCCTCGCGGATCGCCTCCGGGCCGGTCGTTTCGCCGGCGTGGTTGGTCAAACGCAGTCCCGAAGCCTGCGCCTGGGCATAGAGCGCGCGAAACGGTTCGGAGCCTGTACGGCGCTCGTCACCGCCCAGCCCGATGCCAACAATCGAGGGATGCGCGGGCTGGAGTTCGGCCGCCTTGCGGAAGACCCGCTCGGCCTCCTCGACCGGAAAGTGGCGCACGGCGTCGAAGATCCAATAGAGCGAGAGGCCCAACTCGCGCGCTGCGCGCTCCCGCGCCCGTTCGAGAGCGGCAAAGATCGGCTCGAAGGCCGCCGGATCGTGGTTGCGCCAGCGATAGATGACGCCCACCGAAATGTAAACCTCGGCGTGAACCACACCCTGGCGGACAAGCTGTTCCATCATCCTCCAGGCAATCAGCTCGTAGTCTTCGGGACGGTCGAGCAGGCTTGTGACCGCCTTGAAAGCGTCCAGAAAGCCGGTGAAGCTGGTGAATTGGTAAAGCGCCTCGGCCTCGGCCAGGATGAGCGGCCGCCGGCCGGGCCGCATGCTCAGTTCGACCAGCGTGGCCGGCAGAACCGTGCCCTCCAGATGAAGATGCAACTCCGCCTTGGGCAGACGGCGGATGAAGTCGCGAATTTCGCTCACAGGTCGAGTCTATCGTAGCCGCCATGGGCCGGAATCGCGGATCGTTGCTACCTGTTGACGTCATCCGGTTTACGGATGCCGAGGAAGGAAAAAGGCGTTCTTCGCCTGCAAAGACCCCGGCTTGGCCCGGGATTCAACCTCAACCGGATCAAATTCACCTGAGCCCGGCGAACTCCGAGCGGTGGCGGCTATAGAGAAAGTAGATCGCCAGACCGATCAGCAGCCAGGCGAAAAAGGCCATCCAGGTCAATACTTCCAGACCCATCATCAGCAAGGAGCAGAAGAAGATGCTCAGAATCGGAAAGAGCGGACCGAGAGGAACGCGGAAGCTGCGTCGGCGCTCCGGTTCGCGGTAACGCAGGATGAGGACGGCGATCGAGACCAGGACAAAGGCGAAAAGGGTGCCGATGTTGGAGAGATTGGCGACGGTGCCGATATCCAGCAGGCCGGCCGGGACGGCGACAACGAAGCCGGCCACCCAGGTGGCCACGGCAGGAGTGCGGAAACGCGGATGAATGTGGCCGAAGACGCCGGGCAGCAGGCCGTCGCGGCTCATGGCGAACCAGACGCGCGCCTGACCGAGCTGAAAGACCAGGATCGAAGAGATCATGCCCAGCAGAGCGCCGATGAGAACAAAGAGACGCACCCAGTGAAGGCTTTGGCCGCCGGGCAAAAGCGACAGTCTTTTGAGCGAGTTGACCACCGGGGCGGCGTCGCCCATCACCGACTGCCAGGGTACGATTCCGCTGAGCGCGAGAGCGACCCCGCCGTAAAGCAGCGTACAGGCCACCAGCGTGGCCAGTATGCCGAAGGGCAAGTCGCGCTGCGGATTCTGGCATTCCTCGGCCGCCGTCGAGATCGAGTCGAAACCGATGTAGGTGAAAAAGATGATGGAGCCGCCCGCCAGTACGCCCGTCCACCCGTTGGGCATGAACGGATGCCAGTAGCGGGGCTTGATGAAGCTGGCGGCGGCAAAGATGAAGACCAGGATGGCGCCCATTTTGACCAGCACCATGATGTTGTTGGCCCGGGCCGACTCGCGGATGCCGCGCACCAGCAGTACGGTGAGGATCATGACCACCAGAAAGGCGGGAATATTGAAACCCAGGTGCCAGCCGGGCGGATAGATGTCGTGACCGGCGAAATCCTGCAATCCGGTGGGCAGATAAGCGGGCGAGATCCAGCGGGCCGGCGGATGCAGGCCGAACCAGTCGAGCAGATCGACGATGTGGGCGGCGAAGCCAACGCTGACGCTCATGTTCGAGAAGGCGTATTCGAGGATCAGATCCCAGCCGATGATCCAGGCCACCAGCTCGCCGAGCGTGGCGTAGGTGTAGGTGTAGGCGGAGCCGGCGATGGGAATCATCGAGGCCAGCTCCGCGTAACAGAGGCCGGTGAAGACGCAGACAACGGCCACCAGAACAAGCGAAAGCGCCAGCGCCGGTCCGGCTCCGGGACGACCGTCCAGGGCCGTGTGGTAAATCAGAAAATGGAGGAGCGGCGTGTTGTCCAGACTCGGCGCGTCGAACTTCTGGCCGGCCATGGCCGTGCCGATGACCGTGAAGATGCCCGAACCGATGACGGCTCCAATGCCGAGCGCGGTCAGTGACCACGGCCCCAGGGATTTTTTGAGCGAGTGTTCGGGCTCTTCGGATTCCCGGATCAGCTTATCGATGGATTTGCGGGCAAGTAGTTGTCTGAGCAGAACGGCTCTCCTCATCCCGCAACGCGACGGGAAGGTGTCAGTTCGAGAGTCCTGCCGGTCAGGGGAGGAATTTCACGGCTCAGGATGTCTCCGAAGCAGTTTACAGGGCGAAGACCTCCCGCTGAAACTTCTTCTTTCCCTCTTCGAATCCGGAAGAAGACGGCGGAAAGGAGAAGCCGCTCACGAAGAGAAGAGTCGCTCTGCGTTCCGAGGGGATTCCCCCGAAGCAACCGTAACGCTTTGGAACGGCCGGATGGAGGGTCTTCATCCGGAAGGATGAAGACCCGGGATGCGGCTGGATCCTGCGGGGCGACATGAAAACCGATCTCTCCACGCCGGGCCGGGCGCCTACCGCTTGGAGATGCCGCGTGCCATCTTCTTCACTTTCTTCTTCTTCGATCCGCGCGGCTCGGTCCGCTTCGCCTTGGGGGCGGCCTTCTTGCGGGCGGCGCGCTTCAGTTTCTTCCGTTCCTCTTTGTCTTCGATCTTGGTGGTGTCAGCCAATGGATTCCTCTTTCCCTCGTATTGCCTCGGGGTTTTTCCGCAAATCAGGCGGATACGAATGCAAGGATAACAGGGTTTTTGCGGCGGCGAAAGCGGGCTGCCGGTGCGAGCAGCCGTCCTCAGGATGCGCGGCTGGGAATTGCCTTGCCCGCGCGATCATTGCACGGCGCGCGATTTTCCGCCTCGGACCCCGAATCCAGCGTATGATGAAGACAGTCCACATCGGCAACCATCCATTCTGCTCGGCTCCGGCCGCCACGCGCTTCTGACGAGCTCCGCACCGCACGCAACAATCACCTGTTGACCGGAGTGAAGTCATGCGTTCCGACAAGATTTACCGCGTGCTGGCGCAGGGAATGAGCCGTTTCGAAGTCTGCCAATTGGTCGCCAAAGGGGTCAGAGCCACGCACAAGACCGGCGGGCGTTTTGAAGACTCGATCAATGACGTGCTGCAACACCTGAGCGCCCAGAATACGCCCCAGGAAAGTCTTCAGCCCGATCTTCCCGAGATGAACGTAAAGAGCCTGAAGCCAGCCGCATAGCGGCCGGAAGAGGTTCACCCTTGCGGCTGTGGAGCTCGCGCTGAAGTGAATTCTTCCGCGCCGGAGCTTCCGGCGGCGGGATTCCGTCGCCGGGATGAAAGCAAGGTTCACCCCGTCAATGCGTTGAAGAGAAGCCCTCCGTTTCCGGCAACTTGTTCGTGATCCGCGGGAAAAAATTGCACAAGAAAAAAGGAACGGCAGGTTTGCCGTTCCCTCTCGTTTGCTTCCGAATCTTGTTGGAATCCGAAATGAATGTCCGGTGTTCTAGACGACCTGGACGTTCTCTGCCTGCCAGCCCTTGGGGCCCTTGGTCACGTTGAACTGGACCTTCTGGCCTTCCTGCAGCGAGCGGAAGCCGCTCGACAGGATGGCGGTGTGATGGACAAAGACATCCTCTCCGTTCTCACGGCTCAAAAATCCAAAACCCTTGGCGTCATTGAACCACTTCACTGTGCCTGTTTCCATTGTGTACTACTCCTCTTTTGCTGATTTACCGCGAACGCAATGTGAAAGTGTTTGCGAGTAGGCGGTAACGCGGAACAGGCAAGGACTTCAGATCGAATTCTACGATTGAACAGAGTTTACCACATTTCGAGCCAAGGAAGAAGGAATTTTCGGATGAGGAGGGGGAACGCAGCCGGAAGGCTTCCGCTTCGCGCTGGCGGATGCGCCTGCGCCGCCTGGCGGGCGAGAGGGTGAGCCGGGCGCGGCCGACAGAGTAAACTCGTTGTGGCCTTGGAGGGGCGACACTTGAGGAACGGAAAAAAAAGAGTGCTGGTGCTCAACCCGGGAACGACGTCCACGAAGTTTGGGGTCTATACGGAAGACGGTGCCGAGTGGGTTCGCGTGATCCGGCACGGAGATGAAGAGATCGAGCGCTTCCGGGGCAAGCCCATGGTGGCGCGGCTGGATTATCGCGCTGAATTGATTGGCGAAGCGCTGGCCGGAGCGGGCTACGGGGGTGGAGGGTTTGCCGCCACGGCCGGCCGCGGCGGGCTGTTACCGCCCGCCTCCTGCGGCACCTACCTGGTGGACGAAACGATGGTCAGCGAGCTGCGGCTGGCGCGCCGTGGCGATCACGCCTCGAACCTGGGAGCGCTGCTGGCGCAGCGGTTTGCCGAAGCCGACGGGGTGAACGCCTACATTGTGGACCCGGTGACGGTGGATGAGTGGGAACCGCGGGCGCGGCTGACCGGCTCGCCGCTGGTCGAGCGCACCTCGATCTTCCACGCGCTGAACAGCAAGGCCGTGGCCAGGCGGTTTGCGCGCGAACAGGGACGCCGCTACGAGGAACTGCGGTTGATCGTGGTGCACATGGGCAGCGGCATCAGCGTTTCGGCGCACCGCAGCGGACGCGTCATTGACAGCAACAGCATTGAGGAGGGTCCTTTCGGTCCCGACCGGACCGGAAGCCTGCCGGTGCGCGCGCTGGCCCGGTTGTGTTTCAGCGGCCAGTACAACCAGGCCCAGCTGGATCGCCATCTCTTTGGCAACGGTGGTCTGTTTGCCTATCTTGGCACCCGTGAACTGGTCGAGGTGGAACGGCGGATCGAAGCGGGAGACTGCCTGGCCGCACAGGTTTTCGAAGCCATGGCCCACCAGATCGGCAAGGAGACCGGAGCGATGGCGGCGGTGCTCGCGGGCAAAGTGGACGCTGTGCTGCTGACGGGCGGCATGGCATATTCGGAGAGACTGGTGACGCTTTTGCGCGGTTACATGGAGTGGATCGCACCCTTCCGGATTTATCCCGGGGAGGATGAGTTGCAGGCCCTGGCCGAAGGTGTTTTTCGCGTGCTCAACGGCGAGGAGCAGGCCAAACGCCTGGCGCCGCAGACCGCGCCGGCAGAGCGTCAGAGCTGTCAGGTTGGAGTGTAGGGGGCAGAGATGGCGGCAGAAACCTCCGGTTCTGCCGGAATGCCTGGCATCGGGGAGATTGTGGATGCGCTGGAAATCGGCTGCAATGCTGCCGATCAGCGGCAGCTTTTTCTCATTCTTCCCGGCAATCACGGTCCCCGCTGGCTGATACCTGCCCGTCCGGGCGCCGCGGCATCCGTGCTTGGCGCATGGCGGCCTTACACTCCGCTCAGCCGCATGAAGTGGCTTGCCCTTCGCATGGCCGAGTTCACCGGCTGGCTGCGGTTGGCGCCGGCGGTTTCAACCACCACGGTATCCAGTGCCGGAGTGTCGCGCTGGCTCGGGCGCCGCGGGCTCGAAGGCCCGACCGGAGAGATGGTCGTTCTGGTGGGCAATCCCTCGCCCGACCGGAAGTTGATCGTCTTTCTGCTCGATGAGGCGAGCCGCCCGGCCGCCGTGCTGAAAATCGGGCTGACCGAGGGAGGCGGATCGAGCATCCTCCATGAAGCGGAGGTGCTCGGCAGGCTGGAATCCTGCGGCTATGCGGCGAAGGTTCTGTCGGTCGATCCGGATCGGCGGATCGCCGCGCAGGAATATGTGCAGGGCGCGATGCCCGGCCGCCGGTTTCGGAACGAATATCTGGATCTGCTTTGCCGCCTGCCGCGAAGCGGATCCTCCCGCAGCCTGACCGTTCTGGCCGGCGAGATGGCCAGCCGCCTGGCTCCCTTCCGGGACGAACTGGAGCGGATGCTCTCCGGAGTGCTGGACCGCGCTCTGGATTGCCTCGATTGCAATGCCACCGTTGCAACGGTGCTCGCGCACAAAGACTTTGCGCCCTGGAACCTGCGCCGCCATCCCCGGCAGGGGTATGTTCTTGTCGACTGGGAGTGGGCGGACTTCGACGGTCTGCCTGCTTACGACCTGCTGCATTTCCACTTGAACGACGAGCGTCTCTTTGGCGGCGGGGCGAAGGTCTATGCGGCGCTTCGCGGCGGAACCACCTGCGCGGAGTACTTCCGCCGCCTGGACCTTGATCCGAAACTGCTGCCGCGGCTGGCCATTGCCTACCTTCTCGACCAGCTCGAAACGGACTGCGATCATCGGGACGCGGGCAATGCCGCCTTCACCCTGCGTCAGCTGGCTGCCGTGCTGGATGCCCGCGAATTCGTTCCCTGATCGAAGTCTTCTTTCCCCAGGCTCGGCGTGCGGCTCGTGGCGCCAGGCTCGCCTTCGAGCACCTCGGTCATCCGCTCGGCGAAACGCTTGGCTCCGAAGCGCTCCAGGGCGACCGCGCGCGCCCGTTCGCCCAGACGGCGGCGCAACTCCGGATCCCTCTCCAGAAAGGCGATCTTCGCGGCCAGGTCGGCCGCATCCAGAACACGGCAGATCAGACCCGTCTCGCCGTCGTCGATGATCTCCGGCAGAGCGCCGGCATCGGAGACGACGACGGCCCGGCTTGCCAGCATGGCCTCCACCAGCGCCAGACCGAAACCTTCACCATTGCTGGGATGCGCATAGACGTCCACAAGCCCCAGCAGTTGCCGGGCGTCCGGACGCAGGCCCGGAAAGTGAATCCGCTCGCCGCCGGGCATCGTCCGCGCCAGGGCCTGCATGCCCTGCCAGAGTTCGCCGGTGCCGATCAGCAGCAGGTGCATCCGGGGAAACTCCGGGGCCAGTTGGGAAAAGGCCGCCAGCAGCGTCTCGTGCTGCTTCCAGCCGATAAAAGCGGCCGTGTAGCCGACCACGAAGGCCGAGCGCGGAATGCCCAGCTTTTCACGTTCCGAGGAAGGGTAGAGAAGGCCGGTTTCGAGCGGATCGTCGACGCCGTTCAGCACCACTGCCTCGCGGCCCCGGTGGCCAGCGTAACAGTGAGCCTGCCGAACCAGATCGGAGATGAAGATCAAGGTGTCGCGCCGGGCGGCCCAGCGATATACGGTGGCTTTCAGCCAGCTTTCGGTCACCAGAGCGATCCCGTGGATCCAGTAGAGAACCCGGCACCGCTGGCCGGAGACCAGCTTGGCCAGCAGATAGGGCTTGAGCGTGGTCGCCACGGCCAGGTCGAAGCCCTGTTCGCGGATGAGCTTGCGCAGGGCGAGGGCGGGCCGAAGGTATCCTCTGTCGCCAAGTTCGTGCAGGATGGTCCCGGTTTGCCCGAGGGCCTCGGCCATGGCGGGCGCGAAGGGTTTGAAGCTGGCGATGTGCAGCTCGACGCGCTGGCGGTCGTAATGGCGCGCATAGGTGAGCAGAACGCGCGCGATACCGTTACCCTCTGAAAAACCGCGGCTCAGCATCAGTACTTTGAGAGGTTTCATCGCTTTTTGCCGGCAATTGAGCCGGACAGCATCCGGTTCGCTGTTGTGATCCGGCCTTTGATCCTTGTCGCGCAAGAGCCGCCGCCTGGTGCGCGACCGTCCCTGCTCTTCCCATGATCCTAGCAGGACACGCTGCGGCGATGCCGGACGGGGCAAACCTCAGCGCCGCTGCCTGCGCAACCCGATGGCCCGGGCATAGATTTCCATCATGCGGGCATAATTGGCTTCCGCCGTAAACCGGCTCAGAAACACCTCGCGGCAGCGGGCGCTCATTCGTTCGTAGTCCTCGCCGCCGGGGAAGCGCTGAACCGCGGCGGCCAGCGCCGCGGCGTCTCCGGGCGGAAAGCGAAAGCCGGTTGCGCCTTCTTCCACCAACTCCCGCGCGGTGCCATGATCAGAGGCCAGAACCGGCGTTCCCTGCGCGAAGGCTTCCACGATGGTGAGCCCGAAGGTCTCGAAACACGCGGAGGGAAAGACGAGAATCCGGGCCTTTGCCATCGCACGGAAAACGGCCTCGTGCGGTTGCCTCCCGAGATATTCGATTCCGCGTCCGGACGCCGCGCGCCGCTCAACTTCCTCGCGCAGGGGACCGTCGCCGACGATCTTCAGGCGAAGCGGCATGAGGCCTGTCTCCCAGGCCGCCAGCAGTGTCCGGATGCCCTTTTCCGGCGAGAGCCGGCCAACAAAAAGAACCGCGTTTTCCCGTGTTTTTTCGGCAGCGAAAGATTCCGCGCGGGTAAAGTTCGGCTTGACCGCGATTTTTTCCGCCGGCAGGCCCCCGCGAATGAGAATCTCGCGCGCGAAGCCGGAGACGGCGATAAAAAGGTCGACACCATCCCAGGTGTGCGCCAGGCGATGAAAGCCGTAGGCCGCCGTCACAATGGCGCTGCCCGCCCGGCTGTCACGATAGCAGCCATGAACGATGCCGGCGAGGGGCAGAGATTTTCCCAGGCAATCCGTACACACGGCGCCGTTGCGAAACAGGAGCCCATTGGCGCAGACCATGCGGAAGTTGTGCAGGGTTTGCACAACGGGGATTTCCGCCGCGCTGGCCGCGAGGACGATCGACGGGGAAAGCCGCGGAAACCAGTTATGGACGTGCAACAGGTCCGGCCGGAAGTCGCCGATCGCCTCCTGGATTCGCCGGCGCGAGCGGCGTGAATAAAAAACCGAGGCTGAAGCCGCCAGCCGTCCGCCCAGACCATGAATCGCCTCGTTGTCCTCCTCGAGAAGTTCCACGATGTGCCCGTGTTCGCGGAGCAGTTCGATCTCCGCGCGAACGGCCGCGTCTTCGCCTCCGCTGAATCGGTACCGGTTGTGTGCGACCAGGAATCTCATGTGGAGTCAGTGAGCAACCGGCTTTCCTGCCGGCTCCGGTTGGAGTTGCTCCCGGGATCGGGGTGTGCGCGGGAAGCGAGGATCGCTTCCTGGCTGATGCCAAGGAGGATCGCCACGATGATGTTCTGCCAATAGAAATCAGCCCGCAGGGGAACGACGAAATCCGAAGCGGCCATTCCGTAACCGAGACAAAAGACGAGCATCGCAAACGCGCACCGGATGGCCGCGCGGGAGGACGGATTCCCCGGCCCGCCAGGGCTGGCAACGCGCCTTCCAATCGCGACGATTCTGGCCAGCATCAGCAGATACATCCCCAGCGCAAGCCATCCGGCGTCACCAAGAACATCCAGGAAAGCATTGTGGCTGTTGCCGATGTGGGAAACTTCGACTTGCAGCCCGAGAGTGAAGTACTGCCGGAAGATGGTGCGAAAACCAGCGACGTACCCCATTCCCTGAGGATGGGACAGGCAGTACTGGATGACAAACTTCCAGATGTCTGTTCTGCCGCTGGCGCTTTCAATTCCCTGCGCGGATTCGTTGCGGTTGAAAACCTCCCAGATGTGTTCTCCGCCGAAGGCTCCCAGGGCGATGCCAAACAGCAGGATCGAAGCGACGCACCCGAAAACGAAGAGATAGGCAGAACGCCTGCTTCTCCTCGCCCACCCCAGACCAAGAAGGACCAAAGCCAGCAGGAGCGCAAGTTCGCTTCCCCGCGTTTGAGTGCCCAGGGTGCCGATCAGGCCCACCCCAAAAAAGCAGACTGAACGAACCTTCGATTCGAGCCCGTGCAGAAAACTGTAGGCCGAGATAATTGCGATCATCGGACAGATCACGGGCAGGGGCGCCACCGCCCCTCCGGTAAAGCGGACTCCTGCTCCGGGCACAATGGACAGAACCAGTACCGGATCGACCAGGGCGGTCAGGATCACGACGGCCAACAGCGTCAGCGCAACCAGCCGAAGCGCAAAGATGCATTGCAGCCAGTTCGGCGGGTTTCTGTACGCATCGGCCAGAAACTCGATGATGCACACGATGGTGAGCAGATAGAGGATGGCATAGGCGGCCGACACCAGGCGGCTGCTCGAATAGAGAGCCGAGGCCAGGAAGAGCAGGCCCAGAAAGAAGGCCAGCTTCAGAACGAACCAGACCTGCCGGGGGATCAGAATCCATTCCGCCGCAGCCAGACGCAGGATCGCCCGCGCAGAGATCGCCCCCAGCCAGATGACCTGCAGCACGGCCCAGATGTCCACTTGGCCTTTGGTGGCGTCGATGCCCGCAATCGAGCG
This sequence comes from Occallatibacter sp., assembly GCA_049976805.1. Taxonomy (GTDB): domain Bacteria; phylum Acidobacteriota; class Terriglobia; order Terriglobales; family Acidobacteriaceae; genus Telmatobacter. The sequence continues at coordinate 40,070 of JBMFHN010000002.1, read as the reverse complement.
GAAGATCGGTGGCCCGAAAGCCAGAAAGAAGACCGGATAGCGCCGGAAGAACTGCAGGGCAGAGAGGCGTTCGGCTGCCGGCGCGCCGGCAGCCGCGTGCCCGTCCTCCCCGATCCCGAGAGCCGATGGCATCAATGAATCGCTCCGTCCTCTCTGCCCCGCGCAAGCAGCGCCGGCGTTTCCACAAGATTGCGGCGATCAGTCCCGGGCGGCGGCCATGGCTGCCGCCCGCTCCGGAACCCGGCGGCGGGCAGACCCATCCGGGTCCGCTCTCACTTTACCATTGCGAAGCCGGCGCTCTTGCCGGCCTTTTCCGGGCACGCGGCTCAGCCGGAAGCGTTTCTGCCCGCGCGCACGCCGCCGGCAATGCTCCGGGTCAGCTCCGCCCACGACAATTCGTTTGCCCGGGCGACGGCTCCCTGCGAAAGCCGTTCCCACTCTGTCGCGGAGATCGTCGCCAGCGCGATCATGGCGCGGGCCAGGCCGGCGACCGCCTGAGCCTCATTGGCCTTGGCCGTCGGCACGACCACTCCGCAGGAGCGATTGACCAGGATTCCGGGTCCGCCCAGATCGAGGCAGATGGCGGGAAGGCCCGCCGCCAGCGCCTCCAGTACCACCATGCCGCCGGTGTCGTGCAGGCTGGGGAAGACCAGCGCGGTGTAGCTGCCGAAGGCTTCCTGCAATTGCCCGCGCGGAAGGCGTCCGGCGAAGCTGACGGCCGCCGCCACGCCGGATTTTATCGCGACAGTGCGCAGCCATTTTCCGGCCGGACCATCCCCGATCAGCGTCAGGGTCGCCTGCGGAACGGTTTCCCTGGCCAGCGCCAGAGCACGGATCGCCAGATGCACGCCCTTCAGATGAAGAAGATTCCCGGCGAAAACAAAGCAGGGCTCATCCGGTGGCCGCCTCGTTCCCTCTCGCCGGGCGTTTCCGTCGGTGGCGATCGCCAGATGGACCGTCGTTTTGGATCGCCACCGGGACGGGACCAGCCGCAGGCTCTCCGCCGTCGTCACGTAGATGCGCTCCGCGGCGGCAAAGGCCGGACGGGTAAGCGGACTGATGCGCTGCAGGAAGATTCCCAGGTCGCGCAGCAGTTCCCGCGCCTGGCCGCCGAACGGCAGGCTGCGGCGCAGGCGCAACGGAGCGCGCTCGCCGCCTGCGATCGGGCCAATGACAAACGGAATTCCCAGCCGCCCCATCCAGGAACCGTGTTGCAGGCTGGCAAAGGTGACGTGATAAACGGCGTCGAACGGCTTCTCGCGGTGCCTGCGGGCAGCCACGCGGCAGGCTCCCCATTGCCAAAGCATGAAGTAGACAGGCAGAAACCAGCCCCGCTTCTTGAGCCCGAGCGCCCAGCCGGGAAGATCGTAATAAAGAAAATGCAGTCCCGCGGCGCGGCTCCGCGGGTCGGCCTCGATGACCGTCCGGTTGTTGGCCCGCGTCAGCACCCACACCTCGTCGGCCACAGCCAGCATGTGCAGCGCCCGTTGCCAGCCAACCTCCGGCTCCGACCCCCGGTTCGGCTCGCAGGCATAGGCCGAAAGCAAGACCCTCATGGCCTTTCCTCGCTCCGCGTTCTGGCGCCAAGAGACGCCACGGCCCACTCGGCGCCGGCAATGACCTGATCGAGGGGACGCGAGGCGTCGACGATCACATGCCTTCGCTGCCGGCCAATGAAGGTCAGATAGGCCTGGCGCTGGCGCGCGGACTCCTCGAACGGAACCTCCCGTTTGCGCGCCTGCAGAACCTCCACGGGCGCGTCGAGCAGAATCCACAGGTCCGGACGCGGCATCCATCCGCCCACCAGCCGGGCCATCCAGGCCGGCCCCCCGTAGCGATAGCGCAGCGGATCAATCAGCAGGTCATGGTAATAACGGTCGCAGAGCAGCAACGTCCCCTTTTTCTCGTGGAAAAGATGCTCGGTCCATTCCTCCATCAGCCAGAAGAGAATCTTTGCCGCCGAAAGCAGCGCCGAGCGCGGCGGCTTGCCGTGCGGATCGGTCACGATCGTCACCGGTTCGCCCCGCCGCAAGGGAAGCAGGCGCGGCTTCAGGTGGCGTATCTTCACGACACGGCCGTCCCGGCTCAGGTTTTTCATCAAGCCCTCGATGACCGAGCTTTTCCCCGCTCCGTCGGGGCCAAGAATCACAATCTTCAGTGGAAAGCTCCCCTCGGCTTGTAATTTTCCCTGCAACCGCGCCCCAGCTCGCCTGAAAGGCGATCTCCTTCTTTCGGTGAAAATGGAAACGTCATAAACTCCGCCGCAATCGCTTGTCAACCCGTTGTTCGAGACGGTTGACAATGGCTGAAAAGGATTCCTCGGCCAGAACAGCCGGCGGCATGCCGGCATCGAGAATCACGTGGTTTTTCCGGGTTGCGACGAATTTGCGGTAAGCCTCGATGCGTTCGCCGTTTGCGCTGGCCGCCGCAGCCGGGTTTCCTGGTTGCGGATTTGTCCCCTCCGGCTGCAGAAGAATCCAGAGGCTGGGTGGGGGCAGCATCCGGCCTGCAAGCCGCGCGAACCAAAGCGGGCCGCTGTACCCGTAGCGTTGAGGTTCGATCAGCAAACCGTGAAAATCGTTGTCGAAGATGCGCAGCGTGTCGGTGCGCTTGACGAAATGGTCGCGCCACTCCTGGACCATCCAGCCGGCAACGGCTTTCACGGAAGCAAAGCTTCCCGCCGGGACGGGTTGGGAAGGCGTCGAGCCCGTGGGTTCGGGCGGCAGCGGCGGACGCAGGCTGAAGTGTCGCCGATGGACAACCTTGGCCGCATAACGAAGCCTGGGCATCAATTCGTCGATCACTTCAGCCTGAGCCCCGCCATCCGGATCCAGAATGCAGATGGTGTCCACGTTCTTCGGCAAAAGGCGAACGGCGATTTCGCGCTTGTAGTACCAGAGCACGCCTCGCACGCTGCCCAGCGGCCGGCGCAGCAGGCAGCGCCAGCAGAGCGAGAAGCGGAGCGGCCCGGCGCAGGCATCGATCTTTCCCAAATCGCCGCCGGTCACGGCCTCCATGAGCCGTGTCGTTGCCTTCAGGCCGAACTGTGGCCGCAGCGCAGCAATGATTTCTTCCCTGCAGGCGGCAAAGCTCTGCCTCACCTTGGAAAGATACTTCTCCTTTGCCCGTCCGCCATAGAGCAGTCCCATGAGCAAGGATGTGATCGCCTCGTGCGCTGGCAGAGGAACAAGGAAATTCAACTCGCCGGCTTCGCGTGGAACGGCCGATTGCAGCACCGCTTCTGCCGGCAGAAACGGCATCTGCTTCCAGCTCAGAATCCAGATGAAATCGAGCTGCAGGCAACGCGATCCGGCAGTCGAAGAGGCCCCGGCAAGGAAGACCCCGGTCACATAGGCGCGCTCGGTCAATCCGACGATACGAATTCCGGAGATCGAGTGGACGGCGCGCAGGGCAGCCGCCAGCTGAGAGCGATCGATCAGGAAATCCACGTCTCCGCCCACGTTGCGGGCGGGAAATTCCTCGTAATTGCGCAAGATGCAGAAGCGCACCCCCTGTTCCCTGAGGGCCGCGAAGAGTGCCTTGAGAAAGTCGCTAAACAACATGATTTGAGACCGCGATGGCGGCGGCGAAGCTTCTTGCATTTTTCCCCCAACTAAAATCCTTCGCGATCAGAGAGCAGGCGTTCTGTCCGATCCCTTCAAGCCGGTGGCTTTCGTACAACAGCCGGACGCGGTCGAGCGCGTTGCTGACGCCCGCCACGGAGGTTTCCTCCAGCACCAGCCCGGCCGCGCCGCGTTCGACGTATCCGGCCAGGTTGGTCTCCCGGCTGACCACGAGCGGCCGTCCCAGGGCCGCCGCTTCCAGGCAGGTCGTGGGAATTCCCTCCCATCGGGAACTGTGAAGGAACACGTCGAAGCCGGCGAGAAATTTGAGTTTTTCCTCGCCATACCTTGCGCCGAAAAAGCGCATGTGCGAGCGAGCGCAACTCTCCTCCGCCTGGCGCTCCAGCCGGGCGCGGTCCTCGCCATCCCCGATCAGCCACAGCTCGCCCGTCCCTCCTTTCGCCTTGTAATCTGCAAATCCCGCGATCAGCAGATCGAGCCCTTTTGATTTCATCGCCAGCCGGCCGCAATAGCCGAAAAGGGGGCGCTCGGCACCCACCGGCTCGGCCCAAGGCGCTTTCAAGGGTTCCTGACCGTTGGGGATCAGCACCACGCGCGCGCCCGGGGACAATTTTCGCAGATCCTGGATTTCGCTTTCGCCGATCGCCTGGACCCAGGCCGCGCCGCGCAGATAGCGCGCCTCGCGGCAGGCGATGTAAACGCTTTTTCTCCAGCGATTCCGGGCAAGCACGCCGCGGGCGTAGCCACCGTGTGGAGTGATGCCGTAGGCTTGGCCGCGCCGTTTCAACAGCCGCGCAATGGCCGGGTATTCCGGAATGAAGACGGAGTGAAACTGGACCCACGCGTCTGCTTCAAGACGGTCGAGGGCGGTCCGGATCCCCTGCCCCAGGGTGACGCGCAGCCGGGTCAAGGGAAAGAGCCGGAGACGATAGACGCGCTCCTGGGGCGGCGGGGTCATCGACTCGGCCAATCCCCATACCTCCACCTCGTGTCCAAGGCGGGTCTGCGAGGTCGCCATCCAGTGAACCACCCGGTTGACGCCGTTGAGGGTCTCGGGATTCGCCTTGCCCTTCAGAATGTGAACAATCTTCATCAATGCGCTCCGGCTGAGGTTTGCCCGGTTGCGTTCCCGGCCTCCGGGGCTTGCGGGGAAAGCGCGTAGAGGTTCCACATTCCGCCTGCGTGGCGATATTCGCCGACCAGTTTGTAATCCGGACTCATGCTCTGGCGGTAGATCGCATCGGAACGGACTCCGGGGTAAAGCGAGGCTTGACTTCCTCCTCCGCCCAGCAGCTTTTTCAGCAAGCCGATAGCCGCCGCGGCCGGGCGGCGCGCAGCGCTTTCCTGACCGGCCGGCGCGGCGGAGGCGGCCGCGGCGGGCAGCATCACCGTCGGAATCTCGCCCCGCTGCAGCATGCCTTCGACACATCCGTTCTGGCAGCGGGCGCGCGTGGCATCGTGAAAGATGGTGTCGATGACCAGGGCGGGAGCGCGATTGCCGTTCGAGTACCAGGGCAGCGAAAAGACCGGATCGGTGGTGAAAATCGGCTTTTTCATCGCCGCCAAACGGTCGCGGATCGCCACGGCGCTGGCGTATTCGGTCGGGGTGGCGATTCCCACCGTTCCGAACGGATGCGGGTGATCGCCGCTCGGAACGGTGGCCGCCTGCACGCCCGGCTGGAGACAGGCAAAGAGCAGGAGGGCGCTGACCAGCCCTCCGGGCGCCAAGAAAACGGCCATCTGCAACACTGTCGAACCGGAGGCAAAGGCTTCCAGCAAATAGTGGTCCCAGGCGCCGGTTCTGGCCATTCCGGCCACTCCCGCGGCCAGAGCGACAGCAAAGGCCGAGATGAGCAGGCGAACGGCGGGATCGGCCCGGCGCGCACTGGCTGTGAGCAGCAGCGCGGCCGGCGCAAGAACCCAATAGGCGTTGGCAATCAGGGTCTTGGGGGCAATCCAAAGCAATTGCCTCCAGCTGAAAACCGACATGATCCGGGGAGCGAGCAGAATGTTGTAGCGGTACTGGGCTGTTCCGAGCAACAGCGTCGCAGCTGTGAGCACAGCGAAAACAGCGGCCACCGCCCCGAGGTCGCGCCACCGCTTGCTGAACAGGAGAAACAGACAGACGCCCACCAGCGAGAGAACGGCGGACTGCTTGAATGCCCATGCCAGATAAAAGAACAAGCCCGCCCCGGCAAACCCAAAGCGCGGCTGCCGTACGGCCAGGCAAAGAGCAATCATGACCATGGCGACGGCGGCGATATCGGGACGGATGCTGAGCGCATACGAGCGGACAATCGAGGTGCAGGACCAGAGTCCCAGAGCCAAGGCGAGCGAAAGGGCGCTTCGGAGTCCGCGCAGATGCAGATGAGCCTCGACAAGCTTCCACTGGGCCAACGCGCCTGCCAGGGCAAAGACCGCCGTGAACAGGCTTCCCCAGATCAGGGTTCCGGCTCCGGCGACCCCGGCCACGCGCAGGAACAAGGCGTAAACCGAGTAGAAGAGGTAGTTGTACATTGCCAGGGAAAAGGGATACGAGAGCGGCCATCCGTAGACGGGCAGGTGATGAACCGCCTTCCAGACGGGATAGATCACCGATGCCGCGCTGCCTGCGGTAAACAGCGCTCCATAACGCCAGACACTTGCGGCGCGCAGAAAAAAGACCGTGAGATTCAGGACAACGAAGAGCAACACCGCGGCAAAGCGAAAATTCGAGACGCCGATACCGGTTTTCCCGGAGAGAGGTTTCATGTTTCTTCCTTGATTGCGTGCCCTTCGCAACGGCCGCGCTCCGCAGCCGCAAGAGACGAGGATGCGGGCGCCGCTGGCCGCCGCACGCGGCCGGATCGCGCCAGCAGGGAGAGGCCGACAATGCCTTGAAACAGAATCTGGGTTCCCAGCAACCCGAGCATGGTTCCATTCAATCCCAGGCCCTTGGCCATGGGAGCAGCGAAGGCCACGGCAAAGCCCGTCATGGCCAGATAAGACCAGAAGACCGGCGCGGTATATTCGAGCGCCCGCAGGCCGGCGCGCAGCGGGCCGCCGGTAAAGACAATGACATAGAGCAGAGCATAAAGCCGCAAAATGGAGCCGTACTGCGCCATCGCGGGACCGTAGACCAGGCGCAGCCAGAAGCCCGGCGCGGCCGCCATCACCAGGGCGAAGAAAAGGGTCAGCCCGCCCCATTTCAGCAGAATGGAGCGGATGTAAGCAAGCATGGAGGCGGGTCCGCCCGAGCGCAGCCGGCGTGCGGATTCGACCGGAACCACGTTGTCCAGTCCTTGAAACCAGATGTGGGTGGCCCCCATCAGGTTTTGCGCGGCCTTCAGGACGCCCGCCGCGGCGGCGCCGTAATAGACCGGAGCGGCCAGAATAAACAGATTTCCCGATGTCCATTGCAGCAGGGCCGAGCCGGTCAGCCAGCGGGAGAAATTCCAGTGACGGCGCGTGATCGAGCCGATCTCGCTCCAGCGAAACTCGACCGGTTCCAGCCAGAACCATGCCGGCAACAGCCCCAGCAGCGAGGTTCCGGCCATGACCCAGAGCGCGGTCGCGCTGGTCAGTTCTCCGGCGCGATGGAGCAGCAACAGCAGCGGAAGCTGCGTGAGATAGCTGAGTGCGTCATCGGCCAGCGCGCGGCGGCTGCGGCGGGTGGTGAACAGGTAGCGCCGGACAAAATCCTGCGCCTGGTAGGCAAAGGCCGAGACCGCCAGCGGCAGCGCAAGCGAGCGCAGATCGGCGTGGCGGAAGAAATGGCCGGAGATGCGCAGGGCGGCAAACACCAGAACGAAACACAGCGTGACGAGAATCAGTTCCTGGAAGACGACCGCTCCGTAGTAGGAGGGCCGGTCTTTTTCCTCCTGCTTGGGCCCGATGCTCATCATGGGCGCAATGACCAGCGCGCCCTGCAGGCTGTTGACGAACAGCACCGACATCCAGGCCAGCGCAAAGACGCCAAACTCGCGCAAGCCCATGAAACGCGCGAGCATCACGCTGGTCAGGAAATTCGTCCCGCTGACCACCGCCTGGTCACTCAGCGCTCCGGCCTCGCCTCCCAGAATGCGCTTCGGCAAGCCGTTCCGGATTTGTTTGCAGAGCCTGGCCTTCGTGCCCATCCTGTCTCCGAAAAGCCTCCTCGTTCACCCCGTCAAAGGCGGTAGCGGCGGCGAAGCCGGTTTGCCACGGACCGTAAAGAGCGGGCAGCACGCAGGCAATTCGGAGTGGTCCTTGACCGAAGCCTCGGGATTCAGGGGCCTGTTGCCCGGAAAATGTCCCGTTCCGTGCCGCCGGAGATGCGCTTTCTCCTCAAAGTCCTCTCTTGATGCGGCCCTGAAGAACGAAAATTGTTCACTCCATCCATTCCACGTTTCCTGCGCAAAAAGAGGGAAGCACGCTTACGCCCGCCGGGGCCGGATCAATAACTGGCGAAAATGGCCGCCGAAGCTGTCGCCTGAATGATTCCTGTTGCGGAAACAAAGGCTTCCTTCATCTTGCTCAAGGGCACGTACACGATATCCTGAGGCTGAAGAGCAAGCGGCGTCTCGGTTCCCTTGGCGATGCCGTCGTAGGAAAGCGGAAAATCCAGCACGGTTCCGTCCGGGTTGCGGCGAATCACGCGCAGGCCGCCCGTGTTTGCCTGAAGAAGGGTTCCGCCACTGAGCGCCAGCGCCTGAGCGACATTCAGCTTCCCGTCCTCCTGCATGACGTAGCCGCCAGGACGGTTCACGGCGCCCAGCACGTAAACGATGCCCGCGCGCGGAACCACAACCGAGTCGCCGGGGCGCACCAGAAGGGAGGCAATCTGCGGATTGGAGCGGCTCCGATAATAAGGGATCTTCTGTACGGACGCGGATTTACCGGTTCCATGGTGAATTTCAATGTGAGCCCCGGCCAGAGAAGTCACGCCACCCGCCTGGGCAAGAATTTGCGTGAGAAGGGTGGGCGCGATCAACGCCACCTGCCCGGGATGGGCAACTTCTCCGGAGACCGTCACATATTGACCGGCATACTGCAGCACATCGACATTCACCTGCGGTTGAAGCAGAATCTGGCTGTTTTTCAAAGCGGTCTCGATGCGGCTGGCCGCATCCGGCAAACTTAGTCCCTGAACCTCCACCTGGCCGCAGAGCGGGATGGTCAGCTTTCCGGCCGGATCCACGCGGTAGGAACCGCTCAGATCGGGCGAGTCATAAATGTTGACACTCAGCAGGTCTCCGGGGGCAATGCGCAGAGCCGAGAAATCCATGGGAACGATGACCGGCCCCTGGCCTTGAGCCATGGCCCCCGGGCTGGCGGCCGGTGAGCTGGACGGGAGTCCGGGAAGCGACGTCTGAGCAGAGCTTCCCCCGGGCAATTCCTGCGCGCAGACCGGCGCCAGCAATGCCGTCTGCAGGGCAATCGAGAGCAGAACGGCGAGGCGGCGGCTGCGCGAAAAACTACTTTTCGCCATAATAACCTTGCACATTGTAGCCATAGACGCTCCGATATTCGGTTGCGGACATATCGACCGCTTCAATGACGATACCGAGAACGTGAACACGGTTCCGGGTAAGGGCTTGAACAAAGCGGCGCAATGCCTTGCGCGAGGTCCGGCCGGCACGCAAGACGCCGATGGTTCCATCGCAGTGAGTTCCCAGAAGGATTGCGTCAGCGACCGGCAAAACGGGTGGCGTGTCCACCAGCACCAGGTCAAACCGCTGCCGAACCGCATCGATCAGTGTCCCCATCTCGCCGGTGCCCAGAATCTCAAAGGCAAGAGGGGATTGGCGGCCAGCCGGCAACAGGGTTAGATTCGGTTCCACAGGATGTGGCGCCAGGGTTGTGTCAAGCGATTGCAGACCCGCCAGAACATCCGTCAGTCCCTCCTCGCGCGGAACGCGGAAGAGCGTGTGCTGGCGGGGACGCCGCAGGTCGCCGTCGATGATGAGCACTCTCTGGCCGGTCGCGGCAAAGGCGAGTCCCAGGTTATAGACGAGATAGGACTTTCCCTCTCCCGGCAAGGCGCTGGCAATGGACAGAACCTTGAGCTTGCGTCCCACGCCGGACAGCGCCAGCCCGGAGCGCAAACTGCGGAACGATTCCGCCGTTGCGCTCTCCGGAGCCACCAGAAACGAGCTGGACTCGGCGGCCATGACGCCTTCTCTCGGCCGGGCCGCCATGCGGTGAAATGGAATCAATCCCAGTACCGGCAGATTCGAAACCGTCTCCGCCTGAAAACTGTCCGCCACGGTGTCATCCAGGCTTTCCAGCAGGTAGGCCAAACCGATGCCCAGCAGGAGGCCGCTGAATAAACCGATCCCGACAAACAGCGTGGGCTGCGGCATCCACGGCGAGCCGGGAAGACGGGCTGGATCGGCGACGGTTACGTTGGTCGCGCTGTTCCCGGCATCGATGTTGGCCTCCTGCAGCCTGGCGTAAAGAAGGTCGTAAAGTTCACGGCTGGAACGGGCCTGCGCCATCAGAACCCCCAACTGCAGGATGTCGTCATTCATCTTGCTGGTGACGAGCTTTTGCGCGTCGTAGGCGGATTGCAGCGCCTGTTCGTTCTGTTCGGCCAGAAGAAGATCGTTCTTCGCCCGGAGCCTGATCTTTTCAACCTCGCTTTGAATCTGCGCGCGAAGTGATTTCAACTGGTTGGCGATGTCGATCAGATGGGGATTCCTGGCGCCGTAGCGGGTCTTCGCGCTGGCATAGGAAACCTCTGTCGCCGCCTCCTGCTGGCGCAGCGAGTTGAGGATTCCAAGGCCGCTTCCCTGCGTCAGAACCGATGAATCGGACAGGGCAGGCAGAGAACTGGAGCCGAGCGAAGAGATCAGGTCGGGATTTTCTGTCGCTGTCAGGCGATAAATTGCCTCATCGGCAAGACGCACGGCCTCGGCATGGGTCACCTCGTCGTTCAATGCCGTCAGACGATCCAATTCCGGGAGGCGAACCGATCCGCCCCCGCCTCCGCCTCCGCCTCCACCTGATTTGAAGGAAGACGAAGAGCCCCCTCCAAGCGTCGCCAGGCCCAACACGGCCGAGGAAAGATCGTGGGTGCGCTCGAAATCCCCCACCGCCTTCTGGGACCTGGTGACCTGGAGGGAGAGATCCCCCAACTGAGCGGAAAGCCACTGGGAAACACTTTTGGAAGAGTTGAAATTCGAGCTGAGAAGATAGGACTTGTACTCGGCAACAACCTCGTTGGCGGTGTTGGCGGCCACGACCGGATCCGTGCTGGTGTAGGTAATGGCAATCAGGCGCGAATTGCCCACCTCTTCCACCTTCAGGTGACTCTCAAAGCCACCCACCAGCGCCTCCCGGCGCGCCGCGGGAAGAGCGTCCGCGCTCACCTCCGGTCCAGGCTGCTTGCTGAAGCGGTTGGCATTCGGCAGCCGCAGCATTCCCATTTTGCTCATGACCGCCAGCGCGATCGAAGGATCCTTGATGACCGCGATTTCAGTCTCCATCCTGATCTTCAGCGCGTCCGGATCCCCGGTTTCCATCGACGCGACGGTAGAGAGCATACCGGCGCCGGCGCTGTTGCCCTCATTGATCTCAATGGTGGCGGTGGCCCTGTACTTGGGATGCATGGCGTAACAAAGAAAAATCGCAGCCGAAACGCAGAGAATCACACCCCCGGCGACAACGCCTTTCCGTTTCCAGGGAACCAGGGCGATTGCCCGGAGAGAGATCTGGTCACCGGGATCCATGAAACCACCGCCTGCCGGAGACCATCCTCTGGGGCTGCCAGCCTGAGTTTCATTCTGTTCGCTCAAATTGGTTCCTCTTTTCCGCGGTTGGACGGAAGTTTCATGGAATCATCAAGAGAATCCCCGCCGGACGGATGGAATTGAAGCAATGGAAGGCGCTGGAAATCGTACAGGAACGGCCCCCGGCCCAAAGGCTCGCGCATCTCTCCGAAGTCCTCTCTCTCAGGCGGAATCTTGCCACCCACCACCGACGACGCCGGAAAAAGCGACGCAGCTACCCTTGCCCGGTTGCTCACAGGATAAAAGAATCGACACGCATGCCCCAAATTGTAAGCTGACTCATCAGCAGGACCCGATGGATTACCAGTAGACTAACAATGGCCGCAGACCGAGTCAACGCGAGGACGGCGGGATTTGCATCGTCACGACGGGCCACGGGGCCGGATCCATGGCCGCAAAAAACTGTCACCTCTCATCCTCGGCGCGCATCTCAATTGGCATGAAAAGAAACAAGGCGACCTTCGGAGGAGGCTGTTTCTGGGGAGTCGAGGCGGCATTTGCCTCCCTGCCCGGCGTGACGGCAACGGCGGTGGGCTATGAAGGCGGCTCACTGGAGCACCCCAGTTACAGGGATGTGTGCACGGACCGGACCGGCCACGCCGAAGTGGTCGAGGTCGAGTTCGATCCGGAACAGATCGGTTTTGGGCAGCTTCTCGACGCCTTCTTCGCCCTGCACGATCCCACCACGCTCAACCGCCAGGGGCCGGATCGGGGCACGCAATACCGTTCGGTGATCTTCTTCCATTCCGCGCAACAGGAGGCTGAGGCCCGGATGAAAATCGAGCAACTGACTTCCGAAGGCCGTTACCGTCCCGGGAGCATCGTGACCCAGGTCGAGCCCGCGCAAACCTTCTGGCGCGCCGAGGAGTACCACCAGCGCTACCTCGAAAAACGCGGCCAGGCAAGCTGCCACATCTAGGGCCAAGGCACAAAAGAAAGACGCGCAATCTGCCTTTGCTTTTCCTCGTTACGGCTGTTTCCATCGAAAACAGGTCTTCGGTGAAGCGGACTGCGGAAGCCTGAAGGGGGATGGCGGAAGATGAGCGCGGGAGGCCGGCCTTGAGCAGGTTTCAGTTCAGCCGTCTCCTCCCGGCGCGGAATGCAAGGTGATTTCTCCGCACTGCGCATGAACCCGGCGTCAGGACTTTCTTAACGCGCATCCCCGCGGCGCCGAAGTTTTGTGCTGCGGCAGGGTAAAACCGCATTATCGCTTGTTCCCGGCCAGGGATTCACCGCCTGCCACCGGCCTTCCCGGTTCCTCCAGCCACAGCCAGGCGATCCACCAGAGCGATGCCGCCAGGTAGACTCCATCGTTGACATTCATCAGCAGGTTGCCCAGGTGAAAGAGATGCTGGTATTCCTGCCGGCTCGCGGGATGCGCGGTGCGGGAAATGTTCTGCCACATCCCCTGAATGGCCAGCCAGACGATGGCTACCGTGGAGAGTCCGATGACGATCATCTGCGGGTGAGTTCGCCAGCCGGCTTTGAACCGGTGGCCGAAGAGCACCACCAGCAACCCCAGTTGGACCATCAGCACGTTCACAAGCAGATTGCCCTTCTGTACCCCCAGTTGCATCAGTTGCAGTCTTCCCAGCAGCGTCTCCGGAACCAGGCTCTTCCAGTCCGGCCACGGACTCCAGAACAGAACCGCCACGACGGCAACGAGCAACAGCGCCATGGAGCCGTTGATCCACGTCAGCCGGCCCGCCCCGGCAAAGGATTGCCAGGCCGCCTCGATCACTACCATCAGGCTAACGATCACCGCGATGTCATTCATGGTCAGCAGGACTTCCTGCAGAGGGAGCATCGCCATTCGCCCCGACAGCAGGACCTCGGCCATCATCCGCAGGGCAAACAGCACAATGCCAGCGGTAAACCAGGGAAAGCGGCGCGCGCGGTCGCGACCGAGCAGAACCACCAGCAGAACCAACTGTGCGGCAAAAGCCAGCGTCCAGAGAATCTGGTGCGGAGAAACATCGAAACTGGAATGCATGAGAACCTTGTCCGGGGCGGCCGTGCACTTTTCACCGCCCCCTTCCAATCTACATTGTTACCAGCGGGAAAGCCGTCTGGACAAGGACCAAGGAAACCATTCCTTCCCTGCTCACGCGCCGGGGATGCCACGAGGCAGAGGCCCCGGCTACAAACGCGCCGTCCGGCCCCGATCTTGTTCCGGGCTACTTTTCCGCCCGCGCCAGCCATGCGGCAAGATGTTTTCTCTTGGCGGGATCGCCCGCCGCGATCGCCTGGCAACAGCCGACCCGCGCGGCCCGGAACGCTGCAACCAGCATCGCCGGATCCGTCCGATTGGCTTCGTCCACCGTAATCGGCCCCCACGAGCCGTCGTCCAGCAGCAGGGCTCCGCCGGGGGGCGTCAGGCTGTTGACCGCCTGCTGCAAACAGCGCACGGATGCAACGCTGCCCGCGTTCACCGCGAAATCGAAGACCCGCTTGGCAACCTCGTCCGAATCCAGTTGGACATACCAGATGTTCCAGAAATGATCTTCGTAAAATCGCCGGATGAGCGGTTCGCGCTGCTCCTGGGGAAGGGCCGCGATCGCCGCGAACTCCGCCGGCCAGATCTGTGAGTTGATGCCGCTGATGATCAGCGCTCCGGAAGGCGAATCCTGACGCTGGGCGCAGGCGCGGGAAGCGTCTTCGTTCTCCATCATCCAGTCGTAGGCGATCTTCCAATCCGCCATAATTCCTCATTTTGCCGGAGTTCATGAGCGTAAACGCCGATTCGCGGAAAAAACAACAGGAAAATCAAGAAAAACGACGAATGGCAACAAGGATGTGGATAATGCGACGAATCATCATGGTGCGCCCGGAGAGATTTGAACTCCCGACCTAACGCTCCGGAGGCGTTCGCTCTATCCAGCTGAGCTACGGGCGCGTAGATTCAGCATACCTCACTTTGGATGATCGCGAGCAAATTCTGCCCATCTTCCGGGCCCGGATTTTTGCGGACTTTGTGCCGCTTCCCTATGCTTCCCTATACTATGTTGGTGAGGTGCTCGCGGGCGGTCCAGGATTTCCGGCGCGGGAGGAAAAGCGGCGGCAATCCCAACCAGTGGCCATCGGGCTGGAGCTTCATCCAGGCTCGCTCTGCGACCGGAGACGGAACTTTTTCCTGGCCTCTGGGTTCCCACCTCTGACGGCTTCCGAGTCGATCCGTCTAATCATTGAGTCGGGCTGCGAGCAAGGCTCATGCGGGAGAAAGCCAACCATGAATGGGACCCGGTTCAAGAGAATCTTTCCTCTGGTTTTGGTCGGGGCGGCGCTGGCGGCGCTGGGCGGAAGGGTCGCGCCAGCCCAGCAGACAGGTGCGGCCGCGGTCCGGACAGACAGCCAGATCGAGATGGATGTGGTCCAAGCCCTGGACGCTTCTCAACCACTGAAAAATGATCTGATCACGGCGGCGACCATTCAGGGCGAGGTGACACTGTCGGGGACTGTATCGAGTGAGTCATCGCGGCAACTGGCCGAGTCGATTGCCGCTCAGGTGCCAGGTGTGACCAAGGTCCACAACAATCTTCAGGTTGGCAATCCGCAGGCCCCGCCCGAAGCCGGCAGCCAACCGGCGAATCCAAACCAGCCCGGCAACGAGCCGGGTGCAGCTCCAGGCGCGGCGGAGGGGCAGCAACCGTCCCCTGGTTATCCTCAGGGTTATCCTCAGGGCCAACCGCAGGGTTATCCTCAGGGCCAACCGCAGGGTTATCCGCAGGGCCAACCGCAGGGTTATCCTCCGGCAGAGCAGCAGCCTTATCAGCCCTCTTATGGTCAGGGACAGCCGCCGGCTCCGGTGTATGAAACTCCCCACGGCCCGGTCACCATACCGGCGGGGACCCTCCTGCAGTTGCGGACCAGCGAGCCGGTCAGCAGCAAGCAGGCGCAATACGGCCAGCCGGTTCAGTTTCTGGTGATGCAAGACATCCCTGTGGGCGGAGTCCTGGCCATTCCGCGTGGCGCGACCGTGCACGGGGTGGTGACTTACGTCAAAAAGGCCGGTGCGATCAGCGGCAGACCGGAGTTGGCTCTCCAGCTCACGTCGCTTGATCTGGGCGGCAAGGTTTACCCCCTCGAATCGGACTTTTTCAAGGTAAAGGGACCGGACAAGACGGGCCGCACGGTGGGTAACGCCCTGACCGGTGGGCTTCTGGGCACGATGATCGGTTGCATGGTGGGCCGTGGAGCAGGGTGCGCCATCGGAGCCGGGGCGGGGCTGGCTGCAGGCACGGCAGCTTCCGCCGCGTCTCCCGGGCCGGGGATCTGGATTCCCGCCGAGGCCCGGGTGGACTTCCACCTGACGGCGCCACTGATGGTCATGCCGGTGAGTGCGCAGGAGGCGGCCCGGCTGGCTGAAGGGCTTTATCAGGGAGGGCCGAATCTCTATCGGCGCGGCTACCCGCCACCCGGCGGCGCACCGTATCCCGCCTACTATCCCTACGGATATCCACCGGTGTACTACCGTCCGTACTATATGACCGGCGGCTTTTACTATTGGCGCTGAGTAACGGACGGGCAGACCAAAACAAACGGGCGCTCCGGCGTCCCGGTTGGATCCAGAATCGCATCTCATCAATTTGTCCTGCCGGGTCATGGCGCGCATGACCCGGCCCGTCGAGCGCGAGCGCAGCGGCGTGGCCCGCGGACGGGCGCTCGATGGAAACTTTCCCCGCGGCCGGTTCCGGCTCATCCGCGCAGCCGGGATCTGGCGCGGCGTTTCGTGCGGGACGGCGCGCCAAGGCGAGCGCGCCTGTCACACTGCGGCCGGCAGGCGCGCCCGCTCTGCGCCGCTCCGAAGGCTGGGCGGAGCGAAACCGCGCCGCCCGCCGAGCGACGGCATCTTCAAGTGGAAATTTCCAGCTTGGCCGAAGCTGGAACTCGCCTCGGCAGCATGGGGTTTACCGCTCCCGTGCCCGTCCCCTGTCCATTCCGAACGACGTGCGACTACGGGCTCCGGGATATAGGCCGTTTGCGCCGCGGAAAAGATCCTCGCTCCGGCCCGCCGCGCGCCAGAGAGGATTCTACTGTCTGGCCGTCTTCAGGGCCTCGATGAGCGCCGGAACCACTTCGAAGAGGTCGCCCACAATGCCATAATCGGCGCTTTCGAAGATGGGCGCGTCGGGATCCCGGTTGATCGCCACCACGCACTCGGAGCCTTTCATGCCCACCAGGTGCTGGATGGCGCCGGAGATGCCCACGGCGAGATAGAGCTTGGGCGAGACGGTCTGGCCGGAGCTGCCCACCTGCCGCTCGAGCGGCAGCCAGCCGGCGTCGCAGATGGGCCGGCTGGCGCCCAGCTCCGCGCCGAGCACCGCCGCCAGCTCCTCGACCAGCGGCAGATTGGCGGCCTCCTTGATGCCGCGGCCGACGCTGACGATCCGTTGCGCCGACCCCAGGTCCACGGTCTGCTCTGCGGCGCGAAAGCGCTCGCCGGGGCGGGTGCGAATCTGCGCCGGCTCGATCGCCGGAGTGAAGACGCCAATTTCCGCCGACCCTGCAGGCGATTCAATGGCTCCGAAGGCTCCGGCCTGCACCGAGATGAAGCAGGGCCCTCCGCCAGTGTGCCGATAAATTCCGTTCAATCGGCCCTGCAGCAGTTGCCGCATGAAGGCGGGAGCTTCGCCGTCGGCTGTTCCGGGCGCGATCGCGGTTACGTCGCCGACCAGCGTCTGGCCCAGCCGCGCGGCCAGGGCCGGCGCGTAGTCGCGCACCTGGTAGGTGTGCGGAAAGACCACGAAATCCGGTTTCTCCGCTGCGAAAAACTGCTCCAGGGCCAGCGTGAATCCATCCGCCGTGTACGCTGCCAGCAGCGGATGTTCGATGCGCGCGACCTTGCCGAGCGCCTTGGCGGCCACTTCGGCGGCCAGCGATTCGGTCCTGGCGCCCGGCACCGCCGCGTGCGCAGCGAGACCGGTGATCGCGGCCAGTTTCTGCCCGGCGGCGACGGCCTCCCAACTGATGCGGCTCAAACGGCCGTCGCGCTCCTCCACCACCACCCAGATTCCGCTCATAGCACCCTCGCTTCAAATTTCAGCTTCTCAACCAGAGCTGCCGCGGCCTCCTTCGGCGCGCCGGTGAGCATCTGTGTCGATTTTTGTTTTTGCGGCAGCGCGACTCGATCGAGAACCACGACCGGCGCGGCGTCCACGGCCAGTTCTGCCGCCGCGACCGTGCGCACCTCCTTGGTCTTGGCGCGCTTGATGCCCATCAGCGTGGCGTAGCGCAGCTTGTTGCCGCCGGATTGAATCGTCAGCACCGCCGGCGAGGGAAGCTCGATCGTCTGAAACCAGCCCTCTTCGAGTTCCCGCTTCACGGTCAAACCGGAATCGGTCTTCTCGACGTGCAGGATCAGCGAGGCGTGCGGCAGGCCGAGCAATTCGGCCAGAATCACGCCGGTCTGTCCCTGGCCCAGGTCGTCGGATTGCAGGCCGGCCAGCACCAGGTCCGGGTTCTCCGGCTTCACGGCAGCGGCCAGCAACCGGGCCACACCGAGCGCGTCGCGCGCCGCCAGATCATCGCAGCGGATGTGCAGGGCGCGGTCGGCGCCCTTGGCCAGAGCCTCGCGGATGGTCGTGGCGGCGCGCTCCGGACCGGCCGAGAGCACCACCACCTCGCCGCCGTGCTTTTCCTTGAGCTGCAAGGCTTCTTCGAGAGCGTAGGCATCGGACTCGTTCATGGCGTACTGCAGGCCGGACTCGTCCATCCACCTGGCCGCCGGATCGATGCGGATCTGTGCATCCCGCTCCGGCACCTGCTTGATGGCGACAATGATTTTCATGCGTTCAACCTCGGAAACGACTGAAGATGGTCGATCTTTTCTGGAAGATCGGGCGTTCTGCGGCCCTTTTCAACGAACGCTATCATATCTCACGGGACGAGGGGGAGACCATGAAGCTCGACGAGGCCTGCTGGCTGGCAACGGCTGCTTACGGCGCGCACATCCTGGAAGAGACGGCGCTCGACTGGCGCGGCTGGGTGCGGTCGGTTGCGAAGACCGATGTGGATGCGGGCACATTTTTCGTGGCCAATGCGCTGGTCCTTCTGGTGGGCGTGGCCGGCGCGGAGGTGGCCAGCGCGTGGCCCGTGGTCGCGCTCGGCTATTTTGCCCTGATGCTGATCAACGCGACCTTCTTTCACGTGGCCGGATTCATCCGCGGAAAGGGCCGCTTCTCTCCCGGACTGTTGACGGCGGTTCTGCTCTTTTACCCCGCGGGCATCTGGGGTTACTCGGTCGCCGATCACGCCGGCCTGCTGACCCGCGCGAACCTGATCGGCTCGATTCTGCTGGGGGCGCTGATGATGGCCACTCCGGTGCTGCTGATCAGGGCCCGCGCGCTGCGTTTTATCAAACCGGCCGAGTAATCGGCGTGGGAGCAAGGTCCGGCAACGCACGCGCGGTCAACTGGGCGATGTCGAGCAGTTCCGGCGCCGCCTCGCCGCGCTCGGCGAGCGCGTCGCGGAACATCGAGTTGCAGAAGGGGCAGGCAGTTGCCACGATGTGCGCGCCGGTTGCAACCAACTCGGCGGCGCGGACTTGGCTGACGCGCTCGCCCGTCTCCTCGCCGAGGAAGGTCTGGCCGCCGCCGGCGCCGCAGCAGAAACTCCGCTCGCGGTGGCGCGGGGCCTCGATCAACTGCCCCGCGCGGGCGATGATTTCGCGGGGTTCGTCGTAAACATTGCGGTAGCGGCCCAGGTAACAGGGATCGTGGTAGACGATCGTCTCCGGAGTCAGCCCGGGAGCATGCCTCTGCCACTGTTCGCGCACAGGACTCGGGAAGGATGGGGCGCCGGGCTCCGCAGGTGCGAAAGCTTCCGTCTCTGTGGCTGCGGCTTCGGGGTTGCTGGCGCCGGGCCCCGGCTCGGGACGGGTCCCGGCCGCAGTCTGCCGGTCCGAGGCGTCGGTGGCGCCGCGGAAGCCGGGCTTCAGAATGGGGCAGACCTTCGCATCGCTCTGTTTTTCGTCGGCCTGCCGGGGCAGCCGATCCGCGAAGCGGGCCAGGAACTCGCTGTGGTGCTCGATGGCGGGCGGCGCGCCGTATTCTTTCCAGTCTTCCTGGATGGTGCGCACACAATGGGGGCAAATGGAGACGATCTTTTTCACGCTGTACTGCGCGAAGACTTCAAGATTGGCTTCGGCAAGCTGCTGGAAAGCCAGGTCGTTGCCCAGACGGCGCACCGGATCGCCACAGCACTTCTCCTTGCGCAGCACCCCGAAACTCGTGCCCAGGAAGCGCATCACGCGGGCAAAATCGGCGACGATCTCGCGCCCCTTCGGATCGTAGCCGCCCATGCAGCCCAGCCACAGGCAGTATTCCTGGCTGCCGTCGAAGATCGGCAACTCCTGTTTGGCAACGAATTTGTCGCGCTCGCTGACCGCCATGCCCAGCGCGTTCGAGCCGCGCTCGAGAGCGAGAAACAACTTGGATCCGTAGTCGTCTTCCCAGGTGCCCGTGTTGACCGCGCCGCGGCGCAGTCCGATCAGAATGGGCAGATGCTCGATGCCCACCGGGCACTGGAACTCACAGGCTCCGCAGGTGGTGCACTGGAAGACCGCTTCCTGGGCGTTGTACTTGCCCAGCAGCGGCTCCCCGGCGACCGGACCAAGCTCGTTCAGGTAGGCGCGCACGCCCAAGACGATCTCCTTGGGATTCAGCAGCTTGCCGGTCGTGGCAGCGGGGCAGTGCTCGGTGCAGCGGCCGCATTCGACGCAGGAGTAGGCCTGCAGGCTCACCAGCCGGGTCAGGTCCGTGCCCGCCACCAGGCCGAAGTCCTCGTCGCCGGCCAGCGGAGGAATGCGGCTGAAGCCGCCGCGGGAGAGAAAGACCGTTGCCGGGGCCAGAACCAGGTGCAAATGCTTGGTGTGGGGAATGATGGGCAGAAACACCAGGATCGTGAGCGTGTGTGTCCACCAGAGTATGCGCGCCGCCGCGCTGCCGTCGGGAACAAAAAACGCGGCCAGGTAGGTGACCATCAACAGAAAGATCAGCAGGGCGATGAAGCCCGATTCCCAGGAGAGCTTCGGACCGAGCCACCGGGGACGAATCAGAAAGCGGCGGAGAAAGAGCCCGGCAATGCCCACGGCGCAGGCCAGCGCAAAGGCGGCGGCGAAGTAGGAGTAGAAGCGCCCGATGCCGCTGGCGGGGTTGAGAAAGCCGATTCCGAAGCCCACCGCGAAGTGGTTGAGCGTGACCAGCGCAAAGGCGCAGAAACCCCAGAAGACCGAGGCGTGGGCCAGCCCCGGCAGCGGCCGCTGGGCGATCACCTTGGACTGGCAGAGCACCTCCCAGAAGAAATCCCGGACGCGGCGCCCGAGAGGGAAGAGACGGAAATCGGCGTCTTTTCTGGATTGGAGGATTGTGCGCAGAACCGCGCCGAAACGGCTCCAGAAAACGGCAGCCGAGGCCAGCGTCAGCACGAGGAGGAGTAATTTCTCGGGCTGCGAGAAGTGCTGGGGTTCGGCCAGAGTTGTGTTGGGAAACAGCATAAGCGACCCCAGAAACCATACACGATCAGGTCGGGGTCTGTCCCGCCGGGGTCGGGCGGCGTTTCCGCCCCTGTGGCCGAGGAGCAACCCGCCGGAGTGGGGAGATCCGGGTGCTGGAAATCGGTTCCGCGGGACCGGCCCGCACCTCAGCAGCGCACGATCTTCGGCGAAAGGATGCCCTTGGTGGCGTTGCGCGTGTCCACGACCAACTGCGACTGCTCGACGATGGCCTGATAGTCGTAGCTGGAGTGATCGGTGACGATGACCACGGCGTCGTACTGGCCGAGATTTTCAAGCGGCGTGTTCACCATGTTCAGGTCGTAGTGGCGGCCGCGGCCCACCCGGGCGAAGTAAGGGTCGTTGTAGGCGACCTGCGCGCCCCGCTCGCGCAGCAGTTCGAGGATGGTCAGCGAGGGCGACTCGCGCAGGTCGTCGATGTCGCGCTTGTAGGCCACGCCCAGCACCAGCACCTTCGATCCCTTGATGGACTTCGAGCGCTCGTTGAGCCCGGCGGCGATCTGTTCGAGCACGAAGTAGGGCATGTTCGTGTTGACCTCGCCGGCCAGTTCGATGAAGCGGGTGCGGAAATCGAACTGCTTGGCTTTCCAGGAGAGATAGAAGGGATCGATGGGGATGCAGTGGCCGCCCAGCCCGGGGCCGGGATAAAAGGCGTGGAAACCGAAGGGTTTGGTGCGGGCCGCGTCGATCACCTCGTGGATGTCGATGCCCATGCGCATCGAGAGCTGCTTCAGCTCGTTGACCAGCGCAATGTTGACGCAGCGGTAGATGTTTTCAAGCAGCTTGGTCATCTCCGCGGCCGCGGGGCTGCTGACCTCGACCACGCGGCGAAAGATCGTTCCATAAAGAGCCGCTGCCAGCTCGGTGGCCGCCGGGCCGCAGCCGCCAACGACCTTGGGAATGTCACGCCGGGCCACTTCCGTGTTGCCCGGATCCTCGCGTTCGGGCGAAAAGGCCACGTGCACGCCCCGCTGGTCAAGCGCGCGGGCAGCCTTCAGCCCGTGCGCATTGCCGGCCTCGAGCAGCGGCACCACCACCTCTTCCGTGGTCCCCGGATAGGTGGTGCTTTCGAGCACGACCAACTGGTCCTCGCGCAGCCAGGGCGCGATCGAGCGGACCGTCCCCGTCACGTAGCTCAGGTCCGGCTCCTGGTGCTCGTCGAGCGGCGTGGGCACGCAGATGATGACCGCGTCCATCCGGGCGATCTCGGAATAATCCGCCGTGGCGCGGAAGCCAGCCTTTTGCGCTTCCCGGATCTCGCCGGGAAGGATGCGCACGATGTAAGAGCCGCCCTCGTTGAGGGTCTTCACTTTATCCGGCGCAATATCGAAGCCCGTCACCGGGAAACGCTCGCCACTGAACAGCAGCGCCAGCGGCAGGCCCACATAGCCCATTCCGACGATGCCGACGCGGGCCTCGCGGGAGGCAATCTTCTGCTTCAGGCCGGCCAGCCGGCCCTCGGTCGCGGTTGTCATGATCTCGATTGTAGTGCAACGATTCCCTGCCGGACGAGCAACCGCGCGGCCTGTCGCCAGGGGATTGTCCCGAAGGAGTATTCTTTCCCATGTGGGAGGAAAGGATTTTTCCTCCACAAACGATCGGATGGAGGAATTTCTCTTGCCCAAATATCTGGTGACGGGAGTGGCGGGCTTTATTGGCCGCTCGATTGCCGCAGCCTTGCTCGAGCGCGGCGAAAGCGTGCGCGGCATCGACAGTTTCATTACCGGCAAGCGTTCCAACCTGGCTGGCCTCGAAGAGATGGAGTTCATCGAGGGCGATCTGGCCGATCCGGACGCCTGTGCGCGGGCCTGCGAGGGGGTGGAAGTTGTCTTTCACGAGGCCGCGCTGGCTTCCGTTCCGCGCTCGGTGGAAGACCCTGCCGGTACAAACCGGAACTGCGTGGACGCCACGCTGAACCTGCTGGTGGCTGCCCGCGCCGCCGGAGCGCGCCGGATTGTTTACGCCGGTTCCTCCTCGGCTTATGGAGATACGCCGACACTGCCCAAGCACGAGGACATGTTGCCCGCGCCGATTTCGCCTTACGCCGTCGCCAAGCTGGCCGGCGAGCATTACATGGGCGCGTTTGCCCGTGTTTACGGGATGGAGACGGTAACATTGCGCTATTTCAATGTTTTCGGCCCGCACCAGGATCCGACCTCACACTATTCGGGCGTCTTGGCGATCTTCTGCCGCAAGATGCTGGCCGGAGAGCAGCCCACCATCTACGGCGACGGCGAACAGAGCCGCGATTTTACCTACATCGACAACGTGGTTCACGCCAATCTTCTGGCCGCCACTGCCCCGGCAGCGAAGGTCGCGGGCCGCATGATGAATCTGGCCACCGGGGTCCGCATCACGCTGAATGAAACCTTCCGGATTCTGCGCGAGCTGACCGGCTTCAGCGGCGAGCCGTCCTATGGTCCGCCGCGCTCGGGCGATATCCGTGACTCGCTGGCCGACATTCGCCTGGCCCGGGAACTGATGGGCTACGCGCCCATCGTCGATTTCCGCGAAGGGTTGCAGCGCACGGTGGATTGGTACCGCAACGGCGGCGGAGCAGAGTGAGATCCGGTGACCACGGCGTTTTTTGCCCATGGCCAGCTTCTTTTCGTCTGGGAATCTATTGACGGATGGATTCCAATCGATCAAACTGGCGTGGACTTTCTCTTCCGTAATTTTTGGCTGTGAATCCCAGAATCTTCCTGCCGGGGGTTTTTTGGACGGAGGTTCTTAAGCTGTGTCCGAATCCGACGCCGTTTCGTACACCTCGCCGGGCGATTCCCGAAGCCGGGCCGGAGCGCCTACCGGTTCTGCTCCGCAGATTGCGACGCGAACCCTGCGGGATCTGGCCGAGGTGATTTTTCGCCGGCGGCGCTTCGTGGGCGGCGTGGTGGGAGGGTTGCTGTTTGCCTGTCTCCTTTATTGTCTGATCGCCCCCAACGAATACGAGGCGGCGGCCAGCGTGGAGTTGCGCTCGGCGCCGGTTTCGCCGCTCAGCCAGGGAATCTCCGGGGGCGGATCGGCGGCGCAGTCTTCCGATCCGTTCGAACTGGAGACCCTGGCCAGTGTCTTTCGCAGCGACCAGCTGGCCTGGGAAGTGATCGCCGGGCTGAAGCTCTATCAGGCCAAGGGGTTCATGGGCGATTTCGCCCGGCGATTCCCCAATTATCGCCCCGAGGCTCCGTCCGCCGAGGCTCAGGCCTGGCTGATCGAGCGTTTCCACGAGCGGTTGCATGTGGAAACGCTGCCGCATACGCTGCTGATCCGGATTCGATTCCGCTCTCACGACGCAGCGCTTTCGGCCGCGGTGGTGAACGCGCTGATCCATGCATATCAGCGGCAGAACAGCGAGGAGCGGATGGATGCCACGGCGAAGGCCTCGCTGTGGCTCAAGGAACAGCTCAAGGACCTGAAAGCCCAGGTGGATCGGGATCAGCAGCGGATGGCGGCCTTTCAGCAAGAGCATGGACTGCTGACGGTGCCCGAGACGCTGGCCAACGGATCCCCTGCCGAAACCCAGCACGCCGCGGCGCTGCTGGAGATCGATGCGCTGAGCCGCCAGCTGGTGGAGGCCACCAGCGATCGCATTCTCCGCGAGGCCGAGTACCGCGCTGCCCGCGAGGGCAACCCTGAGATGGTGATTGCCTCGGATCCCCAGCTGGCGGCCGATAACGGCGATTTCGATACCGCCGTTCTGCGGCAGATACACGCCCGGCAGAGCGAACTCGAACAGGAACAGGCCCGGCTGAACATCGAAGAGGGTCCGAACTTTCCGCGCGTGGTCGAGGTGCGCCGCCTGCTCGAGAACCTGGCGCAGCAGGAAAGAAGCGAAGATGCCCGGCTGGTGGAGCGGTTCCGTGGCGCCTGGAAGACGGCCGCCGACCGCGAGCAACTGCTGCGCGGGAACCTGGCTCTGCTGACTGGCGAGGGCCTGAAGACCAACCAGGCAGCCGCCCAGTACGCGACGATGAGCGCCGAGACCAATGCCAGCGAGGCGCTCTATGTGCGCATGCTCGAAAAGGTCGAGGAGGCAGGTCTGGATGCCGGCGTCGAAGGTTCCAGCATCTCCGTGGTCGATCCCGCGCGGCAGCCGGTCAAACCGGTCACCCCGGATCCGCCGCTTGACCTGGGGATCACGCTCTTTGTTGCCCTGTGGCTGGCGATCGGAGGCGCGCTCCTGATGGAATCGATTCGTTTCTCCTCCTCGTCCGCGGTGGTTCGCGCCGTGGTGTTGTTGCTGGCCGCGGCCCTGACTGGTTTTCTCTGCCACGCACAGGCGCCCACGCCCAGCACCTCCGGCCTGCCCACCGGGGTGGTCCGTCTGCCACCGTCGCAGCGGGTCGAGAATCTGCCCAATCCCAAGCAGGCGCCCGAGATCTGGAACCAGCCGGAGGCCGAAGGCGCGACTGAGGTTTCGCCCTCCGGCGTGCCGCTGTCTTCCATGCTTGCGCCCATCGGTCCTGGCGATCTGCTCGATGTAAGCGAGTATCACATTCCGCAGTTTCACACGCAGGTGCGCGTATCCGCCGCCGGAACGATTGATCTTCCCCTGATTCATGAGGTGAAGGTGAGCGGGCTGGACGAACAGGGCGCCGCACGCGTCATTGAAGCGGCGCTGATCGCCCAGGGGATGCTTCTCCATCCGCAGGTGTCTGTGCTGGTGCTTGTCTCTGTTGGTCAGGATGTGGATGTTCTGGGCGAGGTGACGCGCCCCGGAGTCTACTCCTACACGATGCACCATCGGCTGCTCGATCTGATCTCGGAGGCATCCGGCCTGACGCCGAGCGCCGGGCGGCTGGTGAACATCTTCCACCGCGACGATTCCATGCCGCCGCGCACGGTGGCTCTGGACCCCGAAGGAGCCTACACCGCTGCCGACCACAACCCGGAGCTCGATCCCGGCGACACCGTCGAGGTCAGCCGCGCTGGGCTGATCTACGTCGTAGGCGATGTGCTCCGCCCCGGCGGGTTTCCGGTGGACCCGGTCCACGGGCTGACCGTGGTGCAGGCGCTGGCTCTGGCCTGGGGACCGACCGAAAACGCCTCTCTCGGCAAGGCGATCCTCATTCGCGAGCAGAAGGGCGGGCGCACCCTCACCAGCCTCAACCTGAAGCGGCTGATGCGCGGCCAGGATCTGGATCAGCCCGTCCGTGACGGCGACATTCTCTACGTGCCTGACTCGGCGGCCAAAAACATCTGGAACAAGACCATGCAATCGGCCATTGAATCGGCCGTGGGCGTCACCATTTACGGCGGCCTGGTGTACTCGCAGTGGTTCAATCGGTCCCCGTCGACCATCACGAGCCCGGCAACGCCCTCCGCACAGCCCGCCGTACGCGCGCCGATGAATCGCTGACACCTGATTCTCATGAGAAGAATTGCCTGGCTGCTGATGCTGCTCTTCGCCTTCGTCATTCCCTGGGAGTATTCCCTGGATCTGGGCGCGCCGCTGGGCAATATTGCCCGTCTGACGGGCCTGCTGGTGCTCGTGGTGGCCGTTCCGGCAGTGTTCGCAAGCGGTCGGTTGCGCGATCCGGGCTGCGTTCAGTGGCTGGTGCTGGCTCTTTATCTATGGCTTTGCTGCACCTATTTTTGGAGCATCGAGCCGCAGACGACGCTCCAGAAATTGCGGGGCTTCTTCCAGACAATGATGATTGTCTGGCTGATCTGGGAGTTTGCCGAGAGCGCCGGCAACCTGCGCGCGCTGCTGCGGGTGATCGTCGCCGGCTCGTGGGTGCTGGCGATCTTGACCGTGATCGACTTTGCCTCCGCGCACGCTGCCGCCGCGGCGCAGATTCGCTTTGCCGCCGCCGGGCAGGATCCGAACGATGTGGCCCGCTTTCTCAACCTGTGCTTTCCTTTGGCTGCACTGCTTTTCACCAGTGAGCGGCGCTGGGCAGGTCGTCTGCTGGCCGGCGGCTACCTGCCGCTCGGATTGCTGGCCGTGCTGCTGACCGCTTCGCGCGGTGGTTTTCTGGCGGCGTTGGTCAGCCTGGCGGGCAGCGCAGTTCTGCTGGCCTATGGCCGCCCCGGGCTGGCGCGGGCCGGCGCGCTGGCCTTGCCGCCGCTGCTCGTTCTGCTCTGGCTTACCGTTCCCCGCGCCACCCTGGCGCGGCTGGGAACCATTCCCGAGCAACTCGAACGGGGCAGCCTGAACCAGCGGTGGAACATCTGGGAGGCGGGCTGGCACGCCTTCGCGCACGCGCCAATCGCGGGCACGGGAGCAGGCACGTTCATCACTGCCGCCGGCACGGCCTCTTTCGATACCGCGCATAACACGGCACTCTCACTGGCCGTCGGAGGCGGACTTTGCGCGCTCTTTCTGGCTGTGGCCATCGTGGCCGCCGCCGCGTGGTCGATTGCGCAGACCCATGGATCGCTCCGCGGAGCCCTGTTGACGGCGCTTCTGGCCTTGCTGACCGCCTCGCTGGTGGCCACGGTCGAAGAGAGCCGTTCGACCTGGCTGCTGATCGGCGTCATGGCTCTGGCCGGTCGGCTGGCCGCCGAGAAACCGGAGGAGATGGAGGCCGTTTTTCCCCGCGCCACGCATTTCCAGCAGTCCCCGCACCGATTTCATGCGCAATGAGGAACTCCGCCGGCATGGTTCCCATCCCCCAATTCGCGCGGCATTTTCAGCAAGGCAGCGTGAACCGGCGCATTTTTCGCGCCGCGGCCTCGGTCACGGCGGCCGGACTTCTGGTCAAGATCGTCGCCACCTTCAAGGAGTTTACCGTCGCCGGGGTCTATGGCCGCTCGGACGCGATGGACGCATTTCTGGCCGCCGTGCTGATTCCCAACCTGCTCATCAATCTGGTTTCCGAATCGATGAACCAGGCTCTGGTGCCGACGCTGATCCGCGTCCGCGAGCACGAAGGGCACGACCGCGCCCAGGAGCTGCTCTCCAGCGCGCTCTTGTGGGTCTGCCTGCTGCTGGTGGCGGCAACCCTGCTGATGGCCATCGCCGCGCGCGCTTTTTTCCCGCTGATCGCTTCGCACTTTCCGCCGCAGAAGCTGGCGCTCTCCATTCGGCTCTTTTACGCGCTCCTGCCGGTCGTGCTGATAACCGGCGTCGCCACCAACTGCACGGCGGTGCTGAACACCTTCGACCGCTTCGCCTTGCCCGCGCTGGCGCCGATCGCCACGCCGGTGGCCATCATTCTGGCGGCTCTGTTGCTGAGCGGCCGCTGCGGCATCTGGGCGATGGTTTACGCCACGCTCGCCGGCGCCGTGGTTCACGCGGCCATCGTGGCGGGCATGATGGACGCGCGCGGCTATCGTTTCCGGCTCTTCTGGCACGGAACCACCGAGGCCACGCGCGAGGTGGCGCGGCAGTACGGGCCGGTGCTGCTGAGCGGCGTGGTGGCTTCGGGCGGCCTGCTGGTGGATCAGTCGATGGCCGCCATGCTGCCTTCGGGCAGCGTCTCGGCTCTCGCCTACGCCAACCGTTTCGTCAGCGTGGTCATCACGCTGCTGGCCGGGGCGGTTGCCTCAGCCGTGGTGCCGCACTTCTCGCGCATGGTTGCCCACGCCGATTGGTCCGGCTGCCGGCTGACGCTCCGCACCTGGGTCAGGATGGCCGCGATGGTTTCGACACCCATCGCACTGGTGCTGATCGCCGGCTCTCACCTGCTGATCCGCGTGGCCTTTCAGCACGGCGTTTTCGGGCCGCGTGACACCGCGCTGGTGGCGCCGGTTCTGGCCATGTACGCCATCCAGATTCCCTTTTTTGTTTCGAGCCGCGTCTATTACCGCTTTCTGGTTGCCATGCGCCGCAGCGACCTGATCTTCTATTGCGGCGCGCTGAACCTGGCGCTGGATGTGGGGCTGAACCTTCTGCTCATGCGCTGGTATGGCGTGGCGGGCATCGCGCTGGCCACCTCGCTCTGGACCGTGAGCACGTTCCTCTTCCTTTGGTACTGGGCGTGGAGGCTGCTGCGGACACAAAGCGGCAAGGGAACGGTAAGGCCGTCCCCAGAGGGACGACTCGAAGGCGAGAGAGATGCGGCGGAGGCCCGCGCCTTTCCCGCGGATGAATCTCGTCTCCCGCGGTGAAAGCGTCACCCCATTCTGGAGGCAGCGGCATGATTCCCCATCCGGCGCAATACCTGCTTCGCTTTGATGATCTTTGTCCGACCATGAACCACGCCCGCTGGCGGCGCTTTCAGGCGTTGATCGAGGAGTTTGCTCTTTGCCCCATCCTGGCCATCGTTCCCGACAACCGCGACGAGGAGCTGAAGCTGGATGCGCCGGATCCGGAGTTCTGGGCGCGCATGCGGGCGATGGAGGCCGCCGGCGCCACGATCGGTCTGCACGGTTACCGTCACCTGTGCCAGAACCGGGGCCGAAGCCTTGTGTCCTTGCATGCGCGGTCGGAATTCGCCGGCGCGCCGGAGGCGACACAGCGGCTGTGGATAGGCGAGGGGCTGCGTATTCTGCGCGAACACGGATTGAATCCACGCGTATTTGTCGCGCCACGCCATGGCTTTGACCACGCTACGCTGAGCGCACTTCGCAATGAGGGAATCCGGTTGATTTCCGACGGCTTCGCCCGCGCTCCCTTTGTCCGTGGCGGCCTCACCTGGATGCCGCAGCAGCTTTGGGATCCCAGGGAAAAATCCCGGGGACTCTGGACGATTTGCGTGCACAGCAACTCCGCCACGGAAGCCCAGGTAAGCGTGATTTCCGCCTTCCTCCGCGCCCACGCCGCGCATTTCACCTCCGTGGATCGTGTGCTGAGTGAGCTGTTTCCCGCGCAACTGGGCCTCGCCGAAGAGCTTCGCGCCGCTTCGGCGCTGGGGCGGATTCGGCTTGCGCGGCTCAGGAAACGCTGGGGCGGGCGCGCCTGACGGCCATCACGCCCTTCCGCCCGCGGCCAGCGCGCGGTCGATCAGGGCTTCATAGGCAGGGAAGGCTCGGTCCAGGCGGAATGGCTCGATCCAGGTGTGGGCGAATCGCTCGCCCCTCTGCAGCGCCCGGAGAGCCGCCAGCAGGCAAGTGGTCAGCGAAGAGGCGGAAACCTCTTCGCCGAGCCACACACCCTGCTGGCCGCGCAGCAGATCTGCCAGGCCTCCCGCAGCCGGCAAGGCGACAATCGGCAACCCTGCAGCGGCTGCTTCCAGCAGGGCATTGGGCAACCCCTCGTGGCGCGAGGAAAGCACAAACAGCGTGGTTTCGGGCGGACACGGCCAGGGATGCTCGACAAACCCGGCAAAGCAGACGGCGTGCTCCAGTCCCAGATGCCGGCATCGGGCCTTCAACGCTGCTTCTTCTCTTCCGCAGCCGGCGATCCGCAGGCTCACCCCCGGGAACTCCGCGCGCACCTTGACCAGTGCATCGAGAAGAAGATCGAAGCCTTTTTCCCGGACCAGCCGCCCCATGGCGAACAGATGGGGTCCGGAACCGGCCGGCGCGCCGGAAAACCGGCAGCCAGAATTGCGCATCTGCCCGACATCGACAGGGTTGGGCAGAACGGTGAACCGGTCTTCGGAGATCCCGAAATTCCGAGCGAGATCGACGGCCATTGCGCGGGTCTGGCAGATCACCCGGTCCGCGCGGCGGTACAAGGACCGGTAAAGCAGCCGGGTGGAGGCAGGGAGCCCGCCGAAGGCCAGAGCCGCCGACGCGGTTCCGTTTTGACGGACCAGAACGCGGGTTCCATACGGAAACAGAGGACGCAGCAGCAGGACGAGAAAATTCAGGTGAAAGATTCCGGAGAGAATCAGATCGGGTTTGAGCCGGCGAACCAAACGCAACAGACGGAAGGCTCCGCCGCGCACCCGGGCGGCGCCGATGCGATGAACCTGGACCGAAGCCGGCAGTTCTACCCCGTCGTCTTCCGCTTGCGTGATCAGGCCCAGGTGCAGCTCGTACTTTTCTGGCGAGAGACCTCGCGCCAGCAAGGCCATCACCCGCTCGGCTCCGCCTCCGCTCAGACGCGGCATCAGCAGCAGAATTCTGGGTCGCGGGATCGCGGTCATGCCGGTCTTCCTGCAAGACCGGATGAACGGAACCCGCAGCCATCTCGCCGGTCGTGAACTGAATTCATTTTTCCCGATGGATTTTTCCTGTTGACATATTAATGCAGACTCATGTTTTCTTGTGTTGCATCTGCTTCTCTCCAGTATCGAGTCCCGAAAAGGGGCTTCCCTGCGTTGTCACGAGGAGGACAGCCACGGCGGAGAATGGGAATGGACCCGCCAGGGCGATCAATCGCCAACAGAGCGCCGGGCAACAAAATCTCCCGCATCCGTCCCGCACGTTTTCTTCGGCGCTGCCGATAAGAGTCGTGTATCGGCAGGCACAAGCCGTTTCCGGGAGAAGCTCGTGTTCAAGGACAGGGCAGACGCGGCAAATCGTCCGTCGCTTTCTTCGTTTTTCATGGGTCGCCGCGTGGTGGAGATCGCCGAACGGCTGGCGCCACCCGCCCCTGCATCGCATCGCCCTCATCTTGTCGTTGGCATCACCAGTCCGCAGACGTGCCTGGTTCTGGGCATGCGGCTGCGCGCGCTGCGCGAAGCGGGGTTTCGCATTACGCTGGTTTCGAGCCCTGGCGAACTGCTCGACAGCACCGCTGCCAAAGAAGGGGTTGAGGCAGTCGGCCTTCCCATGCGGCGGGAGATCTCTCCGTTGGCCGATTGCGTCTCGCTGGTGCGGCTGTGGTGGCTGCTTCGCCGGCTCAAACCGGAGGTGACCGAGTTCAGCACACCCAAGGCCGGCCTCTTGGGCTCGATCGCCGGCCTGTTGACGGGCGTGCCCGTGCGAATCTATTTTCTGCGCGGGCTGAAGCTGGAAACCGCGACCGGCTTCAAACGCCACATTCTGCTGGCCACCGAGAAATTGGCCTCGGCATGCGCGCATACCGTGCTGTGCAACAGCCGCAGCCTGCGCAATCAGGCTCTGCGGCTGGGCGTGGCCTCCGGGCAGAAGCTGCGCCTGATGGGCGATGGCAGCAGCAACGGGGTCGATGTCGAACGATTTTCGCCGGGCAGCAGTCCCGTGCGCCGAAATCTCGATGTACCGCCCGAGGCGCCGGTTGTGGGCTTTGTGGGCCGCCTGACCCGCGACAAGGGCGTTCCTGAACTCATCGAGGCCTTCGACGCCATCCTGGAGGCCAGGCCGGATGCGCGCCTGCTGCTGGTAGGCTGGTTTGACGAGGCTGAAGATGCGCTTGACTGTGCCGTGCGCGCTCGGATTGAAAGCCATCCGCAGATTCACCTGACCGGTTTCGTCGCCGACACCGCCCCCTACTATCGGGCCATGGACGTCATGGTCCTGCCGACCTGGCGGGAAGGTTTCCCGAATGTCGTTCTGGAGGCGGCGGCGAGCGGAGTCCCCGTTGTCACGACCCTGGCCACCGGTTCCCGCGATTCCGTGGTGCCCGAGGTGACGGGAGTTCTGATTCCTCCGGGCTATCCGGAGGCGATCGGGGAGTCTGTCTTGCGGCTTTTAAACGATCGCAATCGCCGGCGCCGAATGGGCAGGGCGGCGCGCACCTGGGTGCTTGATCACTATGTGAACCGAGAGGTTCTGGGCCGCACGGTGCGCTATTATGAAAGCCTTCTCCAACAGAACCTTCCGGGAAATTCGAAAAACGGCCCGCTTTCCGGCGATTCCGCGCTCAGCCCTACCTACTGAAACGCGTGCGATCGGGCCATGCCCCGCGCCGGTGCCTCTTGGCCGGAGTCTGTTCTGCCCTTGGCGCGTGGCTGCCTGTTTTCGCTGAAAAGGAAGACGCTCAGGGGCGCGGCTGCAGGCAATGCCGCAGCAAAGTCGTCTGCGCCGCAGGAGCCTCCAGCGTATAGCCGCCCGACTGGGCGGCATGCAGCACATCGCCGGGAAGGATGCCCAGAACCAGTGTGGCCACGACAGCAAACAGCAGGGCCGCTCCCACGGCAACGCCGACATACGGCCTGGAAGCTTCGCCTGCCGGAACCGGTTCCTCTGCAGGCTGCGCCACGGCCAGTCCCAGACGCAGATAATAGGCAGCGGCCAGACCCGAGTTCAGCAGGCCGATGATGGCCAGCCAAACCGCTCCGCCTTCGATCGCCGCCGTAAATGAGTAGAACTTGCCGAAAAACCCGCCGGTGAAGGGGATTCCGACGAGTGAAACCAGGAAGAAGATCATCAGCAGGCCGAGCAGCGGCGAGCGATAGATCAGGCCGCGAAAATCTTCGATCAGGGACAGCTTCTCATCGTATCCGCCCGCCAGCGTGACCACGGCGAAGATGCCCACGTTCATGGCCGCATAGGCGGCGGTATAAAAACTGGCGGCGGCGATGCCGGTTGTGCCCAGTCCCGCGAAGGCCGCCAGCAGGTAGCCGGCGTGAGCGATCGAGGAGTAGGCCAGCATACGCTTGACGTTCTTCTGGCGCAGCGCGGCCAGGTTGCCCACCGTCATCGAAAGCACGGCCACGGCCCACAGCAGCGGCTCCCAGAAGGATCGCAGCGTGGGAAGCATTTCGTAAACCACGCGCAGCAGCAGGGCAAAGGCCGCGGCTTTGGGCGCGGTTGACATCAACGCGACGACCGGCGAGGGCGCACCCTCGTAGACGTCGGGCGTCCAGAGATGGAAAGGGGCGGCGGAGACTTTGAAAAGAATGCCGACCAGCATCAGCCCCAGCGCGGCCACCAGCAACGCGTGGTTTTCGGCAGTGGGCGCCAGGCGGGCGATCTCGTAGATCTCCGTGGTGCCGGTGGCGCCGAAAACCAGGGCGATGCCGTAGAGCAGGAACGCGGTGGCGAAGGAGCCCAGCAGAAAATATTTGATGGCCGCCTCCGGCCCGCGCGCCGTCTGTTTGCGATAGCCGGCCAGTACATAGGTCGAGATCGACGAAATCTCCAGCGCGATAAAGACCAGAAGCAGTTCAACGGCGCCGGTCAGCAGGCACATGCCCACCGCGCCGAAGACCATCAGCGCGTAATACTCGCCCTGGTGATGGCTGTCTTCGGGCAGGGTGTCGAGCGAGAGCAGCAGCGCCACCAGCACGATTCCGCAGATGAGCACGTGGAAGAAAACCGTGAAGTCGCTGCTCTCCACCGTTGCGAAGAAGCCGGTTCCTTCCGGAAGAGAGAACTGCCAGAGGCTGGCCCAAAGCGCGAAGGTGGTTCCGAGTGCGGCCACCCAGCCGAGTGGCCGGCGCTTCCAGGCGGGCGGCAGCGTGGCATCGATGAGCATCACCAGCACGCCGGTGAATGTGAGCACAACCTCGGGAAGGATGCGAAAGATATCGGGAACAGAATTCACCGCTGGCCCTCCCCTGGGGACGAAATCGGCAATGGAATTGGAGAAGGAATGGCGCCTCCCGCCTCGCCGGTCACGGCAGGATGCGGCGGAACGACGCCCCTTTCAATGGTGGAGAGCCAGAGCGAAGGAGCGATTCCCATCACCAGCATGAGCGTGGCCAAAGGCCACAGGATAGCCATCTGCCCAAAGCGCAGGTCCTCGGCGGGCTTGCCCGAGGCCAGCACGCACTCTGGCCCGAAGAAGAGCCGCTGCACCATCCAGAGCATATAGCAGGCGCCGAGGATCACACCCAGCGTAGCCGCAATCGCCCAGCCCCGGCTCACCCCGACGAAGGTGCTCGACAAAATCATGAACTCGCCCACGAAGCCGTTGAGCATGGGCAGGCCGATCATCGCCAGCGTGGAGAAGACGAAGAAGGTCGCCAGGCGCGGCAGCCTGGCCGCCAGACCGCCGTAATCATCGATCCGGCTGGTTGCGTAGCGGTCGTAGAGGAGTCCCAGCAACAGGAACAATGCTCCGTCCACAACGCCGTGATTCAGGATCTGGTACACCGCGCCGTCCCAGCCGGTTGACGTCAGGCCGTAGATGCCGAGGGTGATGAAACTCAGCAGACTCAGGGCGGCAAAGGCCATTAACCGCCAGAAATCGCGCTGCGCCAAGGCCATGCATGCCCCGTAGAGAACACCCACAACGGCGAGACCGACCAGCACAGGAGCGACAGCCTGGGCTTGGACGGGAAACAACCCGATGTGAAAGCGCAGCATCGAATAAAGTCCCAGCTTGCCCGCCACAACCATCGCCAGCGCGACCGGTGCTTCGCTGAAGGTGTCCGCCACCCATCCATGGAGCGGGAAGACCGGAACCTTGACCGCGAAGGCGAAGAGAAACGCCAGCGCGGCCCAGCTCAGCGCCGAAGCGGAGAAGTTTCCGTGGGCGATGAGGATGCGCAGCGTGGTGAAATCGAAGCTTCCGGTGCGCGCATAGAGCCAGAGAATGGCCACCAGCAGAGGGGCCGAGGGAATGAAGGTGAAAAGAAAGAATTTGAGCGCCGCCCGGGGACCGTTCCCGCGGCCGTACATGGCGATCAGGATGGCCATCGGCACCAGCGACAGCTCCCAGAATCCGTAGTAGAGCATCAGGTCCAGCGAGACGAAGACGCCGAACATGGCCGTCTGCTGCACCAGAAAGAGCGAGAAAAAGATCTTGCGCCGTTCGCGGATCGCGTTCCAGCTGGCCACGACGCCCACCGGGGCGAGCAGGCCGGTCAGCACCACCAGCCAAAGGCTGAGCCCGTCAACACCCACGTGGTAGAAGATCGCGGGGCTGTCGATCCACAGCCGGTTGACGACAAACTGAAAGCCGGCCTGTCCGGCGACAAAGTGCGCCGGCAGGTGGAGCGTCAGGCCGAAGGTCACCAATGTCGTCAGAAGCGCAATCCAGTTGGGCAGTTTCGCGCGCTCCGGCAAGAGCGCCACCAGCACGGCTCCGGCCAGCGGAACCAGGAGAATCCAGGTCAGGATGGATCCGTTCAGCGCCGTCATCTCCTCACCCCCGCCACGCCCAGGTGAATGGCCGGAAAGCCGGCCAGCACCGCCGTCCACGGAACCAGCAGGAACAGCAGCACCACTGCGGCTCCGGCAGTCAGCCAGGCCGCATAGGAGCGCAGGTTGCCCGATTGCCAGCGTTGCAGGATCATGCCCGCAAAAGTGGCCATGCCGGCCAGCAGCCAGGCCGCGCCGCCCAGAATGCCCACGTCGACAACCCATTCCAGGAAGAACCGGGAAAAAGCGAGCAGAGGCTTGACCACCACCGCGCCGTAAAACTCGTCCACAAAGTATTTATTGAACAGCAGACGATAGCCGCCCGGCATCGCCGCCGCCCACTGGGCCGGGCGCTCGGGCCTGCGCCGGTAGAACTTGTCGGCAATCATCCAGCCTTCGAGCGCGACCAGAACAGCCACAACACTCAGAATGATCTCCAGACGCGCGCTGCCGCCGGCTGTAGGCAGGGCGCCCACGGCGGGCGCGAGAAAACCGCCGAAACGCTCCATGCCGATCCAGCCGCCCGAGACCGAAAGCGCCGCCAGAATCACCATCGGGCCGAGCATCGACCAGGGGCTCTCATGGGGGTGGATCTCCGGGCTGCGGGATTCGCCCAGGAAGGTCATGTACCAGAGCCTGAGCATGTAGAAGGAGGTCAGAAGCGCCGTCAGCACGCCGACAAACCAGAGCACCTTGCCATCCGTGCCGTGCAAGAACGCCGCGTAAAGAATGGCGTCTTTCGAGAAGAATCCGGCGAAGGGAAAGAACCCGGAGATGGCCAGAACGGCCGCCGTCATCGTCCAGAAAGTGACGGGGATTTTCTTTCTCAGCCCGCCCATCTTGCGCATGTCCTGCTCGCCGCCCAGGGCGTGGATGACGGAGCCGGCGGCCAGAAAGAGCAGCCCCTTGAAGAAGGCGTGGGTCATCAGGTGGAAGATGGCCGCCGAGTAGGCCGCCACGCCACAACCCAGAAACATGTAACCGAGCTGCGAAATGGTCGAGTAGGCCAGCACACGCTTGATGTCGTTCTGAACCAGAGCCATGGTGGCGGCAAAAAGCGCCGTGGCCGTGCCGACGGCAGCCACCACGCCCAGCGCAAACGGCGAGTGGTTGAAGAGCACATGCATGCGGGCCACCATGTAGACGCCGGCCGTGACCATGGTGGCGGCGTGGATGAGAGCCGAGACCGGCGTCGGGCCCTCCATCGCGTCCGGCAGCCAGATGTAGAGCGGAAGCTGCGCGCTCTTGCCCGCGGCGCCCAGCATCAGGCAGAGCGCAATCACCGTGACGCCGCCGCCCTGCCAGCCGGGATGCGCATTCAGGATGGCGCCGATCCGGGCGAAGGTGAGCGTGCCAAAGTTGGCCAGCAGCAGGAAAATGCCGATCAGAAAACCGAAATCGCCGATGCGGTTGACGATGAAAGCCTTCTTGCCGGCCTCGGCTGCGGAGGGTTTTTCAAACCAGAAACCGATGAGCAGGTAGGAGGCCAGCCCGACACCCTCCCAGCCGACAAACATCAGCAGGGCATTGGCCGACAGCACCAGCACCGTCATGAAAAACAGAAACAGGTTCAGGTAGGAGAAATAGCGCGCATAGCCCGCATCATGGCTCATGTAGCCGATCGAATAGATGTGAATCAGAAAGCCCACGCCGGTGACCACCAGCAGCATGACCAGTGCAAGCTGGTCGAGCGCGAAGCTGAAGTTCACCTGCAGTGCACCGGCGCTGATCCAGGGAAGCGGGCAGGTCTGAACCCAGGGCAGGGCAGGCGCGCCCGGCGTAACCGCAAAGACGCCCAGCGCCGCTTCGATCACGACGAGCAGGGAAACCAGCGGCGCCAAAATCGCCACCGTGGTCACCAAGGCTTTCGGCAACCGGCGGCCAAAAATTCCGTTCACCAGAAATCCGGCGAAGGGCGCGAGCGGAATCAAGGAAAGCGGATAGTGGGCGTCGTTCATAGTTTCATCCCGTCGATGCGGTCGACGGCCAGGGTTGCGCGGGCGCGGAAGACGGCGATGATGATGGCCAGTCCCACGGCCGCCTCGGCCGCGGCCACCATCATCACGAAGAAGACAAAAATCTGTCCTTTCACCGCGTTCCACTGATGGGCGAAGGTCACGAAAGAAAGATTCACGGCATTGAGCATCAGCTCAATGGACATGAAGACGGTAATCAGATTGCGCTTGATGAGGAACCCCACGACGCCCAGCACGAACAGCGCCGCGCTCAGCAGCAGATACCAGGAAAGGGGAACGCTTCCAGCGAGAAGAGGGCTCATTTCCCGCCCATCCTTTCTTCTTTTTCACGAGCTTGCCCATCGTCGGAACGGGCCAGGGCAACCGCTCCCAGAATCGCGATCAGGATCAGCACCGAGGTGACCTCGAAGGGCAGCAGCAACTTGGTGAACAGCATCGCGCTCAACTCCTCCGTCGGGGTGATGCCCTGGCTGAGCGAGGCCGTTCCCAGGCCCTGCGCGTGCAGGATCACGGTGGCGATCACGGCCAGCAAAACGGCCGCCGCCGGAAAGCCCACCGCGAGCGCAGCGCGACTGCCCAGCGTGTGTTCCTCGCGCCCGGCGTTGAGCAGCATGACGACGAAGGTGAACAGCACCATGATGGCGCCCGAGTAAACGATCACCTGCGCTGCAGCGAGAAACTCGGCACCCAGCATGAGGTAAAGCACGGCCAGCGAAGTCATCACCACAATCAGCGACAGCGCGCTGTTGATGGGATGGCTCTGGATCAGGAGATTGACTGCTCCCGCCAGGCATAAACCGGCAAACAGGAAAAACAGAATCAGGTGCATCGTTCCATCACTTGCGGCGAACATCCATCTGAATCGCCGCCTGCAGACTGTGAAAAGGAAGTGGAATTCCTTCCCGATTGTAAATCAGCGATACGCAAGCCAAAGGCTGGTCGCCACGATGTTCACGATGGCCAGCGGCATCAGCCACCGCCAGCCGAAGTTCATCAACTGGTCATAGCGGAAGCGCGGCAGGGTTCCCCGCACCCAAACATAGAGAAAGAGAAATGAAAAGACCTTGAGCACAAACCAGAAAAGCGGCACGAGCGCCCGCACAAGAATGTTCTGCGGCATGGGGATCAGGTTGCCGAAGGGACTGGTCCAGCCGCCGAGAAACATCAGCGTGGCCACGCAGCCAACCGTGATCATGTTGCCGTACTCGGCCATGAAGAACATGGCGAACTTCATCGAGCTGTACTCGGTGTGATAGCCCCCGGTCAGCTCGCTTTCCGCCTCGGGCAGGTCGAAAGGCGAGCGGTTGGTCTCCGCGTAGGCGGCCATCAGGTAGATGAAAAAGGCCACAAACTGGAACCCGCCGAAGAGATTCCAGCTGAGGATGCCCCGGGGCGCCTGCTGTTCGACGATGGCGCGCAGATTGAAGGAGCCGGCGCGCAGGACCACGCCGACCAGCGAAAGTCCCAGGGCCACGGCGTAGCTGACCATCTGCGCCGAGGAGCGCAGCGCGCCCAGAAGCGAATATTTGTTGTTCGACGACCAGCCGGCCAGGGCGATGCCGTAAACGCCGATGGATGTGACGCCCAGGATCACCAGCAGGCCGATATTCACGTTGGCGACTTCAAAGAGATCGAAGTGGTCCGGCCCGATGCCGGGCGCGCCGAAGGGAACCACGCCAATCGAAATCAGCGCGCAGCCCAGTGCGATGATGGGCGCCAGAAGATAGAGAGGCCGATACACCGCCGTGGGAATCAGATCCTCCTTCAGAAAGGACTTCGCTCCGTCCACCAGCGGCTGCAAAAGGCCGAACGGACCCACGCGGCTGGGTCCCCAGCGGTTCTGAATGCGGCCCACCAGCTTGCGCTCGAGCAGGACGGTGTAGGCGACCGCGAGCAGCATCACCACCGTCACCACGATCACCTTGAGCAGGCTCCACAGAAAAAACTGCAAAATCGTCACAGGTCTTCAGCCTCGCCTTTCAACACTGTCAACACTTCGCCAAAACTTCCGCTTCGCGCGCCTGGTGCTGCCGCAGTTCCTGCAGCGCGCGGCTGTGCTCGCCGAGTATTCCGGAGCAAAACAGTCCGCCGGTTGCGGGGGTCATCCGCCCGCGGCCGGCCAGCCCCGCCGCCGCGGCGAAACTCTGCGCCGCGCCCGGTTCGGTCGGCACATCGTTGCCGCCCAACAGATTCATCCGATCCAGTTTGTAGCCGGGAACCAGCCGCTCGATTTCGTCCAGCACGGCCAGCGGGTCGAAGGGGCTCAGTTTCGGCTCGAGGCCGTTGGCCTCCAGCCAGACAGCGTGCCGGTCCGCCTCGCCAGCCTGCACGCCGCGCGATTGGCCCAGGTCGGCCGTGACGCCGCCAGAACCAGACGGGCCAAAATGTACCAGGGTTTTCACGTCCACGCCCATCGCCCCCGCCAGCCGTACCAGAATCTCGAACTCCGGCTTGGCACCGGCGC
>JBMFHN010000001.1:0-67086 GCA_049976805.1 Occallatibacter sp. | reverse complement strand
CCAGCAGCGCGGCCGTCGAGTCCACCGTCGCCACGGCGCTCTCTAACGACGGCGTCCAGTTCACGATGTTCTGCGCCACGCTGGTCGCGGTGCAGCCGCCGATCCATGGCAGCGGAATCAGGAGCGCGATCAGCGCCCAGCAGCCCATCCGGACGGTCGAGTTGGGCTGCGGTGGAAGAGCTTCGGCGCCCGCGCCGGGGTCTTTCGCCAGCAAGCCCAGAAGGGCCGCCGCCACAGCGCCAACGAGCGCGACCACCGTGCCCGTCCCGGCATGGCCCAGCGTGATGCCCTGCTGCGAGAGCACGCCGGCGATGGTGACCACCGCCGTCAGCACCCCGGCAATCGAGGTCTTCGGTTGGTTCCAGATATTCGAAATCCAATTCATGCAAAAAGCTCCTTCCCAAAAAGAGCAAAGGGCGGTGGTTGCCGCCCCGGTTGAGTGGATGGTGGAAGAAATCCTGCCAGACGGTTCAGGCACCCCCCTGCGTTCGGCAAACTTTCCCTCCGGGGGGCGGAGCGCAATCGCGGCCGGAGCAGTTTCACAGTTGCGCCGGCGTAAATTTCACGCCAGGCTGGCTGCCCCGGCGCTTTCCCTCCGCCGCGCATCGAAGCGGCTCGGTTGGGGGTTGTCGCGAAGAAGTGGTCTGCCCGGACGGGTCTGCAACACGCCGGGAAGCGGTTTGTTCGCTGCCCGCTTCCCGGCGATCGCCCGACAACTCTCCGCACTCGAACATCGCCGTGGTTTCGGCCGATGCCTCCGGCAAAGAGCTGCTCAAGCACAGAGGAAAGCGGTACCGCGGCCCGGCGCCATCCGCAAAGGGGAGGGCGTGCTCATTCGCCGGGCGCGGAACTTCCACATTCCGTTTCTGGCTACTTCCAAGACTAGGCAATCAGGAGGAAATTCTCTGCAAACGGAGAGATTTCAAGAAGAATCCCGGAATCGGCCACCCGCAATGAAATGACCGGCGCAGGCCCCGTCCTTGCGCCCCGATGGGCGCGGTCAGACGTGCAAACGACGAATTCCCTTACGGCGTGCGCCGGACAAACCGGCGTCCCTCGATTTCGTACTTGCCACTGGCCACGCGGGCTATGGCCTCGGTGTAGGCCAGATGCTCTTCGGCCAGAATCCGCTGGCTGAGCGAGTGCACGTCGTCGCTCTCCTCGACCGCAATCGCCCGCTGGACGATGATCGCGCCGTGGTCCAGCTGTTCATCGACAAAATGCACCGTGCAGCCGGCCACTTTCACGCCGTAGTCGAAGGCCTGCGTCTGCGCGTCCAGACCCGGAAAGGCCGGCAGCAGGGAGGGGTGAATGTTCAGAATCCGCTGGGGAAACGCGGCGATAAACTCCGGCGAGAGCAGCCGCATGTAGCCGGCCAGGCAGACCATGTCCACAGCGTGAGCGCGCAGGCAGGCCATCACGTCGGCGTCGTGCTCCCGGCGCTTGCGGCCCTTGGAAACAAAGACCGCCGTGGGCAGGTTCATTTCCCTTGCCTTCGCCAGGCCAGGCGCCTCGGCCACGTTCGAGATCACCACGGCAATCTCCGCGCCCTGCAGCCGGTGGGCGCGGATGGACTCGGCAATGGCCAGGAAGTTCGAACCGCGGCCGGAGAGCAGAATGCCGAGGCGAAGAGCAGAACGATGGGAGTCTGGGCGGCTTTCGATCACAGGTTTCGGATCAAGGCCGGCCGGATGCGGGTTTTTCAGCTTCTCCACGCTCATGTGTACTGGACCCGGCGCTCGCCCTTGACCACGCGTCCAACAACATAGAACTTCTCTTCGGCACGGTCCAGCAGGTTCTTGGCCCGTGTAAATTTGGCCGCCGGGACAGCCGCAATCAGCCCCACGCCCATGTTGAAGGTGCGCAGCATCTCCTCCTGCGGAATCTGGCCCAGCTCACGCAGGTGCTCGAAAATGGGCAGCACAGGCCAGGAGCCGATCTCGACCTGCGCCGTGACGTTCTTGGGCAGGATGCGGTTGAGGTTTTCGGTGATGCCGCCGCCGGTAATGTGGGCCATGCCGGTCGTGAGCCCCGCCGTCACCAGCTTTTGAATCAGGTGAAGATAGCTGCGGTGGGTCTTCATCAGCGCCGCGCCGGCCTTTTCCCGGATGGCGGTCACATACTGTGCCGGCTTGTAGCCGGCCACCTCGAAGAACAGCTTGCGGGCCAGCGAATAGCC
Organism: Occallatibacter sp.; assembly: GCA_049976805.1. Lineage (GTDB taxonomy): Bacteria > Acidobacteriota > Terriglobia > Terriglobales > Acidobacteriaceae > Telmatobacter. The sequence goes on along the minus strand of JBMFHN010000001.1, from coordinate 64,907 downwards.
GTTGGTGTGCAATCCGGTCGAAGGCAATCCGATCAGCACGTCCCCAGCCCGGATCCCCGCGCCGGTCACGATCTTTTCGCGATCCACCGCGCCCACGATGAAGCCCGCCAGATCGTATTCGCCGTCGGCGTAAAAGCCCGGCATCTGCGCCGTCTCGCCGCCGATCAAGGAGCAGCCGTTGGCCCTGCATGCCTCGGCCAGTCCGGTCACCACGCTCTCGACGACTTCCGGGTTCAGTTTGCCGCTGGCCAGGTAATCCAGAAAGAACAGCGGAGTCGCCCCCTGCACCGCGATGTCGTTCACGCAGTGGTTCACCAGGTCAGCGCCCACCGTGTGATGCAGCCCCATATCAAAGGCCACCTTCAGCTTGGTGCCCACGCCATCGGCCGAGCTGACCAGAATCGGACTCTTCCAGCGCTGCAAATCCAGCCGGAAGAGCGCACCGAAGCCGCCGATTCCGCCGATCACATTGCGGCTGAAGGTCTTCTGGGCCAGGAACTTGATGCGATCCTTGACCCGGTCGCCACTGCTGATGTCCACGCCGGCGTCGGCGTAGGTAACGGATTCGCGCTTGGATTCTTCAGACACGGTGCGGACTTTCTCAGAATGGATTCCCGGCCTCGGCTGGCCGAACATAGATTTTAGCAGTTTTTTGAGTCGCGGTGGCTGCGCCCCGCGCTCGTCCCGGGCAATCGCATGAACATCACGCCTGCCCCGGAACTTCGGCACAGGAGCGGCCGGAGATGGCGTCGATGATGACCGCGCAGGCGGCCGGAGCCAGGACCAAGAGGAATTCGGGAATGGCCACGATCTCGTTATACGATGCGGCAGCAGCGCACGGCCTGCCCTCTCAGCCTCCCGGAAACCATGCCCGGTTCCCGCGCGCCGGAGCGGGGATCAACCCAGAGCCCGCATCGGCCAGAACGACGATACACCTGTTGGCACGCGTTCATCTTGACCGCATTTCGCCCCGCCGCATCCGCACTGTTATGATGACAGCGAGCCGCGGGATTGATATCGCTTCGCGCGGGCGGTTAGCTCAGTTGGTTAGAGCGCCTGCCTTACAAGCAGGAGGTCGCAGGTTCGAGCCCTGCACTGCCCACCAATCCGAAGCAAAAAATACATGATTTTCTCCGTCTTCATCCCTCCCGCGCGCAGGTAACTCCCCGGGGAATTCATTTTGCCCCGAACGCGGAGCGGGCACTCTGCCGGCAGGCTTCCGGGCGTGCGCGACCGTGCACCCGAACCGCTCCGCCGAACATTCCACGGCCGCTGTGAAGAGCCTGCTTTTCGGGCGGGAAGGCATGATCGCGCGGCTTTCGGTCAACCAACCTTCCACGCCATTCACCAAGCGCCGCAGTCAAGGGCCCGGTGAGAACACATCGGCGGGAGAATCAGGCTCAACGCAACACGCGGAGTGTGATTCGTTTTCTACTCCAGCCGCCTGCCCTTTGACTTGTACATGCTGGACGGGTGAACGATCTTCCAATGTTCTTTAAGATACTTCAATCATTCGGGCCAGATCAGCAAGCACAAGTCACCGCACATGGATGACCCATGATCTGCGCTCCCTCGCTTCCATGCAGTTGTCTGGCTGCTATTTTGCTTCCGCAGCCTTCTGCGCCGCCCAGCGATTCCTGACAGCCTCGACAATCCTCTTCCTTCCTTCGGGAGAAAGATTCCTCTTCTTCTTTTTTGCAGTCTTGCTGGCGGATGGGGTAACGGATGCCTTCTTCGGCGCGATCTTCTTGCGAGAGTTGCCGGCCTTCTTCTTGACTGCATCGGCATCGCCGCTTAGAAGCGAACGAGCCTGCTGCAGGCGGGCGATATCACGATCGATGTTCGCCAGGATTTCTGAAATGGCCATGTATTCCCCCTGATGGAATTTCTCGATTTGGATTCTACGACCGGTCCAGCCGCTGCAAAACGAAGTTACACTGTTGCCTTAGATCGGCCGATAACCTAGACAATACAATACGCAAAGAAAATCCTTTTGACAAACAAGCCTTGCCGCCAAAAACTCCAAGGGGCGAGGATAAGCATCATTCTGGTGACCAGGGGAAGCATCGCGATCATTCCATTGCATCCGTTGTTCTTGTGCTGCTGCCAGGCGGAGGAGGAGTCATCCCGCATGTTTCTGCCGTAGATTACAGGCAACAGTTATCCCCGGACAGTCCCGCCTTTTCCCCTGTCTTCTGCGGCCGTCTTCCATCTGCAGCCGATGGCGGCAAGGCGTTTCCAGGCTTTCCGCAGCGGTTGGGAACAATTTCGAGCTTGTGCGGAACATCATCGCCTGGAGAAATTTCTGGAACGCCTCGCGCCGTGCGCAGGCCACAACGAACCCGGAGGCGGAGGCAGCGTGCCGAGGGCGCCGTTGGCAATCGCCGACGGATCGTTTCCTGAAATCAAGACAAAACTGTTGTCCGAAATGAGATGACCCGTGTCACAGTTAGGCGAAGCCCTGTATCTCCGCTTCGAATCACGGGTCGCGCTCAGTCAGCGCCATGGTTGAAGATGGCGGTGAAACCGGGACCGGCGCGGGCGGATTCAATCGGGGATCGGGAAGACCGCGTGGCGCGCGGCCACCCGTCGATCCGGAATCCGAGCCGTCCAGACCCGCTTCCAGGTCCGGTTCCAAGCCCAGAAATTGCTCGAAGACCTCGTTCGAGATCAGGCGGCCGCGCGGGGTGAGGCGCACCGTTTCACGATCGTCGACGACGAGGCCGGCTTCCGCGAGCCGGGCGACGGCGGCCAGGGCCGGGGCGATGCACGACCGGCCAAACTCCCGGTCGAGAGCGGCGATTCGAACGCCGGCCATGAGGCGCAGACCGAGAAACCAGGCTTCCTCCTGCTGCTGCGCGGGGCCGAGCCATGCGGTTTCGGCCGGTTCCGCGCCGGCCAGATAGGATGCAAGATCGGCGGTGGTGGTGGTGCGCAGAACGCTGCCCGGAACCAAGGGGCCAGCGTCGCATTCGCACAGCGCAGCGCCCGGCGCGATTCGTCCCTGCGGACACGATTCCGGGGAACTTTGCGCAAGATCGCCTCCGGGCCGCGGGGCAGGGTTACGGCCATCCTGCGTTGCGGGCGATGCGACGCGGAGCATGGACGAGGCGTCGAGGCCGAGGCCGAGGTAGGGACGACGCTGCCAGTAGCGCAGGTTGTGGCGCGACTCCCAGCCGGGGCGGCTATAGTTCGAGATCTCGTACGGGCGCAGTCCGGCCCGGCCGAGACGCTCGATGGCGAGCGCGTCCATTTGCACGATGGCCTCGTCCGTGGGGACAAGAGCGGCGTGGTAGCGGCTGCCTCCAGCCAGCAGTTCGCGACCGAGACGCGAGTCCTCATCAACTTCGAGCATATAAATGCTGGCATGAGGAACGCCGGTGGAGACGAGCACTTCGAGGGACTCGCTCCAGGAGGCGAGAGTCTGGCCGGAAAGTCCGGCGATGAGATCGACGCTGAGATTGTGAATGCCGGCCGCGCGCAGGCGGTCGAGGTCAGCAAGGGCCGTGGCGCGGCCGTGGAGACGGCCCGAAGCGCGGGCTTCGCTGTCGATGAAGGATTGGACGCCGAGGCTGACGCGGTTCACCCCGGCAGCAGCAAGGACGGCGAGCGCGGCGTCGGAAATCTGGCCGGGGGCGCACTCGACGGTGATCTCGGCGGCGGGCACAAGTTCGAAAGCGGCACGCAGGGCGGTGAAAAGACGGGCAATCAATTCGGGCGCGAGCAGGCTGGGCGTGCCGCCGCCAAGATAGACCGAGGCCACGCGGCGGGGCAGATCGACGCCCTTCCGCGCCGCCCAGCAGCGTGCCCCGGCCAGGTCGGCAATCAGACGGTCGATGTAGCGGGTGTGGTCGCGGGCCGGGTAAACGCCAGAGGCGAAGTTGCAGTAAACGCACTTCGAACGGCAAAAGGGGATCGAAAGGTAGAGGCCGAGCGCATCCTCGGGCCGAGTGCTCATGAGAACGATTGTTGCACGGCTGGGCGGCAGTGTCGGCATACCGGCAGTGCCCGGTTCGACGGGCTCCAATTGGGCAAAACCGCGCTTGCCATCCTCTCCGCGCTTTTCAGAATGGGCGGGAACGCTGATTCTATTTCTGACCAGAGCAGGAGACAAACCAGCCCGGAATCGTCCTCGCGCGCGCCTCAGTTCAAGAAAAAGGTCCGATACAGCGTATCTCTTTGCATCGGCTTGAATCCGGCGTCGCGGATGATGCGCCGCAACTCTTCCTCGGTCGTGCGGTTCGATGTTCCCGCGGCCTTCACGACATTCTCTTCGAGCATCACCGAGCCGACGTCGTTGCCGCCGAAATGCAGACCCAGCTCCAGGACTTTCAGCCCCTGCGTAACCCAACTGGCCTGCACGTTCTCGATGTTATCGAGATAGAGCCGCGCGATGGCCAGAACCTTGAGATATTCGACGCTCGTCGCTTCATCCCAGCCATGGCCGCCCAGTGCGGTGTGCTTCGGCTGAAAGCTCCAGGGAATGAAGGCCGTGAATCCGCCGGTCTCTTCCTGCAGGCGGCGGACTACTTCAAAATGGTTGATGCGCTGCTCGTAGCTCTCGCCCACGCCGAACATCATGGTGGCTGTGGTGCGCATCCCCAACTGGTGGGCGGTGCGATGGACGCTGACCCACTCCTCCGTGTTGCATTTCAGCCGCGCAATGCGCCGGCGGACCTCGTCGTCGAGAATCTCCGCGCCGCCGCCGGGAATCGAGTCGAGTCCGGCATCACGCAGCCGCGCGATCGTCGTGCGCAGGTCGAGATTCGAGTACTCGGCGATGGCCAGCACCTCGGAAGCCGACAGGCAGTGCAGCCAGATCTGCGGAAAGCGCTGCTTGATACCGCTGAAGAGCCGCTCGAACCAGTCGATCTTCAGTTCCGGATGGATGCCGCCCTGCATCAGCACGCCGGTGCCGCCCATCTCCACCGTCTCGGCAATCTTCCCGCAGATCTTCTCGAAATCGAGCAGGTAGCCTTCCTCCGACCGCGCGCCCGTGAGGGGACGGTAGAAGGCGCAGAAGCTGCAATACTCCGTGCAGAAGTTCGTGTAGTTGATATTGCGGTCGATGATGTAGGTGACGACGCCCTCCGGGTGCAGGCGCCGCCGTACGGCATCGGCTTCAAATCCCAGCCCGATCAGGTCGGGCGAGCGGAAGCGGTCGAGAGCCTCTTGGCGGGTCAGCGGCATGCTCCAATTTTAGCAACTTCTCTCTTCGCGTTCCGTATTCTGCAATCCGCCCTCTCTGAGCCTTTGCAGCCTGCCGTGTTTTTGAGCGGCGGATCAGCGGGTTGCCGCCGTGCCGGAAGTCGTCTCTGGCGGCGCCGCTGTCTGGCCGCTCAGGATCGCGTCTGCCTCCGGCGGCAGCGGCTTGTCGGCGCGGGACAGCAGCAGGCTCACCTGCCACATCTCATTGCTGCTCAGCGCGCCCTGAAACGACGGCATGCCGGTCAGCCGGATGCCGTTGGCCACCTTCCAGTACGTCTCGCCCGGAGGGTCGTCGCTGACACCCACGGCGGTGCTGTCGGTGTGCTGTTGCCAGAGTTGCGGCGCGAAGGGAAACATGCGTGAGCCCAGTTGCGAAGGCTTGCCGAAAAATCCGTGGCAGCCGGCGCAGTGGTCGCGGTAGATCTCGGCACCTGCCACAAGATTGCCCCCGTCGGCCTGGATGGGCGGCGTCTTCACCATCTCGCGTGCAATGCGCGCATGGAGCGCCATCCCTGTCAGCTGCCGCTCATAGGGCAACGGCGGGTCGGCAACCGCCACCGGAACCCAGCCAAACCGCAGCCACGCCAGCAGGGTGATCGGAACGAGCACAATTCCCAGCAGAACTCCCAGCAAGATCCTCGCCATCGTCGTTTCCACCTCCGTGTTCTACATCGTAGAGTATTTTTGCCGCACCTTCTGCAGAAAATAGCCGGGATTCCGTTATAAGGAGAAATAGAAAATCGAAAGAACGGCCGGACTGCGCCCGGCGGATGAGCGCGACAGGTTCCACGCCGGCGTGTCGTCTCCTTCCACAAAGAAAAAGGAGTTCCCATGGCAGATCACTCGCAAATGAAACTGGGCCGCAAGGCCATCAAAACCGACAGCCGCACCCTGCGCCTGGCCCGCTACCTGACTCCGGCGCTTCCCGCGCCGCCTCCATCCGCTGACTGGACCCGGGGCATCACCGCATGGGGCATGATGCTCAATGACCAGCTCGGGGACTGCACCATCGCCGGTCTCGGCCACGCCATCCAGGTGTGGACGGCCAACACCACCACCGAACAGACCGTGCCTGATTCGGCCATCCTCACGGCTTACGAGCAGTGGGACGGATACGTTCCCGGCGATCCCTCGACCGATCAGGGCGGCATCGAACTGGACGTGCTGAATGACTTCCGGCAGGATGGGCTGGACGGACACAAGCTGCTGGCGTTTGCTGATCCGGCCGTTGCCGATCTGACCGAAATCCGCCAGGCCATCAACCTCTTCGGCGGCGTCTACATCGGTTTGGCGTTGCCGCTGACTGCGCAGACGCAGGATGTGTGGGATGTCGTTCCGGACAACGGCAGCGGGAACACGCAGGCGGGAAGCTGGGGCGGTCACGCAGTCTTCGTTCCATCCTATGATCAGAACGGCTTTACCTGCGTCACCTGGGGTGTTCTGAAGAAGATGACCACGGCCTTCTGGAGCTCCTATTGCGACGAGGCCCACGCACTGCTCTCGCCGGACTGGATCGGGGCCAAGGGATCGCCCGAGGGCTTCAACCTGCAGCAGCTTGAAGCCGATCTTGCCGTGATCCAGTGAGTCGCCCGGCCGGGTCTTCGAAATTCGCCGCGCCGGGACAATGGGCGCCGTTCGGAGGCCCAGCGCTTCCTCCCTCCCCGAAGTGTTTTAATACCAAGAAGGGGGGAGCGCTGCCTGCGGGGATGGGCGGCCGGCTTTGGCCCTCCCGCGGAGGTAATCGCAAACCGATGTCTTCTTCTCGCAATCTAGCCCTTCTGCTGGCGTTGGGTCTGGCCGCAGCGACCGCCGGTCTGGCTCAAAGTTCGAGCTCAAGCAGCAACACCGGGGTTTCGTCTCCGGATCAGGCCAGTCCGCAACAAACCTATGCCCCGACCACAGGGCCGATGAGCGTCGAGGCCCGTATCCGCGCCCGCCGCGAACAGCGACGCGCCGCGGCCATCCACGCCGCCTACGATCACCGCTACGAGGGCTATTTCGGCATGGGCTACCTCCGTTTTACCCCCGGCGCCACGCTTGAACGCGCCCACGAATACGCCTGGAACTTCGGCATCACACGCTATTTCAACGAGCGGCTGGGCATAACCGCCGATGGCCGCGGCTATTTCGCCACCGCTTATGTCTATAACAATGCTTTGACCAACAGCGCCATCACCAATCCCGCCATCAGCGAGTATGCGGCTCTGGTGGGGCCCATGTATCGCTTTTATGTACAGCCCAAGTTCTCGGTCTCCGGCCGGGTGATGGCCGGTGTTATCTACGGAAATTTCTCCGGAGATCTCGGTCCCTACAAGCCGGCCCAGCTGGGACTTTGGCCGGACGGCAGCACCTATGCGGCCAGCATCAGCATTCCCGTCGAGTACAATCTGACGCCGCGCGTGGGTCTGCGCCTCGCCCCCGAGTACTTTCTGTCCGGCTTCGGTTCGACAACACAGAACAGCCTCGGCTTCACGACCGGTATGGTGTACCGCTTCGGCAGACAGTGAACCCCGGGGAAGAAGCCGCCACCGGCCGCTTGCGTTCGTCCATCGGGATTCTGTTGAGAGAACGCCGCTTAGGCCTTCCTTTTCGGGCACAACCGGCCAGCTCCGGGTTTTCCTCCGCCAGCGGCCACATTCGATTCCCCGGCATTGAGGTTTTCCCTTCCCGATGACTTCCGCTCCCCAGGCCGCGGCTTCCGCAAGGCTCGCAACGCACGGGCCCGGCCACCTCCACGTCCCGCAGCCGGGCTCGACGGCGACGCTCCTTCACGATCTTCGCGAACTGTTCAAGCTCAAGGTCGTCGGCCTGGTGCTGGTCACCGCTTGGGGAGGCTATTATCTGGGCTCGATCGAGTCCGGCGTTTCCAGCCTGCAGCGTGGCCTGATCGATGCGCTGCTGGGCATCGGTCTGGTTTCGGCCGGAGCCGGCGCGCTGAACGAGGTGATCGAGCGCCGGACCGATGCGTTGATGCGGCGCACCGCCGACCGGCCGATGGCCACCGGCCGCTTCACGCTGACCCAGGGAATGCTGGCCGCCTGGGGAGCGCTCGCGCTCGGCGCCGTCTGGCTGCTCTTGACCACCAATCCACTCACCACAGCCATGGCGCTGCTGACCGTCTTCCTTTACGCCGCCGTTTACACGCCGCTCAAGCGTCTCACTCCCCTGGCCACCTTCGTCGGCGCATTTCCCGGCGCCATGGGTCCGCTGCTCGGCTGGACCGCCGCCCGCGGACGCATCGAGGAAACGGCTCTTGCCCTCTTCGCCATTCTTTTTGTTTGGCAGTTTCCCCACTTCATGTCCATCGCCTGGCTTTACCGTGACGACTACGCCCACGCCGGTATCCGCATGTTACCAGCCGTCCGGCCCGACGGCTGGTCGACCGTCGCCGTGGCGTTGTTCTTCGCCGTCCTGATGATTCCCGTCAGCCTGCTTCCCTGGCGGCTCGGACTGGCCGGTTTCACGTATGCCATGCTGGCCGCGGCGCTGGGTCTGGTCTACCTGGTTTATACCCTCCGTTTCGCGCGCATTCTTCGTGCCGCCTCGGAAGCAGAAAACCGCATGGCCGCCCGCGATCTGCTCAAGGTCAGCGTTCTTTACCTGCCCCTGCTCTTCACCGCGCTCATGCTGTGCGCCGGAAGATCACGCTGAGGACGCCATGAAATCTGCCGCCAGCGTCCGATCCTCCATCCTCGCCATCCTCGTTCTCAGCGCGGTGGCCAGCCTCTTCCTGCTCTGGCTCATCTATCTTCACCCGGCCGCCGACGCCGGCCACGCGCGGATGTCCTTCCTGCCCGCCCTCAATGCCGTTTTGAATGGCCTGAGCGCCATCGCCCTGCTCATCGGATTCACCTTCATCCGTGCCCGGCGCATCGCCGCCCACCGTGCTTCGATGCTCGCCGCTTTCGGCTGTTCCGTTCTTTTTCTGGCCAGCTACATGCTCCATCACTACCTGCATGGCGACATCCTTTACCCCCGTCACGCCCCCCTGCGCATGGTCTATCTGCCGCTGCTGGCCAGCCACATTCTTCTGGCCACCGCCGCGCTGCCCCTCGTCCTGATTACCTTTATCTTTTCCCTCACCGGCCGCATTCCGCAGCACCGCCGGATCGCCCGCTGGACCTTCCCCCTGTGGCTCTACGTCTCGGTGACCGGCGTGCTGGTCTATGTCCTGCTGCGTCTGGCTCTCAGCGTCTCCGGCTGATTCGTCTTCGGATCGTTTCCTGCCGGGCGGCTGCGGCTGCCTGCCGCAGCGTCCGGGGCCTCGGCTCAGGAACCCTCCGCGGCCTCCGGCGCCGGGATCTCCTTGCCCTCCGGAGGAAAGACCCGCAGCCGCTCGACACACCGGTCAGTCGAGGCGACGACCTCCATGCGCAGACCGGCGGATCGAAGCAGAACCACCTCGCCGGCCAGCGGAATGCGGCCTTCGACTTCGCAGGCCAGCCCGCCCAGTGTGGTGGCTTCGTAACCGTTGCCCAGATCGGCCAGCTCCGCCGGATTGCCAAACAGATCGGGCAATTGATCGATCGGAAAACTGCCGGGCACCAGCCAGATGCCGCCGGACTCGCGCTCCGGATCTTCGTGCAGGGCGTCTTCTTCGTGTTCGTCCTGAATGTCGCCGACGATTTGCTCGAGCAGGTCTTCGATGGTGACCAGGCCGCTGACGCCGCCGTACTCGTCGATGACGATGCGCATGTGCTGTTTTTCCCGCTGCATCTCGCGCAGCAGTTCGTAACCGCGCTTGGTTTCGGGAACGAAGACTGCCTCGCGCACGATGGAAGCCACAGTGCGGGTGCGGGCCTCCTCGTCGGTGATCTGCAGCAGGTCGTGGGCAAAGGCAATGCCGGTAATGTTGTCGAGCGATCCGGAGTAGACAGGCACGCGGGAAAAGTTGTTTTCTTTGAGCCGTTCGAGAAACCTTTCAAGCGTGGTCGACTCGGGCACGGCGAAGACCTTCGGGCGCGGGGTCATCACCTCGCGCACCAGCTTGTCGCCGAACTCGACGGCGGAGCGGACCAGCTCGCGGTCGCTTTCTTCGAGAATGCCCTCCTCTTCGCCCGCTTCGAGCAGCGCCTCAACGTCGCCGGCGGTTTCCTGTTCCGGGCTGGCCGGAGCCTCGGCCAAGGATGCAACCGAGAAAAAGAAACGCACGAAAACACTGATCGGCGTCGCCATCCAGAGCAGGAAGCGAATCGGCCAGATCAGCCGCGCCGCCCAGCGGCCCCGGGTGCGGCTGAACAGCATCGCGGGCAAAAGCTGGTTGCAGAAGACAACCACCAGCACCACGGCCAGAACGGCCTGGGCAATCTCGGCATAGGTCGGAGGACCCAGGTGCGGCGCGCGGTCGAAGAGGAACGCGCCGCATTCGAGAGCGATCAGGCCCAGCGCAAGCTGCTGAAGAATGGCCGCGCAGATCGCCGCGTGTTCGCGGCTCAGGCCCAGTTGCGGCTCGACCAGTTCCTCCCAGGCATCGAGATTCTCCTCGATATCTCCGGTCAGGATCTTGCCGAACTCCGCATGGACGCGGCTGATGTAGGAGGCCAGCGTTTCGACGGCGGCAAGAAAGACAAGAGAAAGGAGAAAAGAAACGGTCATGGCCGTTCTTCTCCGGATGCGCGTTCGATCAACCCCTGCGGCAGGCCGAGCCGCGCCCGCAGCAGGCGTTCGCGCCGCGCCATGCGGCCGTCGTCCGTCTCATGGTCGTAACCGGCCAGGTGCAGCAGTCCGTGCAGGATCAGCACCTTGATCTCAACCGAGAGCCGATGGCCCTGTTCGGCGGCCTGCCGGCGCGCCGTATCCACGCTGATGGCCAAGTCGCCGGCGATTCCTTCGGCCCCCATGCCGCCGGCGGGAAACGAGAGCACGTCGGTCGTCTTGTTCTTGCCGCGGAACTGGCGGTTGAGCCGCCGGATCGCCCGATCCGTGGTCAGTTGGACGTCGACCTCGCCGCGCAGGCGAGCGGCTGCCTGCGCCTCGGCAAGAAAGCGCCCCAGAGTACGGGCTGAGGGAAGACGGAGAGATTTGGGAAAAACGGCGGAAACGGACGCACATCCTTGCTCCGCTGAGGCCGATTCCGGCGCGGGGCCGAGTTCCAGGTCTGGATCAAAGAGAATCATCGTGCCCGGAACCGCACCGCACGCGGCTCCGTTTCACTTTCAATTCTACGCGAAGCTCTGATCTATTGGGGCTTGACCGGACGCAGCCCCTGCGCCGGCGCCCGGTTTTCGCGCGCTTCTGTTCCAACATCGATCCCTTCTCCGAGCACCAGAGGCAGATCCTGCTGCTGCGGCTTGGCGCTCTCGTAGGCGCGCACAATCCGCTGCACCAGCGCATGGCGCACCACGTCGGAGTCCTCGAAGTGGCAAAAATGAATCCCCTCGACACCGTCGAGAACGTTGATCGCGTCCACCAGACCGGATCTGCGCGGATTGGGCAGATCGATCTGCGTGATGTCGCCGGTAATGACCGCCTTCGAGTTGTTGCCCATGCGGGTGAGGAACATCTTCATCTGCTCGACGGTGGTGTTCTGCGCCTCGTCCATGATGATGAAGGCGTCGTTGAGCGTGCGCCCGCGCATGAAGGCCAGCGGGGCCACCTCGATGATGTTCTTCTCGAGCATCCTGTCGACTTTTTCCGGATCCAGCAGGTCATAGAGCGCGTCATAAAGCGGGCGCAGATAGGGATCGACCTTCTCTTGCAGTGTCCCGGGCAGAAAGCCCAGCCGCTCGCCGGCCTCGACCGCCGGGCGCACCAGAACGATGCGGCTGATCTTCTTGGCGTTCAGGGAGGAGACGGCCATGGCCACGGCCAGATAGGTCTTGCCGGTGCCCGCCGGGCCCACGCCGAAGACCATGTCGTTCTGCTCAATAGCCTCGATGTACCTGCGCTGGTTGATGGAGCGCGGTTGCACCGTTCTCTTGACGCCGGCCGAGCGCTGTTTGCCCGCGTCGGCCAGCGACTTGAGCGTCGTCGCCGGGTCGGCCACCACCAGACGCAGCATTCCGTTCAGCTCGCCGTTATGCGGGTGAACGCCCTGCCTGCGCAAGGCTTCAAAATCCGCAAAGACGCCTTGCACGCGGGCCACGCCTGCTTCCGGACCCTCGACATGCACGGCGTCGGAGCGAAGATCGATCCGTACGCCGAGCGAATCCTCCATCAGTCTCAGGTTTTCATCGCGAGTCCCGAACAGGGGCTCCAGATTGGGCGTAATTTCCAGAGCGATCTTCAAGGGTTTCGATGGCCTCCAGGAATGAGCCGGTGGAAAGCGGACGGAGCGAATGCGCTGGATCGAGCGTGCGAAAAAACGCAAAATCCAGTCGCGGCGCCCCCGGGCGCGTGTTGGGAATTTTCTGAAAGAAGGAGAATGGGCAGAACTCGATGCGGAACCGAGCCGAAGCTCAGGGCTGAGGCGCGACCATACGGGTTGGCGTAAGCGACCAAATCCGGTATCTGCGCTGAGCGTAGCGCGATTTGCTTCCCGCGTCAATTCCGGACAGGGTGATGCGATGAATTCTTTTTTGCCGGCTATTTCGCCGGTACGGCGAATCGGCAGGACATGTGGAAATTGCGCCCCGCAACCGGCCAAAACCGATTCCCGGACGCGGCCAGACGGTGCGCCGGGCCGCGCCCTTCGCCGCAGTTTCCTCCTGCAGAATCAAGTGTAGAATTTTGTCAGCAGGTGAGGATAACTTCATGAAGAAAATGGAGTTTTTGCGAAAATTCCTGCGCTCGCTGGGCTACGATCTGGTTCCCTACCCGCCGAGTGACTGGGCACGCGCGCGCGAGGCGTTGCTGCGGGTGCTCGATCGGCTGGCCATCGACTGCGTCCTCGATGTCGGGGCCAACCGCGGACAATATGGCGACCAGCTCCGCGAAATCGGCTATAAGGGGTGGATCCTTTCCTTTGAACCCGTCCGCGCTTCCTTCGAGGTTCTGGCCCGCCACGCCGCCGCGAGCCCTCCGTGGAAGGCATTTCCCTGCGCCCTGGGCGCATCCGACGGACAGGCGGAGATGCAGATTGGCGAGAGCCATTTTCTGAACTCGTTTCTGGTTCCCCTCGGCCCCTCGAAAACGCTGCCGATGAACCGGGCAATCGGCACGGAAACCGTCGAGCTTCGGCGCCTGGACTCGATCTTCACCGAGTGCATGGAGGGCGTCGCGGCGCGGCGCATCTATCTCAAGCTGGACACCCAGGGCTATGATCTGGAGGTCCTGCGCGGTGCCGAGAGGGTTCTCGACCATGTTCTGGGGGCGCAAACCGAGCTGTCGTTCGTGCCGATTTATCACGGAATGCCGAACTACGCCGAATCTCTGAACGAGTTCGAGCGCCGCGGCTTTGGCGTGGTGGACTTTGTGCCGGTGACCCGCGTGGCCGGCGACCTGCTGATGCTGGAGATGGATTGCGTACTGGCCCGCAAGACAGAGTCGGGTGAAGATCCCGCCGGTCATCCTGCCCCCGGCTCGAGCGGCGCCGAAGAGGCGGCGGCCCTCAACGCCAGCGGACATCGCGCCACGGACGCGCGCTGAGCGGCGCGGAGACGCTGAACGGCTGGCCGCCGAGGCCGGCAGCCAAATCGAGTTCCTCACCGTCAAGCCCGGCAACATCGCCACCTTCCCGGGCGGAAAAACTCGCGCCCCGGTTCGAGGGCGGGATGGGCATTCGCTTCGATGCCCGCATCGGACGAACGCGGATTCAACACACCATTTTGACTCCCGCCGCCTTGACCGCCACCGCCAAGGTGCGGTCTTGCGCGAAGGCGTGCCCTTCGCCTGAGGCCGAGCCGATTTCTGGAACCGCGATGAAGAGAGTTGGCCTTCGGGTCAGCCTTTTGTATGGTTTAATAGAGATATTGGCGGGTTGGCGGAACAGGCAGACGCAGAGGTCTCAAAAACCTCCGAGAGCAATCTCATATCGGTTCGATTCCGATACCCGCCACCATGGAGAGTCTTCCCCAACCATATCCATGCAAAAGATTCCCCCGGGGGATCGGCCGGGCCGGGGCTGGATCACGTACGATATTTTTCCCTACCTTCGATTTGCCATGAACGCAGGAGGCCGGAGCCTTCAGATCACCGCCCTGCGAGTACAAGAAATCACGCGTCTTTCCATTTGAGATTCCCGGCAAGAAGCTCATTCAGCAGGCTGCCCCGAAGCGGTTTTTCTCGCTTGCCTTCACGGCTCTTCCTGTCCACAACTCGTGCCGAAGCGCCCCCGAAACCTGTGGCTGAGGCCCGGCTCGGCGTGCCATCCGCAAGTATCTGGCCGATGGGCTGCCGGGACGTGCCGGCCGCGCCATCCAATTCATGGCTGAACTCACCCCCCGCCGCCTGCGCCGCCCGGGCGGCGAGGTGGCCTGACCTTGCCCAGCCACATTCAACCAGCGAGTTGTCCGAACGGCTGCACTCAAGCGACCAAGTCCGATGCCCACCGTCCAATGATAGAGATTCATTCCGTTGCGCGCCTCAACGGCTGACTGGAGCCTGAAATGGAAACAGATTTCCCCTCGCAAAATTCCGCGCTGAACGCTTTGACAGAGATTGCACTTGATATGCGCTGGTCCTGGAACCACGCCGCGGACGATCTCTGGAGCCAAATCGATCCCGAACTGTGGGAATTGACGCGGAATCCCTGGGCCATGCTGCAAACAGTGTCCCGGGAAAGGCTTGCATCCCTGGCTTGCGATGAACAATTCCGCAAGAGACTCGATGAGGTCATCCTGCGCAAGCAGCGGCGCGAGGAGACGACGAGTTGGTTCGAACGGACCCACAGCACTCCCCCCTTTACGCGCGTTGCGTATTTCAGCATGGAATTTATGCTCAACGATGCCCTGCCGATCTACTCGGGCGGCCTCGGCAACGTGGCCGGAGACCAGCTGAAGGCCGCCAGTGATTTAGGCATTCCGGTCGCGGGCGTGGGCCTGCTTTATCAGGTCGGCTATTTCCGCCAGCATATCGATGCGGATGGTCATCAGCAGGCATTGTACCCATTCAATGATCCGGGGCAACTTCCGGTTCGGCCGGTTCGCCAGGCGAATGGCGAATGGCTGCGCATCGAACTGCAACTGCCCGGATTTCGGCTGTGGGTTCGCGCGTGGCAGGTCGACGTGGGACGGTCAAAGCTTTACCTGCTTGACACCAACGATCCCGCCAACCTTCCTGAACACCGCGGCATTACGAGTGAACTTTATGGAGGCGGTCCGGAACTCCGCATCAGCCAGGAACAGGTTCTGGGAATCGGCGGATGGCGATTATTGCGCGCTCTCGGCATCCGTCCCGAGGTATGTCATCTCAACGAGGGGCACGCGGCCTTTGCGGTCCTGGAGCGGGCGCGGGATTACATGGAGGAGGCACAGGTATCCTTCGACGTGGCGCTTGCCATCACCCGCACCGGCAACCTTTTTACGACGCATACACCGGTGGCCGCCGGCTTTGACCTGTTTTCCCCTGCGCTGGTGAAGCGGCATTTCCAGCACTATGTTCAAAACGCATTGCGCATTTCCATGGCGGATCTTCTGTCCTTGGGCCGCAAACATGCGGAGGATGCGAGCGAACCTTTCAGCATGGCCCTGCTCGCCCTGCGCTGCAGCGGCGCGGTCAATGGCGTCAGCCGTTTGCACGGCAAGGTAAGTCGCCAGCTTTTTCAGGACATTTTTCCACGATGGCCTGAAGTTGAAGTTCCTGTCGGCTCTGTCACCAATGGGGTTCACGTGCCGATCTGGGACTCGGCAGAAGCCGATGATCTGTGGACCGAAGCCTGCGGCAAAAACCGATGGGAAAGCGGCCTCGAAGAGATTGAAAAGGACATTCGCCGCGTTCCCGATCATCGGCTCTGGCAGGCGCGCACGACCTCCCGAAGACTGCTGGTCGAATTCATTCGAGAACGGCTGGCACGGCAGGTTGCAGGGCACGGCGCATCGGCCGAGGATGTGGAAATGGCCGGGAAAATCTTCGATCCGGACACGCTCACTCTCGGATTCGCGCGGCGTTTCGCCACATACAAGCGGCCCAATCTGTTGCTCTACGACCCCGCCCGGCTGCTGGCGATTCTCACTCATCCGGAACGGCCGGTGCAGCTCGTGATCGCCGGCAAAGCTCATCCGCAAGATACCGAGGGGCAGGAGATGATTCGCCGGTGGATCGAGTTTATCCGGCACACGGCGGCCCGCTCGCAGGTGGTTTTTCTGAGTGATTACGACATGCGTCTGACCGAGCATCTGGTTCAGGGCGTAGACGTATGGCTGAATACGCCCCGGCGTCCCTGGGAAGCATGCGGTACCAGCGGCATGAAGGTTCTGGTCAACGGAGGCTTGAACCTTTCCGAACTGGACGGATGGTGGGCCGAGGCCTACTCGCCCGACGTGGGCTGGGCGCTCGGCGATGGGCTCGAACACGGCGACGATCCTGCCTGGGACGCGGCAGAGGCCGAACAGCTTTATACGCTGCTTGAAACCCAGGTCATTCCGGAGTTTTACAACCGTGATGAAAACGGTCTTCCCATCGCCTGGATCAATCGAATGCGCGAGAGCATGGCCCGTTTGACGCCGGCCTTTTCCGCAACCCGTTGTGTCCAAGAGTACACAAGAAAATACTACATGCCGTTAGCAAATGCGTATCGCAAGCGGAATTCGGACGGCAGGGCAGCGGCCGAAAAGCTGATCGAATGGCGCCGCCAGCTCACCGACCACTGGCCCCGATTGCGCTTCACCGCGTTGCATGTGGAGACGGAGGGAAACGAACACCACTTTCACGCCCACGTCCATCTCGACGAACTGGATCCCGATGCTGTCCGGGTGCAGCTTTATGCCGACTCGATCGACGGCAGCGAGCCGATTCGCCATGAGATGACCAGGGAAAAATCTCTCGCGGGCGAAAACACGTGGCGGTACTCCGTATCCATTCCCGCCGACCGCCCCGCGGGTGATTTTACGCCGAGAGTGATTCCCCGTCATCCTGAGGCACTTATTCCTCTGGAAACCGCCCATATTCTCTGGTGTCCGAATCATGTCCGTATGCCCGTCGATATGGGCCGGTGATTCCATTCCATGTGGGCCCCTGATTCCAGTGGCCGGAACTCCGCCGCGATGCGGGCCGCGTTTTTCGTTTCCCTGCAATCGTGGCCCGCATGGCGTCATCGCGGCGCACACCGAACGGACGATGGCCAGAAGCACCGGAATCGAAGCCTGCGCGGAAGGTGAGGAAGCGCGCATGCGCAAGATGTGTGATACGGCAGTCACCGGGGCGGAACAGAGGGGTTTCAGCCGCCACGGAAGGCATCTGGTTTCAGGTTGGGCCGCTGGTGCAGAAAGGCCCGCATCGGGAAGCGACGCGGGCCTTGCGGATTCCGAACAGGCTCCTGCTATGCGCCCGGTATCTGATCTGCGGGTGTCTTGAAGACCCGGATCAGATTGTGCCGCTTGTACTGCTCGACCAGGTTGCTCAGGAAAATATTGAAAGCCTGAACACGGCGCTGGTCGAGAATACGATCCTTGGTCTGGTCGAAGTTCTGGGCGATCTCGGCCGCAGTCGGTTCCTGCTTGTCAATCAGCCTGGCCACCACACCGGTGCGCCCCGCGTCGATCGGGCCGCTGATGGCGCCCACGTTCATATTGAAGAGTTGCGGAGCCACCTGGCCCACCGCGCCCAGATCGGGCACCTGGCCGGTTTCGTTCACCAGGTCGCTGGTCTTCATCGTCGCTCCGACCTCGTTGGCGGCCTTGGCAAGATCGTTCAGTTCCCTGGCTTTCTCGGCCAGCTCCGCGGTCTTCTGACTGAGCAGACCGGGAAGCTGCTCGCTGCGGTAGTCGTCGGCAACATGGCTCTTCCAGTCGGCAAAGCTGGGCGCGTGAGCGGGAACAACACCGGTGACCTGGAAAATGGCGTACCCCTCACCGGTGGCGGCGAATTGCGGCGGGTCGCCCTGCTTGGACGCAAAGGCTTTCTGGAGGATCCGGGAAGAGTCGGGGAGCGCGGAAATCACGCCCTGCTCGGCGACCAGCGGCGTGGTTGACAGTTGCAGGTGATGGGCCGCAGCGGTCTTCTGCAGTCCGTTCTTGATCGCCTCGGAGGTGAGCGCCTCGGCATAATCCTGTTCGGCCTTGGCCACATTCTGCCGGATGAGCGTGGCCTGGATGGTCGGCAGCACCTCGTTGAGCGCTTCCGTGTGAGCCGGCTCCCGCTCTTCCACCTGCACGATGTGATAACCGAACTGAGTTTTCACGATTTTGATCGCGCCGATCTTCTGGGTGAAGATGGCGTTGTCAAAGGCGGGCACCATGGTGCCGCGCTGAGCGAAGCCCAGCTCGCCGCCCTTGTCCTTGCTGCCCGGGTCGTCGGAGTATTTCTTGGCCAGCGCGGCAAAGTTCGCTCCGTGCTGAAGCTGCTGGAGGATTCCTTCGGCCCTGGCCTTGGCCGCGGCGTCCGTTTTGGCGTCGGCCCCGGGGGGAACACTGATCAGGATGTGGCGTGAACGGGCCTGTTCCGGAATCTGATAGTCGGACAGGTGCTCGTTATAGTACTGCTGAATTTCCTGCTGGCTGGGCTGCGGCACACCGCCCGGCAACTGGTCGGCGGTGAAGGCAAAGTAAGTGATCCGCCGTTGTTCCGGCACAGCCGTGGCGTATTGTGCGGCGTTCTTCTGGAAAAAGGCTTCCAACTGGCTGTCGGTGGGATGGATTGTCTTGCGCAAATCGTCCGAGGAGATCACCGCATAGTCGAACTTGATCTTGACATTCGCCTTGCGATACGCGTCGCGCACCTGCTGATCGCTCACCGTCACCCCGGCGGTGATCAGCGCCTCCAGCCGGTGAATCACGATATCTTCCTTCACCTCCTGCTCAAAAGCCGCCACCGACAGATTGAACTGGCGGGCGACAAAGTCGGCGTAGCGGTCCTGGCCGATGAACTGGCCGCCAGGAAAAAGAATCTCGCCAAACTGGCCCTTGTGCAGAAACTGCCGCACGTCGTCGTCCGAGGCGCGGATGCCAAGTTTTGCAGCCTCGGCCAGCAGAATCTGCTGCTGGATCAGCTGCTGGCCAACCTGCTGCTCGAAGATGCCCAGGATGGTCGGATTTTCGGCGTACTGCGGGGCGCGCTGCTGCAATTGCGTGCGGGCAAGCTCGTTCACCCGCTGCTGGGTCACCGCATAGCCGGAAGACAGCAGACGGCTGTACCAGTGCGGATAGACCATGGCGTAGTCGCTGCTCGAAGCGCCTCCCATGCCCATCAGGCCGGGAATCAGGTACACCACCATGCCAACCGAGGCGGCGGCAATGATGACGATGAAAAATGCCTTGGTCAGGCGATTGTCTCTCTGCAGGAAGCGGATCATGGATGGATTCGGACCTTCAACTCTCTACGCGCTGACCGGAAAAGCCCGGCACACCTGATCACCGGCTGCGACGGCATTGGGCTGGACGCACAATTCTTCTTCGGGCGCGATTCTCTGTCATTATAGACGAGCGGGAAAATAGACCCGCGGACCGGGTCATGCCCCGGCGGCAGAAAACATTGCTGGCAGCGGGCAAAGAGACCGATCCTGCTGTTTTTCACCCCGGGCAGCGGCCGACCGATCCGCGGCTACACGGCAAAGATGGGAGCGGGTATCCACCCGGGCAGGCCTCGGGCGGCTGGTGTGCTCCCGCCGCCCACAACCGGCGCACGACAGCGCCGCATCGTTCCAGTGCGGACTCAAGGAAATCCGGCACACGGGCCAGATCATCCACGCCTGTCTGGGACAGCGGTCCGGAATTTGCGGCGGGCGGGCGCTGCGGAAACCATCTCGGATGAAAACTGGCGGCGGACCGACTCGAAATCCCTTTTGAGCGCTGCGCGATGATGGGCCGCAACCCGATTACGGACGCCATGCGGAAACTGCCAGCGAATGAAGCTCAACTGAAAATGAATCGCGAAGAGAGCCGCGCGGCGCAACCAGCCGATGGCGGTCGGACAACCTGTCCGGTGATGGACAGGATCTCATCCTGACCGCTGTTTAACCTGTTTGTTCCCATCCCCGCGTTGCGGTCGGCCTGGGTGCTGGAACCGGCCACCCGGCCGGGACTACCTGCCCGCCTTGGCGGCAGCAATCTGCGCCTTGCCTTGTTCAAACTGCCGGATCGAGTGCGTGACGCGCTCGCGGGCATAGGCCGCATCATGCCATCCCTTGATCTCCACCCGCTTGCCTTCCAAATCCTTGTAAATGGAGAAAAAGTGCGTGATCTCCTTCAGCATGTGGGGATAGATGTCCGTGTAATTCCAGATGTTGACAAAGCGCGGGTTGTTCTTGCCCACCGCCAGCACCTTCTCGTCCGGCGTACCCTGGTCCATCGTTTCCAGCAGGCCGATGGGACGAACCTCCTGAACACAGCCGGTAAAGCTCGGCTCAGGCACCAGCACCAGCACGTCCAGCGGGTCCCCGTCATCGCTCAACGTCGAAGGAATGAAGCCGTAGTCGCCCGGGTAATGAACCGGTGAGTGCAGGTTGCGATCCATCCTGAAGATGTGCCATTGCTTGTCGTATTCAAACTTGTTGTTTCCGCCCTTGGGAATTTCGACGACGATGCGGAAGACCTCCGGCGCGCGCTCTCCAACGGGCAACTCCAGATAATTGACCATCTGTTTCTTCTCTTCTCCTCGAACGGAAGATCGGGGGCATGGCGACGTCGCGTGAGCAGCGAATCCAGCTTGCGGACGGAAAACACACATCCAGCCCGCGCACTGCAAAGACTTTCTACCAAGGTTCCAGCCGTTCGGCAGAACCACTATAATTGTAGATGATGAAGGCCCACGTCCGTGTCACACTGAAAACCTCGGTCCTCGATCCGCAGGGCCAGACTATCCAAAACGCCCTGCGCAAGATCGGATTTGCGGATGTTACCGCCGTGCGCCAGGGCAAGTATTTCGCGCTTTCCCTCTCGGACAAGCTTTCGGCCGAGGCCGCCAGCGCGCTGGTCGAGCGCATCGCCCGCGAGGTGCTCACCAACCCGGTGATCGAAGAGTTCACCTACTATTTAGAGAAATAGTGCCCGGGCGCGGTCCAACTCGGGCGGCAGGCAACCGCCGCCCAAGCTCCGTTCACACAGCGTCATTTCCTAGGTGTGCTCCAGCGTCTCCAGCCCTCGCACGGCTGCGCGAATCCGTTGGGCGCTTTCCTCGAGGCCGGTCCGTTCGTCGACGGTCATCGGAATCGGCAGCGGCGGCTCGATCCCTTTCCGGCCCACGATCCGCGGCAGACTCAGGCATACCTCTTCCACTCCGCTGTAACCCTGCACAAGACCGCTCAAAGGCAGTACGCGCTGTTCGTCATGGAGCAGCGCTTCGAGAATGTTGGTCACCGCCAGTCCGATGGCGTAGTTGGTGGCGCCCTTGCCCTGAATCACCTGGTTGGCCGCATCCTTGACATTCTGAACAATCTTCTCCTTGTCGGCCGCAGTCATCCGTCCATGGCCTTCGACTTCCCACTGGCTCAGCGGAATCGATCCGATGCTGGCGCTGGACCAGAGCGGAATCTCCGAATCGCCGTGCTCTCCGGCAATGTAGGCATGCACATTCTGCACCGCCACGCCGCAGTGCCTGGCCAGCAGATAACGGAAACGCGAACTGTCGAGCACCGTGCCGGAACCGATGACGCGCTCCCAGGGCAAGCCGGTCAGCTTCAGCGCCACCTGGGTGATCACGTCCACCGGGTTGGTAATCAGAAGCAGGATCGCCTCCGGAGCCACCTCGACCACCTTCGGCAGCAACTTGGCACAGATGGCCGCGTTGGCTGAGGCCAAATCCATCCTCGACTGCCCCGGATTCTGCTTGGCTCCAGCCGTCACCACCACCACGTCGGAGCCGCGCAGCACCTCAATATCGTCCGATCCATCGACCGTTCCCGGCGGAACGAACAGCATCCCGTGATTCAAATCCAGCACTTCGGCGTTCACCTTGGTCCTGGCTATGTCGAACAGGCAGATCTGCCGCGCCACGCCGCGAATCATCGCCGCATAGGCGATCGTTGCTCCCACGCTGCCCGCCCCGACGATTCCAATCTTTGCCGTCCCTTCCGTTGCCATGGCATCATCCTCCTGATCTGAGTCTAGGCCAGGCTCCGCAATCCCAGCCGGAAGAGCAGGCGGATGGCAGGCGGATTTTCATAAAAAGGAGATTCGAAGCTGGAAATACCCTGACCGATCTGACGGAAACGGCATAGCCGATACCCTGCCAAGTCGCTTAGAATCGCTGCATGTGCGGAATTGTCGGTTACGTGGGTCGCAAGAAGGTCGTTCCCGTCATCATCGAGGGGCTCAGGCGCCTCGAATACCGTGGCTACGACTCGGCGGGCATCGCCGTGGGCAGCCCGTCCAGCTCCACGCTCGAGGTGCGGCGTGCCCCGGGCAAGCTGGCCAACCTGGAAGAGGTGCTCGTCCAGCACCCGCTCGATGGAACTTTCGGCATCGGCCACACCCGCTGGGCCACGCATGGCCGCCCCACGGAGGAAAACGCCCACCCGCACCGCGATTGTACGGGGCGCATTGTTGTGGTCCACAACGGCATCGTGGAAAACTACCTGGAGCTGAAGCGCGAGCTGGTCGCCCAGGGCCATAAATTCGTCACCGAAACCGACACCGAGATCATCGCCCACCTGATCGAGCAGATTCAGCAGGAAGCCGACGCGGCCGGGCAGCCGATTCCGCTCGAAGTAGCCGTCCGCCGCGCCGTCAAGCGGCTCACCGGAGCCTTCGCGCTGGGCGTGCTTTCGGCCGCCGAGCCAGACAAGATCGTGGTGGCGCGCTTTGGCCCGCCGGTGATTATCGGCGTGGGCGAGGGCGAGTCGTTTGTCG
The DNA here is from genome assembly GCA_049976805.1 of Occallatibacter sp. Lineage (GTDB taxonomy): Bacteria > Acidobacteriota > Terriglobia > Terriglobales > Acidobacteriaceae > Telmatobacter. Next base: position 41,880 of record JBMFHN010000001.1, on the reverse strand, counting down.
CCTCCGATGTGCCCGGCATCCTGGCTCACACGCGCAACATCTATTTTCTCGCCGATGGCGACCTGGCCATCCTCACCCTGGCCGGCGTTGAGCTGACCGACTTTGACGGCAACCCCATCGAGCGCGCGCTCACGCGCATCCAGTGGGACCCCATCCAGGCCGAAAAGGGCGGCTACAAGCACTTCATGCTCAAGGAGATCTGGGAGCAGCCGCGGGCCATTACCGACACCACGCTGGGCCGGGTTTCGCTGGACTCGGGCAAGGTCTTCCTGGGAGAGATGGAGATCGGCGACGAGGAACTCGCCCACGCCACCAGTATCAATATCGCCGCCTGCGGAACGAGTTGGCACTCTGCCCTGGCAGGAAAATATATGATCGAACGGCTGGCCCGCCTGCCGGTCGACGTGGACTACGCCAGCGAGTACCGCTATCGCTCGCCCATCGCCGATCCCAACGCTCTGGGCCTGCTCATCACTCAGTCGGGCGAAACCGCCGACACCCTGGCCGCGCAGCGCGAGATGAAAAGTCTCGGTTCGAAGACCGTGGCCATCTGCAACGTGGTGGACGCCATGGTGGCTCGCGAAGCTCACGGCGCCATCTACACCCACGCCGGCCCGGAGATCGGCGTCGCCTCCACCAAGGCCTTCACCGCGCAGCTCACCGCCCTGTTCCTGCTGGCGCTCAAGCTGGGGCAACTGCGCGGCCAGCTCGATCCGGCCCAGTCGGTGGCGCTCATCGAGGAACTGAGCCGCATCCCTTCGAAGATCGAGGAAGTGCTGCGCTCCCGCGCTGCCCAGTGCGAACAGCTGGCCAGGGAATTCTCCACTTGCCGCGATTTTCTCTATCTCGGCCGCGGCATCCACTTTCCCATTGCCCTCGAAGGCGCTTTGAAGCTGAAGGAAATCTCCTACATTCACGCCGAGGGCTACCCGGCCGGCGAAATGAAACACGGTCCCAACGCGCTGATCGACGAAAACCTGCCGGTGGTGGTTCTGGCCACGCGCGATGAATCGGATCCGGCCTCCAGACTGCGCTACGAGAAGACCCTTTCCAACATCCAGGAAGTAACGGCCCGCTCCGGCCGGGTGATCGCCATCGCCACCGAGGGCGACACGGCCATAGGCGGACTTGTCGAGCATGTGATCGCCATCCCGCCGGCCGTTGAGCTGCTTTCGCCGCTGATCGAGATCGTGCCCCTGCAGTTGCTGGCCTACTACATCGCCGTCCGCCGCGGCTGCGATGTTGATCAGCCCAGAAACCTGGCCAAATCCGTCACCGTTGAATAATCAACGATGAATCCATGCTCGGAGATATTGCGGGTGCCCGCTTGCAAAAATGTTCATCCATGAACTAAAAGCTCTGGACAGGAACAAAATTTTCTCTCCCTGTCCCTTCGGCCAGGGCCAGGGTGGAAGCTGCCGTCCGGGGCGGCGCGATGGACCTGGAGGCCAGGCGGCGGCACAGCAGGAAGAGACTCCTCGCAGATCCGCGACGCGTTGATTTTCAGCCGGCATTTTCCTTGAGCGCGTCCTCGCGCCCGTTTTCCGAAGAAGGCTCTTCTTCCGGCCAAAGAGGAGGTTGAACGATGCGGGTTCTTTCGTACTTCAGGTCAGCCACGACTCGGGTCCAGTACTGGATGCTGCGTTCGGTCCTCGCCAGTTGCCGCTGAGCCTCTTTGAGCTTCCGCTCGGCATGGCGCATACGCTTGCGCTTGGTTGAATCGAGCTTTCGGTCGATGGGCATATGGCCTTTCGATGTGATCGGCGCAGACAGCGACAGGCCGGGCCGGCATCCTTCAGGATGCCGGGAAGTCCGGGGAGCCCCGCCGGCGCGATTGATCACTCCTGCCGCCCCGGTCTGGAGCCTCCGACTGCCCGGCCCACGCCAGAAACCTTCTGGCGCGGATCACCCCTGTATCGGCCGTGGTCCGTTCAGTCAGCATGAAGTGCTGCCGATCGCCACCCCAATCGCCGCTGCAACCGGCTGAGCCTGCCGCGGCGGGCTCAGCACCTGCCGGAGCGCCGCTTTCCCTTTCCGCGGAGATTCGATTTTCCCTCTGCACTGATCCAGTTCGTGATCCCGCTCAGAATGCAGTTTCGCACACTCCCCTGCTTCCTTCACCCGCAGCAAGGTCCGGATTTCCATCTTTGCCGGGAAGGTTTCTCCCATCCGCAAAAGACTGCGGAACACCGGCAGCCGCGTCTGGTGCCGAACAGTCTCGACCAGAACGCGGCTGGAAGCATGCGAGCGGCGCTGCGCTGTCACTTCCGGAGAACAGAACCTGCGCAGGTCGAGTTGTCTGCAGCGCAGATCTTTCGCCAGAATCGGTTTCTCCTCCCGCGCAGTGCGGCCCATCTCTTTGGTTCGGTCAACCGCCCTTCATGCGGTTCTTCTTTTCTTCGCACAGCGAACCGGGCTAGATTCCCGGGCCACTCGGGTAAGCGGGTAAACCGGGCGGCGGCGGCGGAAGCGTCTTGGGGTGCGCCTTGATCTGCTGCAGAAGCAAATCGACGGCCTTGTCCAGCTGCGGGTCCTGGCCGGCGGCCAGTTTGTCGGGCGTGTCTTCGACGATGATGTCCGGCTCAACGCCGTGGTTCTCGACAATCCACTGGCTGTCGTTGCTGTAGAGCGCGAACTCGGAACGCGTAATGTAGCCGCCGTCCAGGAGTGGAATATAGCCGCGAATGCCGCGCACGCCGCCCCATGTGCGGGTGCCGACCACCGGGCCCAGTTTGTACCACTTGAAGTAATAAGTGAAGATGTCGCCGTCCGAGGCGGCGTAGTGGTTGGTGACGCAGGCCATGTAGCCGTTGAAGACGTTGTCGGGAATCGTGTTCGGGGCCCAGTTGCGCGCCTCTTGCATGCCGGCGAGAATGCGGCGGAGGCGTTCGAGGACGATCTGGTCGACGAAGCCGCCGCCGTTATAGCGGACATCGAAGATGATCCCCTGTTTGCGAATCTGCGGGAAATACTGGCGGACGAATTCGTTCAGCCCGACGCCTTCCATGTCGGGCAGGTAGACGTAGCCGATCTTGCCTCCGCTGAGCCTGTCGACCTTCTCGCGATTGCTGCGGATCCAGTCCATTTCGTGCAGGCTGTACTCGTTGTCCAGCGGCTTGACCACAACTTCGCGCGCGCCCTGCAGGGTGGGCTTGGAGTTGACGGTCAGGGTCACGTTCTGGCCGGCCGTATCGACAAACAGCGCATAGGGGTTTTCCGGCGCCTTGAGCTGGCTGCCGTTGACGGCCAGCAGGTAGTCGCCCGCGTGCACATCGACGCCGGGCTCGGTGAGCGGAGAGCGCAACTCGGAATCCCAGTTGTCGCCGGCAAGGATGCGGGCAAACTGGTAGCGGCCACTCGAGGCATCGAGCGCGAAGTCGACGCCCAGCATGCCCACATTGACGGGATGCAGATCGGGGAAGTCGCCGCCGCCGACATACATGTGCGATTCCGACAGCTCGCCGAACATCTCGCCGATGAGGTAATTGAGATCGTAGCGGTCCTGTACGTAAGGCAGCAGCGCTTCGTACTTGACGCGCAGAGCGGGCCAGTCGAAGCCGTTCATGTCCTTGTTGTAGAAGTAGGTGCGCTCCTGGCGCCAGGCCTCGTCGAACATCTGCTTCCACTCGGCGCGGGGATCGATGTCGGCGCGCAGGCCGGTGAGGTTAAGGGCGCCGTCGCCGGCGTGATGCGGGCTGGCGGCGGGAGCGGTGTCAAGGATGCCGTACTGGTGATGGGGCGCCTGGTAGAGGAGCTTTTTGCCGTCAAAAGAAACAACAAAGGCGGAGGCGCCGGCAAGAAGAACCGTGTCTTTGCGCTTTTTCATGTCGAAGACGTGAATCTCCGCCTTGAGCGCCGGCAGCGGGCCGGTCAGACCCTGTGTGGGCAGGGAAGAATAGTAGACGCGGTCCTCGCTGGCGGCCAGATTGCCAAGATTGCCGGGAGGCATGGGAAACACGACGATCCGGCTCTCGATTCCGCCCAGGTCGATGCGGAAGGGGATTTTCTCCGCGGTTTTTTCTTCCTTTTTCGCGCCGGCAGCGCCCGTACCGGCAGACTTGGCCGCAGGGGACTGCGCGGAGGCAACCGGGGCAGCGGCACCTGCCGGGGCCGTCACCTTCACCTCGTCGCTTTCCGGGGCAAAGGGCGAGGGCTCATCGGCCCGGAGGGTGATGGCATACACCTTGGCCGCCTGCGGGTTGGCAAATTCCATGTCGTCGAAGGTGCCGAGGACCTCATTGAAAGTGCGCAGAGAGAGGAAATAGAGGTACTTGCCCGCGGGATCGAAGACCGGATCGAAGGACGAGTAGAAGTCGGTCGTGGCCGGCGTAACCTTGTTGTCGGCAAGTGAATAAAGCTCGATCACGGAATACATGTTTTCAAGCGTCTTGTCGTAGGTGACCCATTTGGAATCGGGCGACCAGGCGTAGTTGGTAATCTCGGCGTACTTCGAGTGGTCGATGAGAACCGGCTTTTTGCTGTCGACCCCGATGTAATAGAGATTGCAGGAACTGTCGGCCCAGGCCAGCTTGGAGCTGTCCGGAGACCAGACCGGCTGCATGAGAAACTCGGTTCCTCCGGCGGTGATCTGCTGCGCCGGGCCAAGACCGTTCTGCGGGCGAATGTAGATGGCCTGCTCGCCGGTCCGGTCGCTGACGTAGGCGACCCAGCGGCCATCCGGCGACCAGGCGACACTTTCGCGGCGGATGCCGGGTTCGGTCGTCAGATCGCGCGCCGAGCCATGCTCGGCGGGAACGGTGTAGACCTGGCCGCGGGCGGTGAACGCGGCGCGCTGGCCGTCCGGCGAAAGGGAGTAGGAATCGATCAGCTTGGCGGTGGCATCCCAGTGCTTGCGCGCCTGGTCGAAGTCACCCGCGGCCTGAATCTCGAGCTGGCGTGATTTTCCTGTCTGGATGTCGTAGAGGTAGAGCCAGCCGCCGTACTGGAAGACGATCTGGTTGCCGTTCAGACTGGGCCACTCAACGTCGAAGTCGGTGAAGTGGGTCAGTTGGCGGACATCGCGCGACTTCAGGTCGAGCGAGTAGAGGTTCAGACGGTGGTCGGGGCCCCGGTCGGAGACAAAATAGACCGTGTCGCCGCCGTTCCACATGGGATAGGTGTCGGTCCACTTGTCGCTCGTGAGCTGCTCGTACTGGTGGGTCTTGAAGTTCCACAGGGAAAGCTTCTGGGCCATGCCGCCGGTGTATTTCTTCCAGGTCCGGAAGTTGCGGAAGATGCGGTTATAGACCATCTCCGAGCCGTCGGCGTTGAAGGCCAGCAGGCCGCCGCGGTCGATGGCCAGGCGCGTGGGCAGCCCGCCATCGACGCTGACGCTCCAGAGCTGGCCGAACCAGCTGTTGTAGGAACTGCGGCGGGAGAGGAAGACGATCCGCTTCGAGTCGGGTGTCCAGGCGATCACTTCGTTGTTGGGGCCCATGCGTTCGGGCACCGGGCCGATATCCGGAACGAAAGTGAGCTGGCGGGGCTGGCCGCCAGAGGCCGGAATCACGTAAACGTTGAAGTTGCCGTCGTACTGGCCGGTGAAGGCGATCCATTTGCCGTCGGGCGAGAAGTGCGGGAAGATCTCGAGCCCCGGGCTGGTGGTCATGCGCCGGGCAGTGCCGCCCGCAGTGCTGGTCAGCCACAGGTCGCCGGCATAGCTGAAGACGATTTGGCTGCCATGAATGTCGGGAAAGCGCAACAAGCGGGTTGCGGCTTGAGCTTGAGCGGGAATTTGGGTGATGGTCGCCAAAGCAACGGCGACCAACACGGTAACGAGCACGGCAAACCGGCTGGCACTCCTGGAAAGCGCAAACATCATGAAAAGCCTCCGCAGACAAATTGCAAGCTTGCTGCAAATCTTTGCATCTGCAATCGTACACCTGCGCTTCAGGAAGCTGGCAACGGGAGAGGCATCCTGCCAGGGCCCATGGTCTTTCCCGCGGTATCCATGCCTGCCGGAGGGATACCGCGGAGAATCAAGCGGGGTAGAGCGCCCGATAAGTCTGGACGCCTCCGCAAAGGTTGCGCGCGCGGAATCCGTTCTGTGTGAGGATCCTGCACGCGTAGTAACCGCGCTGACCGATGGCGCAGTTCACCCATATCTCGCCTGACCGTGGCAGCTCGTGCAACCGCGAACGCAACTGCCCCAGCGGAATGTTTCGAGATCCAGGAACGGCATCGGAGCGGTACTCGTTCGGATCGCGAACATCCAAAAGAAAAACCCGTTCCGAATGAAGATTGCTCCACGGAGCAATCTCCACATCTCCCCGCAGAACATTGGCGGCCACCATGCCAGCCAGATTGACCGGATCTTTTGCCGAGCCGTACTGGGGCGCGTAGCAAAGCTCCGCATCTTCCAGGTCGAAAACGGTTGCCTTCATCTGGATGGCAAGAGCCAGCGCATCAATTCGGCGGGCAACGCCATCTCCGCCGACTGCCTGCGCGCCCAATACCAGGCCATCTGATTTCCGAAAGAGCAGCTTGAAGTGGATGGGACGCGCGCCCGGGTAGTAGGTGACGTGCTGATTGGTGTGCAGGTACACGGCCTGATAGTCCGTCCTTCCGGCACGAAGCAGGGCTTTCTCCGTTGCTCCAGTCATGGCAACGGTCAGGCCAAAGAAGCCACACACGGAGGTTCCGAGCACTCCGTCGAAGTGCTTGTCGCGGCCGCAGATCGCATCGGCCGCGGTCCTGGCCTGGCGGTTCGCTGGACCGGCCAGAGGAATCAATTCCCACTGCCCGGTGACGCGGTTCTTCACTTCGACAGCGTCGCCGATGGCCAGAATATGCGGATCGCTTGTGCGCATGGAGCCATCGACGCGAATCCCGCCACGGTCGCCCATCTCCAGGCCCGCGTCATGAGCAAGCTTCGTCTCCGGCCGCACCCCGATGGCAAGCATGACAAGATCGGCATCGAAAACGGCGCCGGCCTGCGTACGCACTGTCAATCCACCGCCCCCGGACTGCTCAAAACCAGCGACACCGTCCCCGAGCGAGATTCCCACCCCGTGAGAAACCAGTTGCTGGCGGGCATACTCGGCCATCTCCGGATCAAGCGGCGGCATCAGTTGGTTGGCCAGCTCGACAACGGTCACCTTGATGCCGCGATGAGCAAGGTTTTCGGCCATTTCAAGACCAATAAATCCGCCTCCGACGACAATCGCCTTCTGCGGATGCCGTGAATCGATCCAGTCGCGGATCTCGCGGCTGTCGGGAATGGTGCGCAAGGTAAAGATGCCCGGCAGGTGAATCCCGCTCCACCGCGGCCGGATCGGCGACGCCCCCGGCGACAGCACAAGCTGGTCGTAAGGCTCGTCAGACTCGCGTCCCGTGATCAGGTCGCGGACTTTGACCGTGCGCGCCTCGCGGTTGATGGCAAGAGCCTCGTTGCGGGTCCGGACCTCGATGTTGAAACGCTCTTTGAAAAGGGCCGGCGTTGCCAGCAGCAGCTTCGCCTCGTCGTGGATCTGGTTCCCCACGTAATAGGGCAGTCCGCAATTTGCAAAAGACACATACGGTCCGCGGTCAAGAAGCAGAATTTCCACTTGTTCATCAAGACGCCGCAACCGCGCGGCGCAAGTCGCACCCCCGGCAACTCCGCCTACGATCACCACACGTTTCCTGGTCATAACTCCCCGTAATGAGAATTGGAAAAATAGGGTCCATCTTCAATGTAAATCAGGTGCGCCTGGAAAGATCTTCCTGCTCTCCGTTGAAGCCGAAGATCTGCTCCTTTTCCCCCGGCGAGTCACGCGATGACTTCATTCCAGATGCCGGAAAGAACCCGCGGCGCCGCCGCCTCGATCCCTCGCCTGTCAGAGGATCGATCCGGCCTTTCGCACAAGGGACACGTGGCGGCTTTGTCCGCATGGATCGCCTCATGCCGGCAAAGCGCGTCGCGCTGACCGCGCAAAAACATCGCGAAAGAGGATGCCAGCGCGTAAGACCGGAGATATTACATCTTCACCAAAGCCTGTTCCGCGGCGATGCAGATCGGCTCCGCACTGGGTTCTGAAGACATTTCCGGCTGGCCGGCACACATGAGCGAGCAGAGATCATAGACCGTCTTGCCACCCAGTATCAGCGCATTGACCGTGTCGATTTCCTTGGCGGGAGCCTCAGCGTCGCTCAGTATCTGACCGCCGATCAGCTTCTTGCTTTTTCTGTCAAAGACGAGCTTGATCGTCCACGGTTTTACCCCCGGCATCATGGCATGCTTGCTTCGGGATTCCACCGTGGCGCATACCGGCTCGAATCCCTCTTCCCTGGCCTGTTTTTCCGTAAGCCCGACGAACGCTATGCTCTTGTCAAAAAGTTTGACCACCGCATTGTCAAGCACGCCTGGAAACGGCACATCGTATCCGGCCAGTCTTTTCGCGATATGCCGGCCCGCGATGATGGCCGGACCGCGAAGAACGCCCGGCACGGGCTTTCCGGTGATGAAGTGCTTCTTCTCGGCGCAATCGCCCAGGGCAAAGATGTTGGGTTGCGAGGTTTCCATGTATTCATTGGTCTTGATGCCGAAACGGCCCGTCTCGAGGCCGATCTGTTTTGCCAGATCCAGGTTCGCCCGCACCCCGACATTCAGAAAAACCATATCGGCGTCGAGTCGTTCACCGTTGTCCAGCAGTACGCCGTCCACGGTTCCGTCCCTTCCAAGAATCTTTTCCACCTTTCTTCCCATCTGCATTTTCATGCCTTTTTCAATCAAATAGCCGCGGATCTTTTCACTGAATTCCGGATCCAGCATCATGGGCAGAGGGCGATCCAGCAGTTCAACAATGGTAATCTGATAACTTCCCGGAGATAAACTCAGGATGCCGGCGGCAAGCTCCAGAGTAATGAATCCCGCTCCGACGAAGATTAACTTCCGGGGCTTCTGCTCCTGCATGAAAGCACGAATCCTTTCAGCGTCCGAAAGGCTTCGCAGCATAAAGACTCCCCCGAGATCCCGCCCCTCGATCGGGGGCATCACCGGGCTGGCTCCTGTTGCCATGACCAGCTTGTCGTAGGAAAGCTCGCGGCCGTCCGAAAGGCGGACGACATTCCTCTTCGGATCCACCGTTGTGACTTCGTCAACGATGACATTGATTCCGGATGCGATGAACTTATGGTCCGGATTGACGATGGATTCGGGTGTCACCAGGCCGGAAACCACGTAAGGCAGCGAGCACCGGACGATGAACAGCTTTTCCCTGCGCACCAGGGTAACATCGATGTTTGGCATGAGCGCCTTCGCCCGCATGGCCGCCGCGAATCCGCCGCCGCCACCGCCGATGATGAGTAACTTCTCTCCTGCGTTCATTTCAGTCTCCTTCTTTCTGGATCGCCATCTGGAAAACGTCAGGCAGCCAGCCTGAAACTTGAAAAAGCAGCCACGGAGATTTCCCGAAGAGGCACGATCTCATCCTGTTTCTCCCCGATGCGACGGGCGTTTTCTAGCCTTCAGTCTTTACATCGGCGAGTGCCCTCTGGGAACGGCACTGATCCGCATCCGGATCACTCCCCGCGAGTATCTTCCTTATCCCCTTCCATATCTCCCCGATGTCTTCCGCGCCGCCTCCCGCGCCGCATTCGACGACAGCTTTTCCCTCGACCTGGGCCTCTGTCACAGATTGATCGTAGCGAATTCTTCCCGCCAGCGTCACGCCTCGTTCCCGGGCTTTTGTCTCGATCAGGCGGCTCATGCCGGCGTTCAGATCCCACTTGTTCATGCAAAGCGCGGCCGGAATGCCGAAATGCCGTGTCAACTCGGTCACGCGCTCCATGTCATGCAGGCCGCTGGGGGTGGGTTCGGTAACGATCACGGCCAGGTCCGCGCCGGTAATCGACGCAATCACGGGACAGCCGATGCCGGGCGAGCCATCGATCAGCACCAGATCGATTCCGCGTTCTGCCGCGATCTGGCGGGCGCGGGCGCGAACCAGGCTTACCAGCTTGCCGGAATTCTCCGCTGCGGCGCCGAGCCGGGCGTGGACCATGGGACCAAAGCGGGTCTCGGAAACAAACCACGCGCCACTGACCACAGGCCGCATTTGAATCGCCTGCACCGGACAAAACCAGGCGCAGACGCCGCAACCCTCACACGCCAACGGATCGACCCGGTAGCTCGCCACGAGGGACGCGCCGCAAGAAGGGTCACTGTCAATCGCGTCATACCGGCAAAGCTCCTCGCACTGGCCGCAGGCCTGGCAGAGATTGACGTCAATGAAGGCGCGCTTGCCGCCTGTGAACGGCTCGCTGTGAACGATGCGGGGAGCCGTCACCAGATGAAGATTGGAGGCATCGACGTCGCAATCGGCAAGCACTGCGTTCCCCCGCAAGGCGGCAAACGATGCCACCAGCGATGTCTTTCCCGTGCCTCCCTTGCCACTGATGACAACCAGTTCCTTCACGGGCCGGGCCTTGCGGAAACGAAGCTGGACGAGTGAGTTCATCTGCGCATTGCCTCGCGTTGCCGCAGCGATTCCTTCCAATCCCGCTGGCAGCATTGATCGAGAACGCGGTCGATCGCCCGGCGAAATTCAACAACCGTATCATAGGCGAACTCACCCCGCGAATAGGTTTCGGCCACGCGGCGGTCGTCGGGAATTTCAGCCCAAACCGGAAGGTTCCCGGACTGGCAGAATTCGTATGTCTTCCGGTCCCCGATCCCGGAACGGTTGATCAGCACCGCCATCGGCAGACGCAATGCCGCCACCATATCGACGGCCAGGCGCAGATCGTTCAACCCAAAGGGCGTCGGCTCGGTCACCAGCAGAACCAGATCGGCACCGCGCACACTCTCGATCACAGGACACGAAGTGCCGGGTGGGCAATCGAGGATGGTCAACTCCGCCTCGCCCACCGTCTTCTTGACCTGACGGATCAGCGGAGTGCTCATCGCCTCGCCGATGCGGAGCGTGCCCTGCGCAAAGCGGATGGGGCCAGCGGTTCCAGTCTCCACAGTTCCTGTCCGTGCGAAAACCTCCCTGATGGCGCCCGAATCACACACCAGTGTGCATCCTCCGCAGCCATGACAGAGTTCCGGGTAAACAAGAACCTTCTGGCCGATACACACGATCGCGCTGAATTGACAGATCTCGCCGCACCGCCCGCAATGGACGCATTTTTCTTCATCCACGCTCGGGTGCGTGCGAACCGCGTCATTCGATGCGGTGATCTGCGGCTTCAGAAAGAGCTGCCCATTGGGCTCTTCGACATCGCAGTCGATGTAAGCGGTATCCAGGCCGCGCCGGCTTGCGGCAAGAGCCAGATTCGTGCTGACCGTCGTTTTTCCGGTTCCGCCCTTGCCGCTGGCGATTGCGATGCGCATGAGACTCCCTTGTCGCTTCTTTTGCGGCTCCTGAGGCCGCACTGCCGGGCAGCTTACCGGCGTCTTGCCACGCTGCGGGGCTGTCAGTCGATGGGCCGCGGTCCCCGCGACCAGACTGGAATTCCACGACGGTCGCGCAGAGTGAGGATGCTCCCCTTTTTCTTGATCTCGCGGGCCACAATCGCCTTCGTTCCGTCAGACTTGATCAGGGCTCCGGTGACTTCGATCTGATCCCCGACCGCGAAAGTGAAGCCATTCCGTGCAAGGTAAGCGGTCGGACCAACATGCACGTCATATGTCTGATCACTGGTTCGCAACATCAGATGGGTACCCGTCCATCGTGGCTCGCCGATTTCCGTTACCTTCTCGACTGTACCTTTGATCGTGATTTCCGTCTTCGGGTTATAAACTCGTTGAGCACTGGAACGTATTTGGGAAAACGCAGAGACCGGTCCCGACCAGAAAACTGCCAGCGCTATCAAGACTACCCAGAAACCACATAGCTTCCTCATCGGATTCCCTCCTTATTTCGTTGAAGTCGCGCCATCCGCGGCAGGTTTGGAGGCGCGCACGGATGCGCTCATCACCTTTCCATCCAACTCATCGGCAAGTGTGATGGCATCCGCTCCAGCAGCACAGAGGAACTCGCGAACGTCGCTGGCCCGGAAGGTCCGGGTTGGCTCGATTCTCGGCTCCGCAAATCCTGCCGCGATCAGGCCCGCCTGGCGCTCCTCTTGCGGCCTTCGCTCCGGCTGGCTGCATCGCTCCGGCCCAGGCACCCCGCCAACAGTGGCGGAGTGCCGCGGACCAGCGTGCGCGAACCGCTGCTTTACCGTACGACTGCCCGGCCGCCTCCTCCAGGTCCATGTTTCCGTTCTCCCCTTCCTATTCCGTCTTGGACGCTGAACTCAGTTCCTCGACGCGTTTGCGGATTTCGTTGAGCGAACTCCGCAGCTCGTCGATCGTGCTCCGCAGGGCTGCAACTTCCTGCGGCCGGTCTGCGGGCGCGGATGAAGCCGCGACCGGCGTCTCCCTGACATTCGTTCCCGCGGCACGGAACCGGTTGCACCGGCCACGTCCACCGCGTCCTCCTCGCCCCATGCCGGAACCCGGCGCTGACTCAAATCGTCCCGGTCCCGCATTTCCCGCACAATATCCCCGGCCACGGCCCGTCATCGAACCTTGTCCCAGGGGCCCTGTTTGATCTCCAAATGGCATTTGAATTCCTCCTTCTTGAATGAACAACGATGAAGATTGCGACTTCAAAAGAACGCCAGAAAAGCGCCACACCTCGAACAGAGATTCCGCGTCGGAACCGGTTCCCTTTTGCGGGGCACCCTCCCGCCACAGTTCGGGCAGGTGGCAAACTCTCCTCTTACGGCGGATGGCAGCCCATCGCGGGTGAGTGGAATTTCAGCCGGACTCTCTTCCGCTCCGCGGCCTCTGCGACGGCGACCTCCGCCAAAGCCAACCGGCAGCACATCTTCTCCGCTTCTCCAGCGCCATCTGCGGCAACCCGGCATCGCAAAGGCCGGATCCGCGAGCGTGCCACTCCAGTAGGCGCCGAGCACTTCATCCACCGCCCCACAGACGAAGGCGATGGTCCGGACCCCGGAAGCGGCAATCCTGAGCTGCAGAGGCGCCGAAATTGCACCGCAGATCAGCACATCCGGACTGCAGTTCAGCAATTCTTCTGCGCGGGCTGACAACTCCGCGGCCACAAGGCGTCTCTCCTCGCGGTGCGCTTCGCGGCCGTCCTCCACGTCGACCAGCAAGAGATGGCTGGCCACATCGAAGACGGGAGCAATGCGCCCTTGCCAATGTGGAATCGCAATCCTCATCACTGGGGTTTTAGCATCCCAGGGTCCAAAACAGTAACTACCTTATCATCAACAGTTAGCGGAAAGTCAAGTCCTTCGATTCTTGCAAAATGCTCGGTTATCAAGAAACCATGATTGCAAAATGCAACAGACTCGATCCTCCAGACGAAGAGGGCGGAGGCGCACACCGACCCGATCCTCGACTCCATCAACGAAGGCGTTTTCAGCGTCGATCACCCGTGGCGCATTACGGCCTTCAACCGCGCCGCCGAGCGCATCACGGGGCTGCGCCGCCAGGGCGCTCTGGGCCGGCAATGCCCGGATGTGTTCCGGGCGAGCATCCGGGAAGGAGACTGCGCGCTGCGGCGGACCCTGTCCAGCGGCAAGCCTGTTGCCGGCGCGACGGCAAACTCCATCCGCCCTCGATCGCAGACTCAAGGCCTCCGGACGATCCGCCAGCCCCCAGGACGGACGCAACCGCGGCAGGATGTGATGCATTCTGCAATGGTCTCGTCTCTTCCTTTTTTTGGAATCCTGCTTCCTGAAAGGATCTAAACTCTTTGCAATCTGATCGATGAAGCGATCTCTCTGCGCGACGAAAGTTGGCACCCGGCGTGCTTGCTTCTTTGTGGAGAAGAAACATGAAGCTGGCAATCACCTCTCAGCAGGAAGGCCTCAAGGCCGATGTTGATCCACAATTCGGCCGGGCACGGTACTTTGTCGTGGTGGATCTTGAAACAAACGCCGTCACGACGGTGAGCAACGCCGTGAACTTCAATGCCACGCAGGGCGCTGGCATCCAGGCTGCCAAAACGATTTTGGATCTTGGCGTCACGGTACTCATCACCGGGCACGTCGGCCCTAAAGCGCTCGCGGCCTTGGAGGCTGGCGGGGTCGTCGTTTATCCGGTGACGGGCGGAAGCGTCGTCGAAGCCTTGGAAGCCTTCGGATCGGGCGCGCTCAAGCCCATGACGGCCGGCGCGGCAGGAGAACGCGGATGAGCCGGGAAACCTTCCCGCCGATCAGCCCGGGCTCTCCGGCGGAATTCAAACGCAGCACCGATGCAATCTCGTACGGCGAGATGCAGGTCTTGCTGATGCGTGAACTGCGTCTTTACCACGATCCCATCGCGGTAAGATTTTTCTTCGATCCGGCGGAAATCGACGACTTCAAGAAGAGCTGCGATGAGATTGAAACGCCGCTCAAGCCGATCACCTTTTGCCAGTGGGAGATCGCTGCCCGCATGCAGGGGAAGGTGATCTATGGCGAGATGAAGGACCTGAGCTGCAAGCACGCCCGGTATTGTTTTGGCTGGAAGGAACTGGATGCAAGCGAGATCGAAAGTCAGGCCAAGTATGCCAGAGATCTCGATCAATCCACGCGTTTTATCCTGTCCAAGCCGCGGCTGCCGGCGGGGTTGCTGGCTGTGGCCGTGGCGCCGCTTGCCAAAGCCGGCGTCTTTGGCGGCCCTGATACGGTCCATTTTTACTGCGACCCCATGCAGGCCTACCACCTGGCGGTCGACTACATGGCCGCAACCGACACTCATCCTCTGCAGACCTCCATCACCATGAATTCCTCGGCCTGCGGCGGCAATGTGTGGACTCACCTGAACCAGAGTTTCAATCTGCTTCCGGCCTGTTCGGGCAGCTACAGCGCCGGGAAAACCGAACGCAGCGAAGTGAATGTGATCATCCCCGGATCTCGAATCGGAGACGTATGTCGGCGCTTGATGGAGCGCATCGAAAGTCAGGGGAGCAGTTCCCTCATCCGTCCCGGCGACGGATTCCCGGGCGCCGACATCTGCAAGAACTGCCCATTGATTGCCTTCAGGAAATTGACCCCCTGAATCAACCTGCCCGGCAGGCGGTTGGATGGGAATCCGGCCAGCAGAAAAGCTGTTTGGAAGATCGCCACAAGCGGCCCAGGAAAGGGAAAGGAAAGGACTCCAGCATGAAAATTGCAATTCCACTGGCGGACGGAAAACTCGCCCCGCACTTCGGCCACTGCCGACACTTCGCCATCCTCGACGTGGACGATTCGGAGAAAAGGATTCTCAGCCGCACGGACATCCCGGCTCCACCGCATCAGCCGGGCCTGTTACCGCCGTGGCTTGCCGAAAAGGGCGTCAACATGATCATCACCGGAGGCATGGGTCAGCGCGCCCATGGTCTCTTTGCCGAACAGGGAGTGCAGGTCATCATCGGCGCGCCGGCCGAGGCACCGGAAAAGCTCGTCGCCGACTATCTCGGCGGCAGCCTGATGACGGGAGAGAATATCTGTGACCACTGAGTTTTTCCTCGCGCCTTCGGATCCAATCCCTGAGCATTCTCACACTGCGAGGTTCCCATGCTCCGGTTGACCAGGAAAGCCGGCTACGGTCTCATCGCCCTGAAGTATATGGCGGAGCACTCCGATGAGGCTTCGCTGCGCACGCGCAACATCGCCGAAGCCCATCACATCCCGCCGCAGTTGCTGGCCAAGAGCCTGCAACAACTGGCGAAGGCCGGGATCTTGCGCTCGCACGCCGGGACGAGCGGCGGCTATTCGCTGCAAAAGCCGCCGCAGCAGATCTCCGCCTTCGAGGTCATCTTCGCCATCGATGGCCCGCTGTTCATCACCTCCTGCGGTTCGAGCGGAACAGGCTGCAATCTGACCCCCAGATGCACGATCAAGGAGCCATTGGCGCGCGTGAGCGACAGCATCTCCGATCTGCTGCGCGGCATCACCATCGCCGACCTGTCCGCGCCTCCGGAAGACACGCCCCGCTCCAGGCTGGCGGGCGATTCGCAAAGCGGTTCCCGGTCGATTCCGCAATCAACCCCTGCTCCTGCCGTTTGAGGCAGCCGGATGAAGTTGATTTTCCTCGGCTTATGGGGAAGATTCAGTCGGCTCAACCGGCAGGGAGGGAATTGCAGCCGCGCAGAAAACATCCGCTGGCTGTGGACGTTCAGCCAGGGCGCAAAAGCCTTCCGGTCAGCCCGAAACGGATCGATCGGCGCCTTGGGATGAATCCGGGGTATGGGATATCGAGCCCGGGCCGGCATACATTTCGAGCAGCAGGCGCGCGGCCCGAAACGACGATATGCGGCCTTCGGTCACATCCTGTTCGAGAGCCTTTCTGCGCTCCCGGATGACCGGGTGCGTCTCGAATTGCCGCCGCAGCCCTTCCTCAATGATCTCCTGCATCCACCGCCGGGCCTGACGCCGCCGGTTCGAATCAAACCAGCCGTTGGCCCGGGCCAGCCGGATGCGCTCGATCACCGCACTCCATAAATCTGTGATTCCCTCGCCGGTCTGTGCTGAACAGGTCAGCGCGCGCGGCGTCCAGCCGGAGGGTGAGGCAGGAAGATAGTGCAGAGCATTCTCGGCCACGTTCCGCGCCCGCTCGGCAGCGGCCAGATTCTCCCCATCGGCCTTGTTGACCGCCACGACGTCGGCCATCTCCATCACGCCGCGTTTCATGCCCTGCAGCTCATCTCCGGCCCCGGCCAGCGTAATCAGCAGAAAAAAATCCACCATGTCGTGAACGGCAATTTCGGATTGGCCCACGCCCACCGTCTCGATCAGAATGGTGCCGTACCCGGCCGCCTCACACAGCAGCATGGCCTCGCGGGTACGCTGCGCCACACCACCCAACGAGCAGCGCGAGGGACTGGGACGAATAAAAGCCGACTCGCTTGATGCCAGCGTTTGCATGCGGGTCTTGTCGCCGAGAATGCTTCCGCCCGAGATCTGGCTGCTGGGATCGATCGCCAGCACGGCAATCTTCTGTCCCTGTTCGCCAATCAGGAACATGCCCAGTCTTTCGATCAGGCTGCTTTTGCCTGCCCCGGGAACCCCGGTAATACCAACGCGAATGGAGTTCCCGCTATGGGGAAGGCAATCGTCGACGATTTGCTCGGCCAGCTCCCGGTCCGCCGTGCGCGTGCTCTCGATGAGGGTAATGGCCTGGGCCAGAATGGAGCGTTGACCGCTGCGGATCCCCTCGACCCATTGCTCCCGTGAAAGAGTCCGGCGCCGGCTCTGCGCGCGGGGAATCAACTTCCGCGGCGGCTCGGGCACCGCACATCCGGGAAGGACATGAAGGGCGCTTTGGCCAGAATCGGTCAATCAGGAACGTCCTCCCGCCGGACCGCCATTCAGAATGTCGAGAATCCGCTGCGCGCAGACCGGGATCACTGTTCCCGGACCGAAAACGCCGACGGCTCCCGCCTGATAAAGGAATTCGTAGTCCTGGGGCGGAATGACGCCGCCGACGACCACCAGGATGTCTTCCCGTCCCAGCGCGCGCAACTCGGCAATCAACTGCGGAACCAGCGTCTTGTGGCCGGCGGCCAGCGACGAGGCGCCCACCACATGCACATCGTTCTCAACGGCATGGCGCGCAACCTCGCGCGGCGTCTGGAACAGAGGGCCGATGTCCACGTCGAAGCCGATATCGGCAAAGGCTGTGGCGATGACCTTCGAGCCGCGGTCGTGGCCATCCTGTCCCATCTTCGCCACCAGAATGCGGGGACGCCGGCCTTCGGCCTTCTCAAACTCCGCAACCATCTTCTGCGCCTTCTGGAACTCCTCGGCGCTCGCACTCTCCATCGAATAAACTCCCGCAATGGTACGCGTGGTGGCCTCATAACGGCCCCAGACTTTTTCAAGAGCCGAGGAGATCTCGCCCAGCGTGGCCCGCTTGCGCGCCGCATCCACCGCGCACTCCAGCAGGTTGCCCTCACCCGTCGAAGCGCATTTTTCCAGCTGATCGAGCGATGCGCGCACCGCCTTGGCGTCGCGCTCGCTCTTCAGCCGGGCAAGCCTCTTGATCTGTGCCTCGCGCACCGCGGCGTTGTCGATGTCGAGCACCGGAATCATCGGTTCTTCGGGGGAAGGATAGGCATTGACGCCCACGATCACGTCCCGGCCCGAATCGATGCGGGCCTGCTTGCGTGCTGCCGCCTCTTCGATTCTCATCTTGGGAACGCCGGTCTCGATCGCCTTGGCCATGCCGCCCAGGGACTCGACCTCTTCGATCAGCGCCCAGGCTCCGTGCATCAGCTCGTGCGTCAGCCGCTCCACATAGTAGGAGCCGGCCCAGGGATCGACGATGCGCGTGATGTCGGTCTCTTCCTGCAGATAAATCTGGGTGTTGCGCGCGATGCGCGCGGAAAAGTCCGTCGGCAGCGCCAGAGCCTCGTCGAGCGCGTTGGTGTGCAGCGACTGGGTGTGCCCCAGAGCCGCGGCCAGCGCCTCGACCGCGGTGCGCACCACGTTGTTGTACGGATCCTGCGCCGTCAGGCTCCAGCCCGAGGTCTGCGAGTGGGTGCGCAGCGCCAGCGACTTGGGATTCCGGGGATTGAAGGTCTTCACCAGCTTGGCCCAGATCATGCGCGCGGCACGCATCTTGGCAATCTCCATGAAATGGTTCATGCCGATGCCCCAGAAGAAGGAGATACGGGGCGCAAAATCATCAATGTCCAGGCCCGCCTTGACTCCGGTGCGCAGATATTCGAGCCCGTCGGCCAGCGTGTAGGCCAGCTCGATGTCGGCCGTGGCCCCGGCCTCCTGCATGTGATAGCCGCTCACGCTGATGCAGTTGAACTTGGGCATCTTCGCCGCGCAGTAGCGGAAGATGTCGCCGATGATCCGCATCGAGCCCGCCGGCGGATAGATATAGGTGTTACGGACCATGAACTCTTTCAGAATGTCGTTCTGAATGGTTCCGTTCAGCTGCTCCGTGGTCACGCCCTGCTCTTCGGCGGCGACGATATAAAACGCCATGATCGGCAGCACCGCGCCGTTCATGGTCATCGACACCGACATTTGTCCCAGAGGAATCTGATCGAAGAGGATCTTCATGTCCAGGATCGAGTCGATGGCCACACCGGCCTTGCCCACGTCGCCCGTCACCCGCTCGTGATCGGAGTCGTAGCCGCGGTGTGTGGCCAGGTCAAAGGCCACCGAAAGCCCCTTCTGCCCTGCAGCCAGATTGCGGCGGTAGAAGGCATTGGACTCTTCGGCGGTCGAAAAGCCGGCGTATTGACGAATTGTCCAGGGCCGCATGACGTACATGGTGCTGTAGGGCCCGCGCAGGTAGGGCGGAATGCCCGCTGTGTATTCGAGATGTTCGAGTCCATTCAGGTCTTCGCTCGTGTAAGCGCTCTTGACGGGAATGTGCTCCGGGGAAAGCCATTCCTGGCTCTCGCTCCCCTTCGTTTCTTCCACCGCGGGCATGAAGTCGATCTTTGAAAAGTCTGGACGCATGTTAGTCCTTGATCCCCAGTCGTTGCTGCCATTTGGCAAGAAGTTCGATCGGATTGCTGCGCACGTGAACAAAATCGGCGACACCGGCCGCCTCGAGTTGAGCGGTGGTTTCCGGCGCTCCGGCCACGATCACCGGGGTCTCGCGCCCCCGCGCCTTCAGTTTCGGAATCAGTTCCGCTGCCAGCCCCGGATACTCCGCATCGGAGCTGCAGAGCACGATCAGGTCCGCCTCGGCGGTGGCAATTTCTTCGACGCTCGAAAAACGCCCGGTCTTCAGATCGAATCCCGCGCAGCCAAAGAAGTCGGCAGCAAAGCCGGAGCGCGCCGCGCGCATCCTGGCGTCGCCGATCTCGGCGAGCAGAATGTGCGGCGTCCTGCCGGTTTTGGCCGCGCTGCGCTCGGTGCGCAGGCGAAGCTGCTCGTACATCCGGGCGCCGCGCTGCCGGCTTTCGAGGCGCGCAACATCGATGCGATCGAGAGCCTTTTCCAGCAGATTCGGATGCTGGTTGGTCCCGGTGAATGCGCGGCGGCGGCTCGACACGGCCTTTTCCTTGGCAGCCTGCGACTGCGCGAGCTCCTTGTCGATCGTTCCTGCTGCCTTGGCCTCGGCATAGCCGCCTGCGGCTTCGATCTCCTGCATCGATTTCCAGCCTGCGCGGGCCAGAAAATCGGTGATCGCCTCCAGGCAATACGCCCCGCCGCCGGGATCGGCAACCCGCGCGAGCAGGGCTTCCTGCTTCAGAATGATCTGCGTATTGCGGGCCAGACGGCGGCTGGCCTCGTCGGGCGACCTGTAACATTCATCGAAGGGCGCGACCGTGACCGAATCTGCGCCGCCCAGAACCGCCGCCATGGCTTCCGTCGTCGCGCGCAGAATGTTGACGTGCGGATCGTAGAGGGTCTCGCTCCACCGCGAGGTGCGGGCGTAGATGCGCGCTTTCGCGGCCTCCCTGCTGCCGCCGAAGCTGGCTGCGGCCTGCGCCCACGCCATGCGGAAGGCGCGCAGCTTGGCAATCTGAAAGAAGTAGCTGGTGCCCATGGCAAAGGAAAAGGCGACCGCTGCGGCGGCGCGATCGGCATCGACCTTGCGGTCTTCGAGGGCGGCCAGATAATCAACCCCGGCGGCCAGCGTGAATCCGACCTCTTGAACGGCGGTTGCGCCCGATTCCTCGAACTCTTCGCCATGCAGGGTGAAGGGAATGAACCAGGGCAGCGCCGAAGCGGCGACTTCCGCCGCGAAATCCGGATGAGCCAAAGGATTCCATCCGGTCGAAACCATCGCCGTCCTCGGTTTCCGTTTCAGCCTCTCCATCAGCAGGCGCAGCAGCGGTTCGTCTGCCTGCTCGAAATGCACGGGAATCTCGTCCAGCTGGGCGAGAAGCGTTTCCAGTTCCGCGGCACTCTGAATGTCGGCCTGGGTAAACGCAATCTCCTCGGCTCCGGCCTGGATGGCGTTGCGCGCCGCCCGGTTGGCCTCTTCGGGACTCGCCGCATCGATCTCTTCGCGGATGCGCCAGCCACCGGCCGCGCGCGCGCCGCGCGCATAGGGGTAGGTGCCGGGCGCGGCAGCCAGATATTCCAGCCCGGCAATGTCTTCGGCGCGATAATAAGGCTTGACTGCGAGCCCTTCCTCCGCCTTCCAGATCAGCTTCCGGGCGTAGTCGGCGCCCTTCAGATCCTTGCGGATCACCTCTTCCCACATTTCGGTGCTGACGGGAGGAAATTCCTGGAGCAGATGATCGGTAGCCATGTTCCTCACTTGCCCTCGGGGTCTTCGACGATTTCGATCAGAATTCCAAAGGGATTCTCGACCTGTGATTTGGGATGAACGAAAAAGACCGTGGTTCCTCGCGAGCCTTTGCGGGGAGACTTGTCGATGATCTGGAATCCTCTGGCTTTCATCGCGTCGAAGGCTTCCCGGGCGTTTTCGACGCGAAAAGCGATGTGTGCCAGTCCGCCCCTGCCGCCGTTCTTCTCGATCAATTTCTGCACCGGCGAATCCGCCGTCAGGGGCTCGAGCAACTGCACCAGGTTAGGGCCGTCGCCGACCCGCAGCAGGACTTCCCGCACCTGATCGCCCCCCAGAACATCTTCGCGGTGAACTTCGCGAAAGCCCAGCATCCCGTAAGCCTTCACCTGGCCTTCCAGTTCGCCCTGCTTGACGGAGATGGCGACGTGATCCACGAATTTGATTCCCGGAACTTGCTTTACATCCTCATCGACACAGCTCATCGTAACCCCTTCCCCAAAAGAACCCGGAGCCAGCCACCGGCCGGCTCTGGATCATTCAAATTCAACAACCACCTGATTGACCTTTACCGAGTCGCCCTGCGCCACGCGCACATTCTTCACTTTTCCACTGCCGCACGCGGTGACATTGGTCTCCATCTTCATGGCTTCAAGCACCATGAGCAGATCGTCCGATTGAATCGTCTGCCCCGGCTCGATATTCACCTTGATCACGACGCCTGTAACCGGACTGCGGCAGACCTTGCCTTCGTCAGCGAACTCCTCCGCCGCTTTTGCCGGCGCCGGTGCGGGCGCGCTGGCCACCGGCGCTGATTGGATGGTCGTGGGCATCGCCATGTACGGTCCATAATTCGGCTGGTGCGGAATCGCGTCATCTTCGAGGACCTCAACCTCGGCCTCGTAACTCTTGCCGTCCATTGAAATCTTCAGCTTCAAATTACCCCTCCCTTTCTCGATTGGCCTTTCCGTGCCTCAGCCCCTCGGTCGCAGGTTATGCGAGGCCTGCACGAACACCCTGCCCTGCTGGGACCATGGATTCACCACCTCGTAAGGCGACTGGAGCATCTTCGCCGAGCGGATGCGGACCTTCTTGCCCAGATAGGCCGTGACGACCGCAGCCATCATCGCCAAAACCTCCGGCGTGACCTCGTCTTTCTCCTTTTGGACCGCCTGCGTTGCAGCCTCCAGACGCAGGCTCAACTCGGCCACGCGCGCCTCCAATGTCTGGAGCGCGCTGGTCAGCGCGTTCAACTGGCGGTCCGTTGCTTGTTGCTGTTCGGAAACGGCCCGAACCAAATCCGTCACATTTGATGTCACGCGCAGCTCCTCCTCATAAAGGAATCAATCCATGCTTCTTTGTGGGACGCAACTCGCGCTTGGTGTGCAAGGATTCCAGTGCCGCGACCAGATATTTCCTGGTTTCGGCCGGCTCGATGATGTCGTCCACCAGCCGCCGGCCGGCCGCGACAAAGGGGTTGGAAAACGTCTCCCGATACTCGGTGACCAGTTCCTGACGGCGGCTGGCCTTGTCCTCGGCCGCGTCGATCTCGCGCCGGAAAACGATTTCCGCTGCGCCCTCGGCGCCCATCACCGCGATTTCGGCCGATGGCCATGCCAACACCCGGTCCGCGCCCAGGTCCTTGCTGCACATCGCGATATACGCGCCGCCGTAGGCTTTGCGCAGAACCACGGTGACCTTTGGAACCGTCGCCGCCGAGTAGGCAAACAGCAGCTTGGCGCCGTGGCGGATGATGCCGCCACTCTCCTGATCGACCCCGGGAAGAAATCCCGGCACATCAACGAAGGTGACCAGAGGAATGTTGAAGGCATTGCAGAAGCGGACAAACCGCGCGGCCTTGTCCGAGGCGTTGATGTCCAGCACGCCGGAGAGCACACAGGGCTGGCTGGCAATAATGCCCACCGGACGGCCCTGCAGGCGCCCGAAGCCGATGACCACGTTGGTCGCGTAGCCAGACTGGATCTCGAAGAAATCCTGATAATCGAGAACGCGCGTGATCACCTGGCGCACATCGTAGGCGATCTTGGGATCGACCGGGACAATCTCGTTCAACTCCGGATCGGAGTCGATCGGCAGATTGTAGGGCGCGCGCGGCGGATCTTCCAGATTGTTCGAGGGCATGAAGCTGAGCAGCCGCCGGCAAAGGTAAAGCGCGTCCTGGTCGTCGCGGGCAACCAGATGAATCACGCCCGATTTCTCCATGTGCGCGTGCGGTCCGCCCAGTTCCTCGGCGGTAACCACCTCGCCGGTGACCTGCTTGATCACCAGGGGTCCGGTGATGAACATCCGCGCCTGCTCGGTCTGGATGATAAAGTCGGTCAGCGCCGGGCTGTACACGGCGCCCCCGGCGCAGGGTCCGCAGATGATCGAAATCTGCGGCACCGATCCGGACAGCATCACGTTGTTATAAAAGACGCGGGCGTATCCGGCCAGGCTGTCGATGCCCTCCTGGACGCGGGCGCCGCCCGAGTCGTTGATAAAGACGAACGGGCTCCCTGTCTTGAGCGACAACCGCATCATGTCAACCACTTTGTCGCTGTGCGTCTCGCCGGCCGCTCCGCCCGCCACGGTGAAGTCCTGGCTGGCCAGATGCACCTGGCGTCCGTCCACGTTTGCGCACCCGGTCACCACGCCATCGGCCGGCATCTGCTTGCCGGCCATTCCGAAAAAGGTCGCGCGATGGGTGGCGAAAAGTCCCATCTCCTGGAAACTGCCGGGATCCGCCAGCAGGGCAACCCGCTCCCTCGCCGTGAGCTTGCCGCCCTCGTGCTGTTTCTTGATGCGTTCCTCGCCGCCGCCGAGTTCAAGCTCGGCCCGCTTCGCTTTCAGACCGGAAATCTTGTCGGCCATCGTCTTCTTCGGACTCTCTGCTTGTTTAGCCTTAGCCATCCCTGCTCCTGAAACTGCCGCTGTGAATCTGTTTTAGTCTGTCGGAGCCACGGTTACCCGGTGCTCCTGGCCGTTGAGCGTGATGACGTAGTTCACCTTGGCGCTCAGTTGTTTTCCGCCGCTGCCGGCCTGCTGTTTCGATTCTGCGGCCTTGGCTCTGGCTGGGTCCTTGCCCAGATTCTTGCGGCCTTCCGGACGCGTCTTGAAGAACTTCGGCGCCACCTGCGGGAACATGGCGTAGGTCAGAACATCCTCGTCCGATCCATTGTTGCCTTCGAGCGCCTTCGCCGCGACGCTCAGATTCTCCCACTCCGGCTTCAGCAGGTCCGCGGGACGGCAGGTAATCGCGGGTTTTTTCGCATGAGCCTCGGCCTGTTTGAGCACCTCGGCGTTCTTCTCGCCGATCGTGCTGCCGTAGTAACCCAGCATCAGATCGGAAAACTCTCCGGTGAGCACCTTGTACTTGCCCATCAGCACATTGAAGACGGCCTGCGAGCCGACAATCTGGCTGGAGGGCGTGACCAAGGGAGGATACCCGCTATCCCTGCGGACATTCGGCACCTCCGCCAGAACCTCCTGCAGACGGTCGCCCGCGCCCTGTCCTTTGAGCTGGCTTTCCATGTTGGAGATCATGCCACCCGGAATCTGGCTCTTGAAGATCGCCGTATCCACGCCCATGTTTTCGCTGAAGAACTCGCGATAGCGCGGACGAATCGTGGCAAAGTGCTTCGATACGTGCGCAATCCTTTCCAGATCAAGGCGCGTCTCAAAACCGGTTCCTTCCAGCAGCTCGACCAGGCTTTCCGTCGGATTATGCCCCGGTCCGAGAGACATGGAGCTGACCGCCGTGTCCACGATGTCGCAGCCGGCCTCGATCGCCTTCATCAGGGAAACCAGGGTAACGCCGGTCGTGGCATGCACGTGGACATGCACCGGCATCTCCTTGCCGCATCTCTTCTTGATGCCCTTGACCAGGTCATACGCGGGCTGCGGCTTGAGCAGCGCGGCCATATCCTTGATGCAGATCGAATCGCATCCCATC
Organism: Occallatibacter sp.; assembly: GCA_049976805.1. GTDB lineage: Bacteria > Acidobacteriota > Terriglobia > Terriglobales > Acidobacteriaceae > Telmatobacter. The sequence goes on along the minus strand of JBMFHN010000001.1, from coordinate 16,789 downwards.
TCCTGCAACTGGGCGGCCATCTCCACAAATGCATCGACGGTGTGCAGCGGGCTGACGGTGTAACAGATGGTGCCCTGCGCGTGCTTGCCGGTCTTCTTGACCGCGGCAATGCTGGTCTTCAGGTTGCGCACGTCGTTCAGGGCGTCAAAGACACGGAAGACGTCCATCCCGTTCGCAGCGGCCTTCTCCACAAACCGTTCCACAACTCCGTCTTCGTAATGCCGGTATCCCAGCAGGTTCTGGCCGCGCAGCAGCATCTGCAGGCGGCTTTTGGGCATCAGCTTGCGGAAAGTGCGCAGCCGCTCCCAGGGGTCTTCATTCAAAAAGCGAATGCAGGAATCGAAGGTTGCTCCTCCCCAGCATTCCACCGACCAATAGCCGGCATTGTCGATGTCTTCGCAAACCGGGATCATGTCGTCCAGGGCCATCCGGGTTGCGAACAAACTCTGATGCGCGTCGCGAAGCGCGAGCTCTGTGACTTCAATAACTCGGGGCATTTATGACTCCCTTCAATCTGAGATCATGGTAATCCGCGGACGCCGCCGGTGTTCGTGAGCTTGAGCACACACCTGAAGCCATCCTGCTGAATGAGAGCGTCCTACCGCAATGCGGTAAAGCGGCCTCGGTTGTGCGCGGAGGGTCTTTCTTCGTCTCCGCGCGAAATTCGCGCGAATGGGTCCAAATTCAAACGCGGCCATCGCCTTCCGGCAACCGGGGGATCATTCCGCCTCGTTCCGCGCTGCCGCCATTGCCTCTGTCTATTGCGCCGGCCGGAAGCGGATGGCTTCTCCCTCCAGCCGGTATTCGGCCGAACAGAGGTTTCCACCGCAGATCATCGTTTTGCCGCCGCACAGTTGCCGGCGCGTGATCAAGCCGATGGTTCCGCAGCGGGGACAGGACATGACGGCCACAAACGGATCCTGCGTTTGCCCCATCTTCACTTGGCCGGTCAGGACAAAAATCGTTCCCGGGTCCATTCTTTCTGGAATCCACTCTTCGAGAAACTGCAAATCAGCTGACATGCTGCCCTCCATCGAATCGGAAGTCGCGGAGGGTGGTGGCTTACCGCTCTCCGGTCGTGCAACAACAGCAGGCTGCGAATGGCTCCACGGAGTTTTGGACGTCTCCGTTCACAATCCAGTGTGGGAGCGCCGCTCGATCAAGTCAACCAGAATCGCGGCTACGGGGATGGGAAACAGCTCCGGCCGCCTCCGCCAGTGCAAAATCCGCTTTACTGGCCGGTGTCTGTCCGGGCCTCGTTCGGAACTGCGGTCGGCGCGTCGATCTCCCGGTAGATTTCGATGTTGCAGAGAATGTTCTTGACGTAGTTGCGCGTCTGGCTGAAAGGTATCGACTCCACAAACTCGTCGATGCCCTGATACGGGCCTGCGGCCTGCCAGGCCACCACGCGCTCGTCGCCCGCATTGTAGGCGGCCAGCGCATACTCGCTCACGCCGCCGAATTTATTCAGCAACTGGCCCAGGTAGCGGGTTCCCAGGCGGATGTTGGTCGCCGGGTCGAGCAGTTGATAGGTTTTGAAAGAGGACAATCCTTGCTGGCGCGCCATTGCCCGGCCAACCGAGGGCAGCAACTGCATCAATCCGTAGGCGTTGGCATAGGAAACAGCCGCGGGATTGAACTCCGATTCCTGGCGGATCAGCGCGGCTACCAGATACGGATCGAGTCCATTGCGGGCCGCCTCGGTTCGAATCGTATCCCAGTACGGCTCAGGGAAAAGAATGCGCCAGTAGACCAGCGGAACCGATCGGATTGGAACCGTGGCGGCGTCTGGCAATGCCCGCCGGATGGCGCGCAGGGCGCGGAAATTCTCTCCGGCGGCGGCGTAAATCTGCGCTTCGGCCAGCGCGCTCCACGAGGCAGAGTCCGGGTCAGCGGCAATCTCCCGCGCGATGTACTCGTTCAGACCAGCGTTGGCCAGCAGGCGCGCTTTGGCCAGGTACGGGCTGTCGGCGGGGAAGCTCTCGGCAAGTTGCGGGGCTGGCGAGGGCTTGAATCGGCTCAGTTGCGGCGCAAAGCGCGCAGGCTCGCCCGATGCGGCACTGCCCAGCGCGGCCAGCCGCCGGAGGGCCATCTGCGCGTAAAAGTAATGCCGGTAGGCGCGCACCAAGGCTTGGTAATCGGCGGCGGCCAGGTCCGGACGATGATCGAGCGTTTCATAGAGCCGCCCACGCCAGTAAAGGGCCGCGGCCGTTTCGCTCGCCTCCGGGTAAAGGCGTATCTGTTCGTCAAAGAGAGCGGCAGCCTGGGCGTAAAGTCCCTGGCGATAGCTCAGCCACGCGGCTCTCCAGTGCGCGCTGGCCGCGTGCCGGCTGGCGGGGAAGCGGCTGGCCAATTCACTGTAATACGCAACCGCGCGCGGATCGTCGTTTCGCAGCAGGTAGAGGTTGCCGCTCGAATAGAGCGCTTCGGCCAGCCACGGGCTGAGCGGGAATCTAGTTTCCATCTCCGCGACAAGCTGTTGTTGCGCATCCAGGTCACCGCGGTTTCGCGCCAGTTCCATCAGCAGGTACAGGCGGCGCGCGCCGCTTTCGTCGTTCGTGTCAGCCAGCGCTTCGGCTTGCTGGACCGTCAGCCGCTTCAACTTCAGGTCGCAGGCCGCCGCAGCCACGGCAAACTCGTTGCGGCTCTCCGTGCTCAATCCCTGTTGCCCGGCCAGCGCACGATATTGTTCGCTCGCCTCTTCGTACCGGCCGGCGCGGTAGTAGGCGTCGGCCAGGCCGCGCCTCTCTTCCGTTGTCAGGCTCGCTTCGGCGCCCAGGTCGATCAGCCGCTCCCAGGCGGCCTTTGCCTCCACACTCAGCGGGTGGTCCAGCAAAAGCTGCTTGTCGATACGCGCCGCCTCGTCGGGCTCATTCAACTGAAACGCCACCTGCGCCTCCACAAGCTGGAAGCCGGGCCGGTTGGCGGCGTCGGTGCCTTCGGCCTCCGCCAGCACGCGCCGCGCGCCGGCCACGTCGTTCATGCTCAGCAACACGTTGGCCTCAACCTCCGGCGCCTGGTCGGCGAAAATGCTGTCCGGGTAGCGCCGGGCAAAGCCATCGAGCAGCGCCTCGGCGCCAGCGTAGTCGCCCGCAGCCTGATCGGCGCGCGCCCCCAGAAAATCAGCGTAGTCGGCCAGTTCCCGGCCCGCCAGACGCGCCCGGCGAAAGTCCGCCGCCGCCTCCGTGTAGCGTTTGTCCAGCAGGCAGGCGTGCCCCAGCGCCAGATAGGCCGCCGCTGCGGCCTCGCCCCTGTGCCGCTGTGCGTACGCTGTCACGCCGGCGTAGGCCGCCGGGGTGCGCAGCAGGGCCAGTTGCTGGGCCATGGGACGCAATTCGGCCGAAGCCACAAAAGCCTGCCTGATCCGCGCCGCGCGCGCCCGCCTCGCCGCGCGGCTGGCGCGGTGAGGATGCCGTCTTTTCCTGCGGAGCTTTCGGCTTTCCGGGCGCGGCCTCTGGGAGTTGTGTGCCCGGCGGACGGCGTGTTCTCTTCTGCTCTTGCGCGCCTTCGCGTGCTTTTGCGACGAGAGCGAACTGGCCTGTGCAATCGCCCATCCGCCGGAACAGCCTCCCGGCGACAGCGGAAGAAGCAGCAGCAGGAAAATCAGAACGGCTGCGGAGCCAAGCGCCTGTCGCGCAACCGAGGCTGGGGGAACCGCAAACCTCATACTTCCACTTTAAGCCGCTTCCGCCACGCCGTGCTCCCGCTGAACCACCCGGGTTACCGCGAAGCCGGCTGCGCGGACGGTTCCCGCCGTCGCGGCCACGGCTTCCATTTCGATTTGTTTCTCCGCCCCGCCATCCAGTACACTCGTCTTGAACGGACCGTTCCTTCGAATCTTCGGCGCGACCCGCAGCCGGTTCGAAGGATTTCTCGCATCCATCGCCCATGTCGACCATCCAATCCGTAGCAGGAGAATTCGAGCCGCATCCGGACGTCGCCCTGGTTCAGCAGGTGCGCGAAGGGGATGATTCAGCCTATGACGCGCTGGTCCGCAAGTACGAGCGTCAGGTCTTTCGCATCGCCCAGCACATCACGCAAAACCGCGAGGACGCCGAGGACGTCATGCAGGACGCGTTCCTGAAGGCGTACGAGAAGCTGGATCAATTTCAGGGGAACTCGAAGTTTTATACCTGGCTGGTTCGAATTGCGGTCAATGAAAGCCTGATGCGGCTGCGCAAGCGGCGCACGGGCAAGATGGTTTCGATCGACGAGGACATTGAGACAGAGGAAGGCAGTGTGCCGCGGGATCTGGCCGACTGGGCGCCGGACCCGGAGCAGAACTACAACCAGTCCGAGTTGGCCGAGATCCTCCGCAAGACCATACAGGGATTGCCGCCGGGGTTTCGTATCGTGTTTGTTTTGCGGGATGTGGAAGGTCTTTCGACCGAGGAGACGGCGGAGACGCTGGGGTTGAGCGTGCCGGCCGTCAAGTCGCGCCTGTTGCGGGCCCGGTTGCAACTGCGCGAGCGGCTGAGCCGTTATTTTCGCAAGAGCAAACCGGCGGGAACGGAAAAAATGGGAGTGGATCAGTGACCTGCAAAGAGTTTCTCGCTCTGCTCGACGACTTGATCGACGACACGGTCAACGCCGATATGCGCGCCGAATTGCAGAATCATCTGGGCCACTGCGGGCACTGCGAAGTCATCTTCAACACCACCCGCAAAACCATTGAAATCTATCGCTCCCATGAGATTTACGATCTTCCTTCCAACCTGCGGGAACGCCTCCACGCCGCCATCATGACGCGCTGCCGGAAAGGCAGTTGAAGACCTCCGGGATCCGCCCTGGAAGGCTAAAAGGTGTGCGCTCTGGTCCTCGCCGGGCTGCATGATGTACCCTCAGAGTCGGCATGAAAATCACTTCCACGCTTTTCGTTCCCGCGCTGGCCGTGGCCTTTTTCGCTTCGACCTCGATGGCGGTTTTTGCCCGCCAGTCCGCCAGGTCGGCCGATGATCTACCGGAGGCTCCGCAGGCCACCGCCGCAGCCCTCGTCCATCCCAACGGCCCCTCCGTGGTGATGGACACGTCAATGGGTCGCATCACCTGCCAGTTCTTCGCAAGGCAGGCGCCCCAGACCGTGGCCAACTTCATTGGCCTGGCCGAAGGCACCAAGGACTGGATCGACCCTGTCACCCATCGCCGGGAGCATGGCAAGCCGTACTATAACGGCACCACCTTTCATCGTGTGATTCCCGATTTCATGATTCAGGGCGGCGACCCGACAGGCACGGGGATGGGCGGTCCCGGTTATCAGTTCAATGATGAGTTCGATCCCAACCTGAACTTCGACGTGGCCGGCCGCCTGGCCATGGCCAATGCCGGTCCTGATACCGACGGCAGCCAGTTTTTCATCACCGAAGTGCCGTATCCGTCGCTCGACCAGCACTACACCATCTTTGGTCAGTGCGATCCGCCGAGCCTCGCCGTGGTCAAAGCCATCGCCCGCGTTCCACGCGACGCCAATGACCGTCCGCTCACGCCCGTGGTGTTGAAAAAAGTGACAATCGTGCCCGCGGGCCAGCCGCTGCCGCCGGTTCCCAGTCCGTAAGCCCTGAACCAGCAGTTGCCTTCGGCTTCACAGGCGTCCGGTTCTTCCGATCTCGCTTCAAGCCGGAAACCTCAAAGCGCCGGAAGCAGGCGACCGCGCAGAACAATGTGTGAATCCGGATGTCCGCCCTGCCGAGGTCCGCGACCCGCGGCACATCCGGCACGAAATCCAGGAGTATTTCCATGACACTTGCGACCGGAACCTACGCCGTCTTCACCACCACCGAAGGCAAGATCACCGTCCGGCTTTTCGAAACCGACGCCCCCGTCACCGTCAGGAACTTCATCGAACTGGCCGAGGGCGCAAAGGAGTGGACCCACCCCGCCACGCGGCAGAAATCCAAGGACAAGCTGTATGACGGCACCGTCTTCCACCGCGTCATTCCCGATTTCATGATCCAGGGCGGCGACCCCACAGGCACGGGCATGGGCGGACCCGGCTATCGTTTCGCCGACGAAACCAAGGGCTCTCCGCATCGCTTTGACCGCGCCGGCAAGCTGGCCATGGCCAACAGCGGCCCCAACACCAACGGCTGCCAGTTCTTCCTCACCGTCGCGCCCACGCCCTGGCTCACCGGCCACCACACCATCTTCGGCGAGGTCGTCGAAGGTCAGGAGATCGTCACCAAAATCTCGCTTGTCCAGCGCGACAGTCAGGACAAACCCAAGACGCCCGTTGTGCTCCAGTCGGTTGTCATCGAGCGCGTCGGATAGAGAATCCGGCATCTGGTTAAGCAACTGGATCCGGGCGCGGTCGGGTGTTCTTCCGGGGTGGAAGGGCACGATTGCGCAAGCCGCAGGGCCCGGACGCAGGCGGAGAAAGAACGCGGTGAGGGATCTGGCGCAATCCGGAAACGAACTGGAAGCGGCAGCCGGGGGCTTCACCCTGCAAGCGAGGCTGCCCTCCGTTCTTCGGCGCGCACGCGCTGGGTGCTGTGGCGTGTTGGCCGGCCTCCTGCTGCTGGCCAGCGCGGCTCTGGCGCAGATCGCACAACCCGGAGCGGCGAGGGGGAAATCGGCTCCGCTGGATGCCGTGCCATCGGCCCTGCAGGGGGCGCTGTCGGGAAGGACCGTTCCCGCCCTCCTGCTGAGCGACATTCATTTTGAGCCGTTCTGGGATACCGCCAAGGTTTCTCAGCTGGCAGCCGCTCCGGCAAGCGCCTGGGACGCCATTCTCGCCGCGCCCGCCTCGCCTGATCGGGAGCGGCACTTCGCGGCCCTGGAGCGAAGTTGTCCCACCCACGGCTCCGACACCTCCTTTCCTCTCTTCGCCTCCAGTCTGGAGGCCATGCGCACAACCGCTCGCGGCGCCCGGTTCGTCACCGTCAGCGGCGATCTGATCTCCCATGCCTTTGCCTGCAAGTACAACGTTCTGTTTCCCCACTCTTCACCGCAGGCCTACCGGGAGTTCGTGCGCAAGAGCCTGGACTACGTAATCAGCAAGCTCTACCAGGCCTTCCCCGGCGTGCCCGTTTATCTGGCCCTGGGCAATAACGACTCCGACTGCGGCGACTACAGGCTCGATATGCAGAGCGGGTTCCTGACAGCCATGGGGCGGGAAATTACCGGGGATTTTCCCGCTGGTGAGCGATCCGGCGCGCAACGGACCTTTGCCGCCGGCGGCTACTACAGCGTTTCCCTGCCTGCGCCGATCGAAAACACGCGCCTGCTGGTGCTCGATGACATCTTTCTGTCGCGCAACTACCGGACCTGTGCCGGCAAAGCCGATCCGGCCGCGGCCACGGTTCAGCTGGCCTGGCTTCGGCGGCAACTTGCCCTCGCCCGCACCAGACGGCAAAACATCTGGATCATGGGCCACATTCCGCCGGGCGTCGATCTCTATTCGACCATCATCCGGCTGGACAATGTATGCGGAGGCCAGCGTCCGGCGATGTTCCTGTCCTCGGAAAAACTGGCCGAGGTGCTGGCCGGCTCGGGCGATGTGATCCGGCTGGCCATCTTTGCGCACACTCACATGGACGAACTGCGCCTCCTGCGGCCGGATGGCCCGCGGAGCGCATCCGCGCAGGGCGTTGCCGTCAAGATGATCGCCTCCATCTCGCCGATCCACGGAAATTCCCCTTCGTTTACGGTCGCCGAGGTCGATCCGGTCTCCGCCGCGCTCGTGGATTACCGCGTTTATGCCGCCTCGAACCTGACCGGTGCCGGCACCTCCTGGCGGGAAGAATACGATTTCGCGCGCAGCTTCCACCAGCCCCTCTTTTCCGCTCCGGCTGTCAAAAAGCTGATTGCCGGATTCGCGGCGGATCCGGGCGCGAAGACGGAGGCCAGTCAGAGATACATCGACGACTTCTCGCTGGGTCATCTTTCTCCTGTGCTGCGGGCATTCTGGCCACAATATGTCTGTTTGTTGTCGAACGACACCGCACAGGATTACCAGCGTTGTGTGTGTCCGGCGAACCGGTAAGCGGCGCGGAGCCGTTTGTCTCCGCTGCGCAGGGCCACCAGACTTCCTCACTCGGCAGCGGCGCATAATCCGAGAATGGCCTCGCCGAAGCGTTCCGCCTTGGCCGGGCCCATTCCGTCGATCTCCAGCAGCTGTTTCGGGCTGGCCGGCCGCGCCCGCGCCACGGCCTCGAGCGTGCGATCGTGCAGCACCATGTAAGCCGGAACCCGCAGCCGTTTGGCCTCGGCCGCGCGCCACTCCCTGAGCCGCTCCGCAAGAGCCGCTTCGGCCCCCGTCGATGGCTTCTGCGCCGTCACGTTGGATGGACCGGCCGCGGACTTTTTCATGCCCGTCTTGCCCACCGTTTTCGATTTCTTTGAACGCGCAGGCGTCTGCCCGCCGAACCCCTCCGCCACGCCGTCGCTGATCCGCAGTTCAAGCGGCGAACCGGGCCGCCAGTTCAGGCCGGCGTCCGTCAGCCGCGCCTTGCGGAAGCGGATCACTTCGCCCGCTTTTTCAAACTCCGCCTCTTCGATCTCGACGAGGCCGGCGCGCACCAGCGCGTCCAGCAGCCCGTGGAACTCGTTCCGGCTCAGCCTTCCCGCCGGATCATGATTGCGCTGCAGCGTTCCGACCGCCCTCGAATCCACCGCCCGCAGTTCGCCGACAATCGCCTCGATCAGGCCTCGCTCGGCCGCCGTCGGGCTGCGGAAGAGTCGCAGCACCGTGCCGCCCGGATCGCAGACATCGCAAATCCCGCACGGCTGGCTCGCGTCTTCCACATCGCCGAAGTGACCCACCAGCGCGGCCATCCGGCAATCGCCCGAGGCCGTAAAGCGCATCACTTTCTCGAACTGCTCGCCGCGCAGTTGCGCCTGAGCCGCGTAGGTCTTTTTCCATTCCGTTCCGCCGCCTGTTACGCCGCCATCGAAGTCGACCCGCGCTCCGCCGTGCGTCTCCAGCTTTTCGAGCGCCCTGTCGAACTCCTCCTCGCTCAGTTTGCAGGCCGCGCGCAGTTCTTCAACCGGCCGCGGCTGGCTGCCGAGCGCCCGGTAAACCCGGCTCAGATGTTCCACCGGAGGGTAGTCGCGGTTGAGAAAGAAGTCGTGGGTGCGCCGATCCGCGTAGCTGTGCATCAGGAAGGTGCGGCTGGGAGCGCCATCGCGCCCGGCCCGGCCGATCTCCTGGTAATAGCCTTCGAGCGTGGCCGGCAGCCCGGCGTGGATCACGGTGCGAATATCGGCCTTGTCAATGCCCATGCCGAAGGCGATGGTGGCAACGACGACTTCCAGTTCGCCGGCCTGGAAGGCGGCCTGCACCCTCTGCCGTGTCGCCGCGTCCAGACCCGCATGGTAGGCTGCAGCCTGAACCCGCTTCCCCCTGCCGGCGGAACCCGTCAGGCTGAGCTCTGCCGCCAGCGTCTCGGCCGTCCTGCGCGAGGGCGCATACACGATCGCCGGCCGTCGCTGCGGCGCAGCCAGCAGCCGGCAGATTGCCATCGGCCGCTCCGAGAGCGGCAATTCGACCACTTCGATGGCCAGATTCTCGCGCCGGAAGCCATGAATGAAGCGCGCCGGGTTCGTCATTCCCAGTTGGGACAGGATGTCGGCCTGGACCTCGGGCGTGGCCGTGGCCGTCAGCGCCAGCACGGGCGCCGGCCGCAGTGCCGGCAGATACTGACCCAGCATCCGGTAATCCGGGCGGAAATCATGGCCCCACTGCGAGATGCAATGCGCCTCATCGACGGCGACCAGCGTTGGCTTGCGCCTGGCCAGCATCTCGCCAAAGCCCGGCACGCGCAGCCGCTCCGGCGCAATGAACAGGAATTGCAGCTCACCGCGCAGGTAGTCCGCGCACGCCTGCCGCGACACGGCGCGATCCAAACCGGAGTGAATCCGCGCCACCCGCAGCCCCAGCGTGGCCAGTTTCGCCGCCTGATCTTCCATCAGAGCAATCAGCGGTGAGATCACCAGCGCCGTGCCGCCCAGCGCCAGGGCCGGCAATTGGTAACAAAGCGATTTGCCGAATCCGGTCGGCATCACCAGCAGCAGGTCTCGCCCGGCGATCGCCGCGCGGCAAACCGCCTCCTGGTTGGCCCGAAAGCCCGCAAAACCAAAGACCGAAGACAGCAAAGCGGGCAATTTGTCTGCCCTGGCTGGCGCATCCACGTTGGAGAAAGATGTCAAAACTGGACTTTCCACGGCGCGAAAAAGCGGCGTTCCGGGTCGGGAGCGCCTTCTCACACTCTACAGGAACGGCTGCCCTGATTCTGGTTCGACCCTTGCAGACTTCCATCTTCGGCCCGTTGTCGATCTCCGCATCGCCCTTCGAAGTCCCCGCGCTGACGCCTCTTCGGGGATGGGCCAAGGCAAGTGCGGTTCCAGTTGGCAACACACTGCATGAATGTCAACTTTTCGACACTGCTTGACAGTGGACAGGAATCGTATGTCATCATGTTGTGCGTTCTCCGGGCGGGTGATCCGGGTGCACAGCAAGGGGGCGGAATGGCCGAACCCGGCAAGGAGGATACCCAAATTGGAGATGCTCACAGCGTCCAAAGCCAAGGAAGAGAAATCCGAGGGGAAAAAGATATTCCCGAGAATCTCCCTGACCGACTTGTTCAGTGTCGAAGAGTTGCAAAAGATTCAAGACGCTTTTGCGATTGCCACCCATGTCGCGTCGATTATCACGCTTCCCGATGGAACTCCCGTATGTAACTACAGCAATTTCTGCCGTTTATGTAATGATATTGTGCGAAAAACGGAAAAAGGCCGGATGAATTGCTTTCATTCCGACTCGATCATCGGCAGACAGAACGATCAGGGGCCGATTATTCAGATTTGCATGAGTGGAGGATTGTGGGACGCCGGCGCCAGCATCACCGTGGGCGGCCAGCATGTGGGCAATTGGCTGATCGGACAGGTGAAGAACGAACTGAACGACGAGGCGCAGATGCTCCGTTACGCGCGGGAGATCGGGGCCGACGAGGAAGAGTTCCGTCAGGCGCTGCAGGAAGTTCCCACCATGTCGCTGGAGCAGTTCAAGGAAATCGCCAACCTGGTCTTCATCTTTGCCAACCAGTTGTCCCAGCGGGCCTACCAGAATCTGCAGCAGTCGCTGCACATCGCGGAGCGGAAGCAGGCGGAAATCGCGTTGCGGGAAAGCCAGGAGCGACTCAAATTGCTGCTCGACGTCAACAACGCAGTGGTGTCAAAGCTGGACCTGGGAGAGCTTTTCCATCTGATTCCCGCAAGTGTTCGCCATGCCATGCAATGCGATTCCGTGTGCATGTCGATGCCCGATGCCGATGCCCGGCGATTCCGCATTCGAGGGCTCGATTTTCCCACCAGCAACGGGTTTCTCCGCGAAGGCGTGGTGATGGAAATTGAAGGCTCTGGTCCGGGAATTGCCTTTGCCACCGGCAAGCCGTATCGCTACGGGAATCCCCCCGAAGGGCCCAACCCGCACGTGCAGAGCATCAATCGAAGTGAGGGATTTCATTCCGGGTGCTTTATCCCCGTGCGGGGAGCCGGCCGCACACTCGCCGTGCTGCATCTGAGCGACCGGCGCAAGGAGTTTTTCTCCGAGCACGACATGAATTTTCTGACGCAGGTCGCTCGCCAGGTGGCGATCGCCATGGAGAATGCGCTGCAGTATCAGCAGTTGAGCCGGTCCAGTGAGCGGCTGGTGGGCGAAAACCTGTATCTGACGAATGAAATCCAGGCCAGCCAGGAGGCGGAACATATTCTCGGCGACAGCCACTCCATCCGCAAGGCCATTGAGCTCATTGCCAATGTCGCCAAGACCGATTCGACGGTGCTGATCCGCGGAGAGACCGGAACGGGCAAGGAGCTGGTGGCGCGCGAGATCCACAATCGAAGCCGGCGTCGCGACATGATGTTTGTGAAGATGAGCTGCGCGGCCATCCCCGCAACCCTTTTGGAAAGTGAGCTTTTTGGTCACGAAAAGGGGGCGTTTACCGGAGCGACGACCCGGAAGATCGGGCGCTTTGAGCTGGCCAACGGAGGAACGCTGTTTCTGGATGAAGTGGGCGACATTCCTCCGGAATTGCAACCCAAGCTGCTCCGGGTCTTGCAGGAACAGGAATTTGAAAGGCTGGGAAGCACCCGGCCGATCAAGGTGGACGTTCGCCTGGTTGCGGCAACCAATCGGGATCTGGAAAGCATGATGCTGGATAACCAGTTCCGGGCAGATCTGTTTTACCGTTTGAATGTTTTCCCCATTCACCTGCCTTCATTGCGCGAACGAACAGAGGATATTCCCTTGCTGGTGCGGCATTTTGTCGCTGAGTACACCCGCAAGATGCATCGCAAGATCGAGGAGATTCCCGCCAGCGTGATGGAACAGCTGACACGCTACCACTGGCCGGGAAATATTCGTGAAATGCAGAATCTGATCCAGAGAGCGGTCATCCTTTCTCCGGGAAATATCCTGCTCTCGCCGTTTGCGGAACTGGGACAGGCGAAACTACCGCCCACGGAGAAACCGGCCAGGCAGCCTCAGCCGCGCGGAACCCTTTTCGAGATGGAACGCAATCATATCGAACAGATCTTGCATGAAACCAACTGGGTGCTGAGCGGGCGGGATGGAGCGGCTTCGCGACTGGGAATTCCCCGCACGACGCTGCTGTACCGCATGAAAAGACTGGGAATTCCGCGGCAGCAGGCCTGAGCGCGAAAAACAGCGGAGCCTCCCGTACGACTCCCTATCGGTAGAAATTCCAGGCGGTCCTGATCCTGAACTTTCATCCTGCTCCGTTCGGTGAACGAGCGGCGCAGGATGAAAGGGAAAGAGGAGGATCGTTTTTCGTCCGCTTCCGCGCACTTTCAGGCGCTTGTTCCGGCACGCAGTCTTCCGCTCCTCCATGCGAATCCCCACACCACCGCGGGGTGCGATGCCGACTCTTCATCCCCGATCCTCAAGAACGGAAGCAGGCAGATCTTTTGAGCAGCCTGCTGACGAAGTTCGCTGTCAACTCCTGTCAAAAAACCTGACACGGACAGGTCCCGGCGCGCTGCCGCCGGTGGAAATCTTTTGCGCATCTGCAAGAAGACAGCAAGGTTGCGGGAAAAAGGAGGGGGGCATCTTCTTGTGGCGCCTTGCGTGCATTCAAGGGGCCGGATACCCGTAGCTCGACACAGGAAGAGCTGCGGTCTGGGGCAGATGGAGAGGTAGCCGTTTGCCTTCGCTCTAAATGCAAACAACCGTCACCAAGGAGAAGGTCAGATGGCAAAGGAAAAAGAAGCGTTGGGACTGATCGAAACGCGCGGCTTGGTCGCAAGCATTGAAGCAGCCGATGCGATGGTCAAGGCCGCAAATGTGGTTCTGGTCGGGCAGACGAAGATTGGCGCCGGCCTGGTCACCGTATTTGTCCGCGGCGATGTGGGCGCGGTGAAGGCCGCGACCGATGCTGGAAGCGCCGCTGCCGCCAAAGTTGGCGAAGTGGTTTCGGTGCACGTGATTCCGAGGCCGCACATGGATGTGGAGAAGATTTTGCCCGCCACCCCCGAGGCTATATAGCGAACCGCGACGGATTACCCGCGTAATCGGATATCACGTGGAGGAATGATCGATGTCAGAGTCAGAAAATTTGATCAACAAAGTTTTGCAGGAAGTCATGAAGCGGGCGAGTGCGGCACCTGCAGCCGCTACGAGCGCGCCCCCGGAGGCTAAGGCTGTCGCTTCCGACCTGACGCATCTCACGGAGTATATCGGCGTTGCGGACGGCGATACGCAGGGCATCGTGATTGCGAACCTTGATCCGGCGATTCATCAGTTGTTTGGTTTCGACACCAAGTACCGATCGATCGGCGTGATCGGTGGACGTGTGGGAGCAGGTCCGCAACTGATGGCGGCCGATGAAGCGATCAAGGCCACCAACACCGAAGTCATCCTGATCGAAATGCCGAGAGATACCAAGGGCGGAGCCGGCCACGGCAACTTGATCATCTTTGGCGCTGAGGACGTCTCCGACGCCCGCCGCGCCGTGGAAGTGACCCTGGGAAGCCTGCACAAATATTTCGGCGATGTGTACGCGAACAACCAGGGATACACCGAAAACCAGTACACGGCTCGCGCCAGCAAGGTTCTGAGCAAGGCCTTCGGCGTTCCCGAGGGCAGGGCTTTTGGCCTGATTCTCGGCGCTCCGGCCGTCATCGGCATGTTGATGATCGACACCGCGGTCAAGGCTGCTGATGTCGAGGTGCTGGGCCTCGGAACTCCGAAGAAGAACACCAGCCTCAGCAACGAAGTCTTCATCTGGATCACGGGGGACTCGGGCGCCGTGCGGCAGGCTGTGATCTCCGGCCGCGAAGTGGGTAACAAGCTTCTTTGCGGGTGGGGAGAAACGCCGAAGTCACTCGGAACACCGTACATCTAAGGAGGTCTGCAATGGCGAAAAGACAGAAGCGTTTCCAAGTGCTTGCCGACCGACCGGTCAACAAGGACGGATTCATCAAGGAATGGGTCGATGTGGGACTGGTCGCCATGGACAGCCCGAATGACCCCCAGCCCAGCATCAGGATCGAAAACGGCGTGGTGGTCGAGCTGGACGGAAAGCCGCGTGAAGACTTCGATCTGATCGATACCTTCATTGCCGATCACTGCATTGACAAGACGGTTGCTGAAGAAGCGATGGCCATCGACTGCGTGAAGTTTGCGCGCATGCTGGTGGACATCAACGTGCCGCGCGCGGAGCTGGTCCGCCTGTCGGTTGGCCTGTCACCGGCGAAAATCGTCGCCATCCTCCGTGAGCTGAATGTTGTGGAACTGATGATGGCGATGCAGAAGCTGCGCTCCCGCAAGACGCCCATGAATCAGGCTCACGTAACGAATCTGAAAGACTCGGCTCCGCTGCTGGCCGCAGACGCGGCCGAGGCTGCCTACCGAGGCTTTGCTGAAATTGAAACCACGGTTGGCGTGGTTCGCTACGCTCCCATGAACGCCATGGCTCTGCTTGTGGGCGGACAGACCGGACGCCCGGGAGTTCTCGCCCAGTGCGCAGTCGAAGAAGCACTGGAACTGAGCATGGGAATGCGCGGGCTGACCCACTACGCCGAGACGGTATCCGTGTATGGAACCGAGCAGGTGTTTGTGGACGGCGACGACACGCCCTGGTCGAAGGCTTTTCTGGCTTCGGCCTATGCTTCCCGCGGCCTCAAGATGCGCTTTACCTCGGGCACGGGTTCGGAAGTGCAGATGGGCTATGCGGAAGGCAAGTCGATGCTCTATCTGGAAATCCGCTGCATCATGATCACCAAGGGCGCTGGAGTCCAGGGGCTGCAGAATGGTTCCATCAGTGTCATCGGCGTTCCTGGCTCCGTTCCGGCGGGCATCAAGACGGTGTTGGCGGAAAATGTCTGTACCGTGCTGATGAACCTGGAAGTGGCTTCGGGAAACGACCAGACGTTCACCCATTCGATCGAGCGCAACACGGCGCGCATGCTGATGCAGTTCCTGCCTGGCACCGACTACATCTTCTCGGGCTATGCCGCCGAACCGAATTACGACAACATGTTTGCCGGATCCACACACGACGTGGATGACTATGACGACTACCTCGTCCTGCAGCGCGATCTGCAGGTGGATGGCGGCCTGATCCCGGTCACCGAAGAAGGCGTGATCGCCGTGCGCAACAAGGCGGCGCGGGCCCTGCAGGCCGTCTTCGATGAACTCGGGCTCCCTCCCATCACCGACGAGGAAGTGGAGCTGGTCACCTACGCGCATGGCAGCAAGGACATCGGCGACCGCAATATGAACGAGGATCTGCGCGCCATCGACGAGTTCATGAAGCGCGGCGGCACCGGCCTGGACGTTGTGCGCGCTCTGGCCAAGCGCGGCTTCAGGGACATTGCCGACGCCGTGCTGCAGATGCAGATCGGCAAGGTCGCCGGCGACTATCTGCAGACTTCGGCCGCTTACACGGACAAGTTCGAGGTGGTGAGCGCAGTCAATAATGCGAATGATTACGAGGGACCAGGCACTGGATACCGGCTTGAGGGTGAGCGCTGGGAGAAGCTGAAGAATATCCCGCAGGCAATCGACCCCAAGGATGTCTAGGGCAGGAGGCTTGAATCCATGCAAATCACAGAAGAATTGGTAAGGCAAATCATCCTGGATGTGTTGCGGGAATCGCCGTCGGAAGAGCAGCCTCCCAAGCGCCAGGAAGCGAAGGTTCCACCTCTTTCGTTCAAGGAACTCGGCGTGGCGAAGACTGGAACCGACAGAAATGAAGTCGTGATCGGCGTGCCCCCTGCGTTTGGCACCATCATGACCAAAACCATTGTCGACATTCCGCATCACGACGTGCTGAAAGAGTTGTTCGCCGGCATCGAGGAGGAAGGACTCAAACCGCGTCTTGTCCGCGTCAACCGGACGGCGGATGTGGGCGCCATTGCTCACGATGCAGCTTTGTTAAGCGGTTCGGGCATCGGCATCGGAATTCTGTGCCGTGGCACCACGGTGATCCATCAGCGGGATCTCGAAATTCTCCAGAACCTGGAGCTTTTCCCGCAATCTCCGCTGGTTGACCGGGAGGTTCTCCGCGCGATTGGCCGCAATGCGGCCAAGTACGCGAAGGGCGAGCATCCCCACCCCGTTCCATCGCGCAATGATCCGATGGCCCGTCCCCGGTATCAGGGACTGGCCGCATTGCTCCACAACAAAGAGACTCAGTATGTGAAACTTGGAGCCCCGCCCACTGAACTTAGCGTGGCGCTCTAGGCGGAACGAGGAGGTAGGATTCATGGCTCAACAGGGAACCGAAATTTCTCCGGAACTGATTGCGCTGGCTGTCAAGCGTGTTCTCTCTTC